>NZ_JBEYJD010000020.1:0-150780 GCF_040636125.1 Streptomyces sp. NPDC006733 | reverse complement strand
GGCCATCGCCCCCGGCGCCGTTCCGCGTCGCCGGTCCCTCAGGTGCGGTTCGGTCCGGCCAGGTGCCGCCGGTACCACGGGGCGCTGGCCGCGAACCCGGCGGCGAAGCCGAGTCCGGGCGCGAGCCCGAGGTGCTGCCAGATCCGGCCGCTCTCGTACCAGTGGTCCTGCGTGAGCAGGCCGTGCTGGTGCGCGGACAGCTCGGGCAGCACCCGTGCGGTCAGTTCGCGGTGCGCCGCGTGCGGCAGGTCGGTCTCCGGCGGGCGCACCTCCAGGTTCCTCGACAACTCCGCGACCAGGGCGCGGAGCACCGTCGGCCGGGGGTGGTTGACGTGGTAGACGGAGTCGAGTTCCCGGCGCTCGGTGCGGCCGGCCAGGGCGGCGACCACCCGGGCCAGGTCCTGCACCGCGATCAGGGACGTCCTGGCCGTCCCGCCGTCGGGCCAGACCGGGACCTTCCGCAGGAGCCGGCACAGGGTGGGGACGAACCACCGGTCACCCGGCCCGTACACCAGGTTGGGCCGCAGGACGATGCCCCCTCCGCTGAGCACCGCCTGTTCGGCCCGCCTGCGTGACGCGCTGGCGGCCGAGGCCGGCGCGGGCGTCAACTGCGCCTCTGTGGAGCCCCGGTGGGGCCCCGGTCCGTACACGGACGCGGTACTGGCGTAGACGACCCGGTCGGTTCCGGCGCTGTGGGCCTCCTCGAGCAGGGCTCGAGTGCCATGGTCGTTAATTGCTGTACACAGGTCGGGATCCCTTCCCACGTAGGAGGCGAGGTGCAGCACCGTATCCGCGCCGTCGCAGCTGCCCCGGAGCGTGGCCCGGTCGCGCAGGTCGCCTTCGGCCCGCCGTACTCCCGCGGCTTCCATCCAGCCGGGAAGCGGGCGGCGTGACAGCACCCGGATGCCCGCGCCGGGGGGCGCCGGTCCGTTCGGTGCCAGTAACTCGCGCACCACGGCGCCGCCGATGAAGCCGGTGCCGCCGGCGATCAGAACGGTCCCGCGCTCAGTCGGCAAGGACCGTGACACCGCAGGTCGCAGCGGTGACGCCGCCCTGGTCGAAGCGGACCGAGACCTTGTCGGAACCGAGCTGTCCGGTCGGTTCGACGGTCGCGGTCACCAGGCAGGCACTGTCGAACTCGACATAGTGGGTGAACGTCGCGTCGCAGGCGAGCGCGAGGCCGCCTGGCCGCTGGAGGGTGGCGAGCGCCGCCTGGCGGGCGGCCTCCATCACGGCCATCCCGGGGACGTGGTCCACGGGGTGGTCGAAGAGCACCGGGTGGTCGGGGTCGGCGCGCAGCGTCCACACCCGGTCGACACCCGTGTCGCCCAGCACCACGTCGTGCTCCCAGCGGCGGCCGACGATCTCCGGGACCACCGGTTCCGGAAGGACCCGCAGCGGCACCGCGTCGGACTTGTCGCCGCGCAGCCTGCGGTACGTGGCGTCGGAGACGCAGCTCAGCGCCATCCGCGTGGAGCCGACGACCCGGCCGTCGCGGATGCACTGCGCCTCGACCGAGAACGCGCTGACCAGCTTTCCGCGGCGCTTGATGCCGTGGCACTGGACGTCGAGCAGGACGTCCGCCGGCCGGTCGGTCAGGACCGCCCCGTCGACGTCGAGGTCGTAGGACGTGCTGTGGGAGAGGAAGTGGTACCCCAGCGGGAGCTCGAAAGCGTCGTGGGCTATGAGAAGGACGATCTGGCGAATCGTTTCCGCAAGCAGCACGGGATCGTGCCAGCGCCTGCGGACGGGTCCGTAATAGCTGTGGCTGCGGGGCCACTGGGCCCCGATCCTGAACTGGTCCTCGCCGGTCTCCTGGATGCCCGTCAGGAGCACCTCCGAGACCGCGGACCGGTGGACGAACGTACGGGGCACTGTTCTGAGAAAGAGGTCGGGCTCCCCGCTATCAGCTGGGGAAAGTGCCGACCGGTCGGCTGTAACGGACATGCGCATCTGGACTCCTGTACGTGTGTTGAACAGGGCAAATGTTGAGCATGTGCTCGGCGCTCGGTTGGTGTGGCGAGCGAAACAATACCAGCTAGTTGGTTTTTTGACGGGAGTGTGGGAACAATTGATGGCGGTAGGGCTCACGGTCACGGGCAGGCAGGGCGGAAGTCCGGATCGGGTGCCGCCCTCGATGTATGGAGGTTGTGATGGCCAGACAGGAACGCGCGGAAGTCACCAGGGAGGCCATCCTGGACGGCGCGGCCAGGGCCTTCGACGTCGCGGGCTTCCGGGGGACGAGTCTGAGCGACATCGTCAAGGAGGCCGGGGTGACGAAGGGGGCGCTCTACTTCCACTTCGCCTCCAAGGAAGCCCTCCGCGAGGCCATCGTCGCCGAGCAGTTCGCGGTCTGGAGCCCGTTCCAGAACGTGGAACGCCCCGGCGTGCAGACGGTGATCGACCTGCTCCACAGCATGGCGAAGAGCCTGCAGGAGAACGAGCGGGTGCGCGCCGGCATCCGGCTGGTGGTCGAGCAGAGCACGCTGAGCGGCGCCAACCCCACCCCGTACATCACGTGGATCGACCTCTTCCGCAACTGCCTCGCGCAGGCGCAGGGCAGGGGGGACGTCAAGCCCGAGGTCGACGTGGACTCGGTGGCGAAGTTCATCGTCGGGTGCTGGACGGGACTGCAGCTCACCTCGGAGGTGCTGACCGGTCGTCAGGACCTGACCAAGCGCACCTCGGACATGTGGATGCTGCTGCTGCCCGCCCTCGTCCCGCCGCGCCGGCTGCAGCGCTTCCTGGCGGACGGCAGCCCGGAGGTCTTCGCGCCGGACCCCCCGGCCGGGTCCGCCGCTAGCGGGCCGGCGTCGGCAGGCACGGGACGCCGCATTCCGCAGGCGGTGACGTCCTGAACCGCCCCACCTGATCCGCGGGTGCGAGGGCGGGCAGCAGGATGTCCCACAACTCCGTGAGCCGCCGTGACGCGTCGTCCGGCGGTACACCCAGCCAGGACAGCGTCTCCACGCAGGAGACCACGGCGCTGGCCAGCACCTCGGTGGACGTCTGGACCAGGCCGGGGCGCAGTTCCCGGTGCAGGGCCGCGGCGCGCAGCAGCTGCCGGATCTCCTCGCGCCAGGCCCGGTAGAAGTCCAGCGGCGACGGCGGCTCCCGGCGGGGCCGCTCGCGCGCGATGCGGATGCTCGCGCGGACGGAGGGCTCCGCCGCCAGCATGCGGGTGAGCCCGTGGGTGGAGTCGATGATCGCCTGCAGCGGCGACCCGTCGAACTGGCCCAGTTCCTCCATCAGGTCGTCGAAGAGGTCCCGGCTGTGCCGCTGGACCGCGTCGGCGAGCTGCTCCTTCGAGGAGAAGTGGAAGTAGAACGCTCCCTTGGAGACCCCGGCCGCCTTCGTGATGGCGTCCAGGCTGGTCCGGGAGTAGCCCAGGCCGTCGAACTGCTCCGCCGCGGCCAGCACGATCCGCCGCAGCGTGTACTCCGCCCGCTCCTGTCTGACCACTTGCCGCCTCCACGGGCCGTCGTCAGCGCGTCCACGCCGAGTCGGGCGACCGCATTCAAAATAAAACCGGGCGATTGGTATGTCAAGTTGCGAACAAGCCACCCCGGACAGCGGGCGCGCCGGGTGCCGCCGCAGGCCGCCGGGGTCAGGGCCTTGGCGGACCGATGCGCCCGCGAGAAGATGGCGATCATGAACAGTGACCTCTTCGCCGCAGAGAACATGACGCAGCCGGCCACCGAGCCCGGCATGACGCTGGAGAACCCCAAGTCCATCAAGTACGCGGTCAACGGCGAGTGTTACGCCCGCCAGGGCGCGATGATCGCCTTCCGCGGCAACCTGCAGTTCGAGGTGAAGGGCCAGGGCGTCGGCAAGTTCCTCAAGCGCGCCTTCACCGGCGAGGGACTGCCCCTGATGTCCGTGCGCGGCCAGGGCGAGGCGTGGTTCGCGCACGAGGCGGCCAACTGCTTCGTCATCAGCCTCGACAAGGGCGACGCCATCACGATCAACGGCCGCAACGTGCTCTGCTTCGACACCACGCTCGAGTACGAGATCAAGGTCGTCAAGGGCGCCGGGATGGTCGGCGGCGGCCTGTTCAACAGCGTCTTCACCGGCTACGGACGGCTCGGGGTGATCTGTGAGGGCAACCCCATCATCATCCCCGTCAGCCCGCAGTCACCGGTCTTCGTCGACACCGACGCGGTCGTCGGGTGGAGCGCCCACCTGCAGACCTCCGTGCACCGCTCGCAGAGCTTCGGCTCGATGCTGCGCGGCGGTTCCGGGGAGGCGGTGCAGCTCAAGCTGGAGGGCGAGGGATTCGTCATCGTCCGGCCGAGCGAGGCCAAGCCCGTCCAGCCGGCCGCCCACTGACGTGAGGCTGGACGGCGTCGGCCGCCGCTACGGCCTCCGCGGCCCCTGGGTCCTGCGGGACGTGGACCTGAAGGTGCCGCCGGGCGCGCTGCTGCGCGTCCAGGGCGCCAACGGCAGCGGGAAGTCGACACTGCTGCGGATCGTCGCGGGCGTCGACCGGCCCTCCGCCGGGCGGATCAGCGGCCGACCGGCCACCGCCTACGTGCCCGAACGCTTCCCGCCCGCGCTGCCGTTCGACGCACACGGCTACCTCGTCCACCTCGGCGCCGTGCACGGGCTGCGCCGCGCCGCGGCCGCCCGGCGGGCGGCCGAGTGGCTGGAGCGGTTCGGGGCGGCCGGGCACGCCCGCACCCCGATGGACGAGCTGTCCAAGGGCACCGCGCAGAAGATCGCCGTCGTCCAGGCGCTGCTCCCCGAGCCGCGGCTGCTGGTGCTGGACGAGGCGTGGACGGGCCTGGACGAGGCAGCCCGCGCGGTCCTCGACGCGGCGGTGCGCGAGCGCGTCGCGGCGGGCGGCGCCGTCGTCTTCGTCGACCACGACCCGCGCCGCCTCGCGGGCGAGCCGACCGCCGTCCACCGCTTCGCGGGCGGCCGGCTCACCGCCGCCGCGGCCCCCGGCGGGGGAGCGGACGTCCCCCGGGTCGTCGTCGAGGCGTCAGGACCCGGCGCGCCGCCCGCCCTGCCGGGCGCGCCCCGCCACCTGCCCGCCGCACCGGGGCACCTCCGGATCACCGTCCCCGCACCCGGGTCCGACGCGGTGCTGCGCGCCCTGCTCGTCGCGGACCCGCCCTGGCACATCCGTTCCGTCCGGCCCGACCCGGGCTCCCCGGCCGGCCCGCAGGTCGGCGCCGCCGACACCCGGGGAGACGCCGGATGACCGCCCTCCTGCGCTACCAGGCCGCGCTGCTGGTCCGCTCCCAGCGCTGGCTGCCGCCCGTGCTGCTCTACGGCGTCATCCTGGCCATCGGGGTCTCGTCGGGGCAGCCGCTGCTCGACTCGCTGGCCTTCGCCGCCGCCGGGGTGCTCCCCGTCGCCGCCTGGCTGGTGCGGGTGTGCGTCACCGGCGAGCCGCCCGCCGCGCGGGCCTGCGCCGCCGCGGCGGCCGGACCGGGCCGGGTGCACCTGGCGTGCGTGCTGACGGCGCTGGGCGCGGCCGGCCTCCTCGGCGCCGCCGGGGTGGCCTTCGTCGCGGTGATCAGCGACGCGCACACCGCCGACCACCGGCACGCGGTCCCGCTCGGCGCGGCGGTCACGGCCGGGCTGCTGGCCGCGCTCGTCTCCGCGCTGCTCGGCCTCGCGGTCGGCGCGCTCACCAACCCGCCGGTGCTGCGCCGCGCGGGCTGGGCGGTCCCGGTCTCCGGGCTGAGCGCCCTGCTGGTGCTCGTCGTCGGCGGCTCGCCCGCCAACGCCGCCGTGTCGGGGCTGGTCAGCGGCTCGCAGACGGGTGCGGTCGCGCTGCCGCTGCTGCCCCTGTGCGTGGCGGCGGCGTCGGCCGCCGCGGCGACCGCGGTCGCCTGCGCGCTCAGTTCGCGCCGCTGAGGCGCGGGGCGTTCGTGGCGTGCGGGGCTTTCGGGAGGGGGCCGTGCCGGTCCTCGGGGCCGGGTCGGGGTCCGGTGACCGCCCGCTCGGCCGCGCGGGCCAGTGAGCGCCGGTCGGGGTGGGTGCCGGGCGGGATCGGGGGCAGGACGCTGACCTCCGCGACGAGGCCGCGGGCGGCGGTCACCCGCAGCAGCGAGGCGAGCAGCGTGTCCTCGCCGACGAACGCGGCGGCCGTGGCCGGGCCCGCGTCCGCGAGCCGGTAGCGGATCAGCACCGGCTGCACGGTGACGCCCGCGTCCAGCGCCGCCTGGAACACGGCGGGACGGAAGCGGCCCTGCCGCCGGCCGCACCAGGTGCTGCCCTCGGGGAAGACGACGACCGGGGTGCCGGCGCGCAGCACCGAGGCGATCCGGGCGACCGTGTCGGGCAGGGCCCGCAGCCGGTCGCGTTCGATGAACAGGGTGCCGCCGCGGGACACCAGGGGGCCCAGGACGGGCCAGGACGCGACCTCGCTCTTCGCCAGCATCCGCGCCGGCAGGACGGCGGCCACCAGGGGGATGTCCAGCCAGGAGATGTGGTTGGCCACCACCAGCACCCCGCCCGCGGGCAGCCGCGCCGCCGTGCCGGACGCCCGGATGTCGACCCGCACCCCGAAGGCGGCGGGCACCGCCCGCGCCCAGGCGCGGGTGAGCCGGTCCCGCAGGTCCGGACGGCAGCGGCGCACCAGCGGCGCCAGGGCGAGCCCGACGGCCAGCACCGCGATCCCCGCCGTGCGGCGCGCGACGCGCCGGGTCCGTCCGACCTCCGGGTGGGTGCCGGCCAGGCAGTGCCCGGGGGTGCAGGGCGCGCTCGGCAGCCAGTGCGGGACGCCCGCCGGTGGAGGCGGCACCGGCGGCGCCGACAGCGGGGGCGCGGCGGGTGCCGGGCGCGTCAGGAGCCTCATTGCGCGGGGGCGAGCGAGAGGAAGCGGCGCAGGTAGCGCGGGTCGGTCCGGCGCAGCGACAGCAGGACGTACAGGTCGGCGACGCCGAAGTCCGGGTCGTGCGCGGGCTCCCCGCAGACCCAGGCGCCCAGCCGCAGATAGCCGCGCAGCAGCGGCGGCAGGGCGTTGCGGCCGCCGGGGCGCGGGCGCTCGACGCCGGTCGGGTCCCAGGCGCGCAGCGGCCGGACCCGGTACTCCTCGGGCGACAGGTTGTGGGCCCGCACGGTGTCCCACACCCCGGCGGCGGCCGTCCCGCCGTCGGCGAGCGGCACCGAGCAGCAGCCGGCCAGCCAGTTGTGGCCGGTCCGCACCAGGTAGCGGGCGATGCCCGCCCACATCAGGCTGATCACCGCTCCGTCGCGGTGGTCGGGGTGCACGCAGGACCGGCCGACCTCGACCAGGTCGCCGCGGATCGCCGCGTGCCGGGAGAGGTCGAACTCGCTCTCCGCGTAGAGCCGGCCGGCCGCGGCGGCGCGCTCCGGCGGCAGCAGCCGGTAGGTGCCGACGACCGTTCCCGTGCCGTCCTCGCGGACGATCAGGTGGTCGCAGTGAACGTCGAAGGCGTCGATGTCCCAGCCGGGTTCGGGGGAGTCGAGCAGCGCTCCCATCTCGCCGGCGAACACCTGGTGGCGCAGGCGCTGCGCGGCCCGGACGTCCGCCGCGTCCCGGGCCAGCGAGACGGAGTAGCGGGGGCGGGCGGCGTCGGGAGCGGCGGGGGAGGGGGCGGGGACGGTGGGGGTGAAGGACTCCAGGGTCGTCATGGGTACTTCATCGCCGCGCCGGTTGGACTTGACGTGACCATTGCGAGGCGCCGTGATGTGAGGTGCCTGAATGCCTGACCGGCACGGGCCGCGCACCCCTGGGGTACGCGGCCCGTTCCGGTGTGATCACTCCCGGTGGCTCACTCCTGCGGGGCGAGCTTCAGCGAGATCGAGTTGATGCAGTAGCGCTGGTCGGTCGGGGTGGCGTACCCCTCGCCCGCGAAGACGTGGCCCAGGTGGGAGCCGCACTTCGCACAGCGGACCTCGGTGCGCACCGCACCCATGCTGCGGTCCTCCAGCAGCTCGACGGCGGACGAGTCGGCCGGGTCGTAGAAGGACGGCCAGCCGCAGTGCGACTCGAACTTCGTGTCCGAGCGGAAGAGCTCGGCGCCGCAGGCGCGGCAGGAGTAGACACCGGTGGTTCTGGTGTCGGTGTACTCGCCGACGAAGGGCCGCTCGGTGCCGGCCTGCCGCAGGACCGCGTACTCCTGCGGGGACAGCTCCTCGCGCCACTGCTCGTCGGTCTTCTCGACTTCGTACGGCATGCCGTTGCTCCTCAGTTCTGGCTCTCCAGGCGGGACAGGATCAGCGGACCGAGGTCGGTCACGTCACCCGCGCCCATGGTGAGAACAAGGTCACCGGGCTTCGCCATTCCGGCGACGACGTCCGGGATCGCGTCCTTGCTGTGCTCGGCCGTCACGTCGGCGCCCGCGGCGGTGGCCGCGTCGATGATCAGGGCGCTGGTGACGCCGGGGATCGGGTCCTCGCGGGCCGGGTAGATGTCCAGCACCACGGAGGCGTCGGCCAGCGCCAGCGCCTGGCCCATCTCGACGCCCAGCTCGCGGGTGCGGCTGAACAGGTGCGGCTGGAAGACCACCAGCACGCGCGCCCCTCCCCCGACCTCCGGCCGGGAGGGGCCCCCGACGGCGCCCTTGATGGCCTCCAGGTCGGCGGTCATCTCGGTCGGGTGGTGGGCGTAGGAGTCGATCACCTGGACGCCGGCCGCCTCGCCCTTGAGCTGCAGCCGGCGCCGGACGCCGGTGTACTTGGCGAGCGCCGAGGCCAGGTTGCGCGCGGGGGTGCCGAGCGCGATGCCGGCCGCGAGCGCGGCCACCGCGTTGTGGGCGTAGTGCCGGCCGGGCACGGAGACGGTGAAGGTGAGCATCCGCCCGTCGAGCAGGACGGTGACCTCGCTCGTCAGACCCCGCTGGTTGATCTTGGTGATGCGCAGGTCGGCGCCCTCGGACTCGCCGACGGTGACGATGTTCAGCTCACCGAGGTCGCGGACCCGCGAGGTCAGCTCGACGGCGCCGGCCTGGTCGGCGGAGACGACGAGCGTGCCGCCCGGACGGATCCGGCCGACGAACGTCTCGAAGGAGTCGTAGATCTCGTCCATCGACGCGTAGTTCGCGTGGTGGTCCAGCTCCACGTTGAGGACGATCGCGACCTCGGGCGCGTACTTGTGGAAGCTGCGGTCGCTTTCGTCCGCCTCCGCGACGAAGATCTCGCCGCCGCCGTGGTGGGCGTTGGAGCCGGGCGCGTCCAGGTCGCCGCCGATGGCGTACGAGGGGTCGAGGCCGAGCGCGGTGAGGCTGACGGCGAGCATCGAGGTCGTGGTGGTCTTGCCGTGCGTGCCGGCCACCGCGATCGGGCGGGTGCCGTCCATGAGCGCGGCGAGCGCGTCGGAGCGGTGCACGACCGGGATGCCGCGCTCGGCGGCGGCCGCCAGCTCCGGGTTCTCCGCGCGAATCGCGCTGGAGACGACCACGCAGCTCGCGTCGGCGGCCAGGTGCCGGGCGTCGTGGCCGATCCGCACCGCGACCCCGAGGGCCCGCAGCGCCTCGGCCGTCTCGGAGTCCTTCGCGTCGCTGCCCTGGACCTGGGCGCCGCGCTGCGCGAGGATCTTGGCGATCCCCGACATTCCGGCTCCGCCGATGCCGATGAAGTGCGGTCGGTCCATCGTGGAGGGAATGGTGGGGCTCATACGTGGATCTCCCGGGACGTCTCGAACGGCTTGCCTGCGGTCCCGATTCTCGCACTTCCGGCCGCACGCCCGGCGCAGCGCCGTCGGCACCGCGGAGGCGTCCGTCCGGGAGGCCCGGATCAGGCCCGGATCAGGCCGCTGCTGAGGCCGGCCGCGATGGCGCCCGTGCGGCTGTCGACGTCGAGCTTGTCGTAGATGTGCACCAGGTGGGTCTTGACGGTGGCCTCGCTGATGAACAGCCGCCGGGAGATCTGCTTGTTGGCCAGCCCCTCGGCGAGCAGTTGCAGGATCTCGCCCTCGCGCGGTGACAGGCCCGGCCGCCCCGACCGGACGCTGCCCAGCAGCCGGGCCGCGACCGGCGGCGCCAGGACGGTCTCGCCCCGCGCGGCGCAGCGGACGGCGGCGGCGACCTCTTCCGGGGGCGCGTCCTTGAGCAGGTAGCCGGTGGCGCCCGCCTCGACGGCCGCCAGGATGTCGGCGTCGGTGCTGTACGTGGTCAGGATGAGGACGGCGGGCGGGTCCGGGAGCGCGGTGATCCGCCGGGTGGCCTCCACCCCGTGCATCCCGGTGCCCATCTGCAGGTCCATGAGGACCACGTCGGGGCGCGGGGCGGCTTCGTCCGCCAGCAGCCGCAGCGCCTCGGCGCCGTCGGCCGCCTCGCCGACCGCCTCCAGCTCCGGCAGGTCGTCGACCATGGCGCGCAGCCCGCGCCGCACCACGGGGTGGTCGTCGACGATCAGGATGCGGATCACCGTTCCACCGCGACCAGCGCCGGTTCCGCGCCGGGTTCCCCGACCGCCGTGCCGCTCCCGGGCACCGGCAGCGCCGCCGCGACGGCCGTGCCCTCGCCGGGCGCGGACTCCACGGTCAGCGTGCCGCCGAGCGCGGCGATACGCTCGCGCATCCCGTGCAGGCCGAAGGAGACGCGCCCGCCCGCCGCCCGCCGCGGGGCGCCGGGGGCCTGCGGGGTGAAGCCGACCCCGTCGTCGTACACGTCCAGCGTCACCTGCCCGTCGAGGAAGGCCAGCGTCACGGCGGCGTGGCGGGCCCGCGCGTGCCGGGAGACGTTGGCCAGCGCCTCCTGGGTGAGCCGCAGCAGGGCGATCTCCGCCTCGATGGGCAGCGGGTACGGGTCGCCGTCCAGCCGGAAGACGGCCTCCGGGGCCGGGTGCGGGGACGCCTGCGGCCCGGAGCCGAAGCCGTCCGTGATGCGGCGCAGCGCCTCCGGCAGGGCGGCGTCCTGCAAGGCGGGCGGAGTGAGGTCGCGCACGAAGCGGCGGGCCTCGGCGAGGTTCTCCGACGCGGTGCGCCCGGCCTCCTGGATCCGCGTCCTCGCCGTCCCCGCGCCCGCGCCGCCGGGCAGCAGCGCGCTGTCCGCCGCGCGGGCCAGCAGCACGATGCTGGAGAGCCCCTGCGCGAGCGTGTCGTGGATCTCCCGGGCCAGGCGCTGGCGCTCCGCCAGCCGGCCCGCCTCGCGCTGCGAGGCCGCCAGCTCGTCCCGCGCCCGGGTCAGCTCGTCGATCAGCCGCTGGCGCTGCCGGCTCTCGCGGTACAGCGCCGCGTACCCGAACGCCGTGAGCACCGCGACGGCCGCGCCCGCGCACGGCCCGATGACCTTCGCGGCGGTGAGCCCGTCGGGGCCCCGCGCCTGCACGACGACGATCAGGGCGGTCGCGGCGCCGACGGCCGGCACCGACCAGCGCGGCGGCAGCAGGTGCAGGTACAGGAAGAAGAGCGGGAAGGCGAGGTAGCTGAAGTCCCGGTCGGCGAGCAGCAGCCCGACCCACAGGACGGTCACGGCGGCCAGCCAGCCCAGCACCCAGGACCGCGAGGGCTCCCGGCGCTCGCGCAGCACGCCGGCGCCGTAGACCAGCCCGAGCAGCAGGCCCGGCGCCAGCAGCGCCCCCGGCCCCTCGCCGAACGCCACGGGACCGAGCGCCACGGCGAGCAGCACGAGGAACGTGCCGTGCAGGGCCGCGCGCATCAGGCGCAGCGCGGGGGTGTCCTCGGGCGTGCGGCTGCCCATGGGCCCGCCCGGGGACAGGGATATGCCGGAGTTGCTCACATTCACCAAGGGTACGGGGGGCCGGGCGCCCGGGGCGGGGCCGCGGCATCAACCTTTCGATGGATTCCGGGGCCGCTCCTCTCCCTGATGGCGGGAGCGGCCCGGCCGGACAGCCTGGAGGGACGCAGGCAGTCCGACCCAGGAGGGTCCAGAAAGTGTTCGTCGCACTCCGTGACATCAGGTTCGCCAAGGGGCGGTTCGCCCTCATGGGCGTGGTCGTCACGCTCATCACCACGCTCGTCGTCTTCCTCGCCGGCCTGACCGGCGGCCTCGGCCGTGACGCGTCGTCGGCCGTCGACGAGCTGCCGGCCGGCGCCATCGTGTTCGGTGCCCCCGCCGGGGCCGCCGCCGAGGTGTCGTTCAGCAGCAGCACGATCAGCCCCGCCCAGGCCGCGGCCTGGGCCGCCGCCCCCGGCGTCGACTCGGCGCAGCCGCTCGGGGTCGCGATGACCCGGGCCGCGGGAGCCGCCGCCGCGGGCTCGGTGAGCCTGTTCGGCGGCTCGGCGGAGCTGCTGCCGCCGCTGCTCTCCGGCAGCGCCCCGCGCGACGGGCAGGTCGCGGTGAGCGCGTCGGTCGCGGACGCGTACGGCGTGGGCCCCGGCGGGACGCTCGGGCTCGGCACCGAGCGGCTGACGGTGTCGGGGATCACCGCCACCCGCTCGTACGCGCACGCCGCGACCGTCTGGACCACCCTCGCCACCTGGCAGCAGGTCAGCGGGCAGCGGCAGCCCACCGTGCTCGCCGTCCGGCAGTCGGGGGCGGCGCTCGGGGCGGTCGACGCGGCGCAGGGGACCCGGGCCGTCGGGCGCGGCGACGCGCTCGCGGGGATCGACGGGTACCGGGCCGAGCACCTGAGCCTGCAGCTGATCCAGGTCTTCCTGTTCGCGGTGAGCGCCCTGGTGACCGGCGCGTTCTTCACGGTCTGGACGGTGCAGCGCAAGCCCGACGTGGCGGTGCTCAAGGCCGTCGGAGCGAGCGGCGGCTACCTGGTGCGCGACGCGCTCGCGCAGGCGCTGGCCGTACTCGGCGGCGGAGCGCTGCTCGGCGGCGCGATCGGCGCCGGGGGCGGCGCGCTGGCCGCGTCGGCGGTGCCGTTCGCGGTCGGTCCGGCCACCGTCGGGGTGCCCGTCGCCGTCATGGTGCTGCTCGGCCTGGCCGGCTCGGCGCTCGCGATCCTTCGCATCACCTCCGTCGACCCGCTGACCGCGCTGGGAGCCAACCGATGACCGCCCTGACGCTCGACTCCGTGCGCCTCACCTACCCGGACGGCGACCGCCGGCTGACCGCGCTCGACGCCGTCTCCCTGGAGGTCGCGGCGGGGGAACTGGTGGCGGTCGCCGGCCCGTCGGGCTCCGGCAAGTCCAGCCTGCTGGCGGTGGCCGCGACGCTGCTGCGGCCCGACTCGGGGCAGGTCGTCGTCGCGGGCCGGGACACCGCCGGGCTCAGCGGCCGGGAGCGCACCGCGCTGCGCCGGGAGAGCGTCGGCATCGTCTTCCAGCAGTCGAACCTCATCGCCTCGCTGACCGCGCTGGAGCAGCTGCTCGTCGTCGAGCACCTGCGCGGCGGGCGGGTGCGCGCGGCCCGCGAGCGGGCCGGTGCGCTGCTGGACTCGGTCGGGCTGGACGCGGCCAAGCGCGCCCGCCGGCCGCACCAGCTCTCCGGCGGGGAGCGCCAGCGGGTGAACATCGCCCGCGCGCTCTTCGGCCGTCCGGCGGTCCTGCTGGTGGACGAGCCGACCTCCGCCCTGGACCACGAGCGCGGCGCGCGCATCGTCGACCTGCTGGCCCGCGTCACCGCCGAGCACGGCACGGCCACCGTCATGGTCACCCACGACCGGGCGATCATGGACCGCGCCGACCGCCTGCTGGACATGGCGGACGGCCGGCTGGCCGCCTCCCCGGCCGGCGCCGCCCGCGCCTGACACGCACAGCGCGACAGGGCGACAGCGCCGCAGCGCGACAGCGCGACCCCGGCCGAGACAGCGGCCGGGGTCGCGCGGGCGGGCTCGCGGGGCGCGTCAGTCGTGCTGCGCGAAGAGCTTCAGCACCGGGACGCCCACCTTGTGGCGCGCCCGCGACGTCCAGTCGCGGTGGAAGAACTCCTCCACGAAGTGCGGGGCGGTCAGCACGATGACCTCGTCGGCGTGCGTCTGCTCGACCACCGACTTCAGCAGGTCCAGCGGGTGGTCCTCGACCACCTCGCCGACCGCCTCCGCGCCCGCGGCGCGCAGCGAGTCGAGGGAGTGGCTCAGGGCCCGCTCGGCCGGAAGCGTGGCTTCCTGCCCTTCGGGCACCTCGTGTTCCTTGGCTGCGTCGTCCAGGTAGCCGAGGGCGACGTCGTCCACGGCCCGCAGAAGCCGGTCCTGGTCGCCGCGCGGCTGCATGAGTACGACGAAGGAGACGGGCTCGTCGCCGTGGAGTGTGGTCACCAGTTCCACATCGGCGGGGGCGAGCGGCTTCTCGATCATGAGTACGGTCGTGAACACGGACGCGTCCTTCTTTCTCGTGGGCCACCGGGCCGGCACAGGAACCATCCTGCCCGGACATCGTGCGGGGCACGCGGGGTAAGTGTTCCCGCACGACAGTAAACGGAACGGTATATTCCGCGGATTGTCAGCCGCGGGTGTAACGGGTGAACAGGAATCCGTCCTCTTCGAGGATCAAGGCCGGAGAGAAACGTTCGGGCACGGTGACGCCCGGACCGTTCATGATCCGTGGGGCATCCCCCGCGGTCAGGAGCGGTGCGATGGTCAGACACAGCTCATCGACTACCCCGGCGGCGGCGAACTGTGCCAGCAACCTCGGGCCGCCTTCGTGCAGCATCCTGGTCAGCCCCCGTTCCGCCAGTTCGCGTACGGCCCGCGCGGGATCGGCGCCGGCCCCGTCGCCCGCCGTGACGACGACCGCGCCGGCCCTCGTGGCGGCCGCGACCCGCTCGGGGGGCGCGGTGGCGCCGGTCAGGACCAGCGTCGGGACCAGCGGCGAGGTGAACAGCGGCAGCGAGAAGTCCAGGTCCAGGCTCGCGCTCAGGACGGCGATCGCCGCCGCGGGCCCCTGGCCCGCGGCCGCCCGCCGCTCCGCGAACACCTCCCGCGCCTTCGCCGGCTGGTAGCCCTCCTGCCGCACCGTTCCGGCGCCGACGACCACCACGTCGGCCAGCGCCCGCAGCGTCCCGAAGATCCGCAGGTCGGCCGCCGAGGAGAGCCCCTGCGACTTCCCGTCGTGCCACGCGGCCCCGTCCAGGGACGCCACCATGTTCGCCCGCAGGTACGGCCCCGCGGCGCGGTCCGGGTACGCGTACGCGTCGGCGAGCCCCTCGAGCGAGTCCAGGGGGTCCTGCGGGGGCCGGGAGTCCGGCCCGGCGGGGCTCCCGGCACCGGGGGCGGGCCGGGCACTGGGCACGGGATACAGGCAGCGCATGCCCCGCAGTCTGGCACGGGGCCCTTTCCGGGGAGACGACCGGACCGCCGGGGCGCCCGCGCCGGGAGCCCGGGCGGGAGTGGGCTCCGCCACACTGGCGTGGCACCGCGTGCCGGGGGGACTAGGCTGAATGGTTGTGTCAACCCCTGCTTCCGCCCTCGCCCAGACCACCGGTTCCGCCGCCACCGCCGGAGGCCCGGCCACCCTGTGCGGCCGGACGCCCCAGGTGCCCGCGGACCGGCTGGTCGCCGAGATGGTGCCGCCGCCGCGCTTCGACACCGTCCGCTTCGACAACTACCTCCCGGACCCCGATCAGCCCAGCCAGTCGGACGCGGTGAAGGCGCTCAGCGGCTTCGCGGCGACCCTCGGCGGGGCGACGGCGGTCGGCGGCGGCCGCAAGCGCTGGTTCCGCCGCGAGGCCCCGGCCCCCGCCGGGCCCGGCGGGGTCTACCTGGACGGCGGGTACGGCGTCGGCAAGACCCACCTGCTCGCCTCGCTCTGGCACGCGACCCCCGCGCCGCCCGAGCTGAAGGCGTTCGGCACGTTCGTGGAGCTGACCAACCTCGTCGGGGCGCTCGGCTTCCAGCAGGCCGTACAGGCCCTCGGCGGCCACCGGCTGGTCTGCATCGACGAGTTCGAGCTCGACGACCCGGGCGACACGGTGCTGGTCTCCTCCCTGCTCGGCAAGCTCGCCGACGCGGGCGTCAAGCTCGCCGCGACGTCGAACACGCTGCCCGGCAAGCTCGGCGAGGGCCGCTTCGCCGCCTCCGACTTCATGCGGGAGATCCAAGGGCTGTCCTCCCGCTTCCTGCCGCTGCGCATCGACGGCCAGGACTACCGGCACCGCGGGCTGCCCGAGGCGCCGGCCCCCTGGACCGACCGGCAGGTCTCCGAGGCCGCCGACCGCACGCCGGGAGCCTCCCTGGACGACTTCGGCCCACTCCTGGACCACCTGGCGCGGGTCCACCCCAGCCGCTACGGCGCGCTGTGCGACGGCGTCGACGCCGTCTTCCTGCGCGGCGTGCGGCCGGTGACCGACCAGGCCACCGCGCTGCGGCTGGTGGTGCTCGCCGACCGGCTGTACGACCGCGAGGTGCCCGTGGCGGCCTCCGGAACCCCGTTCGACCAGATCTTCAGCGCGGAGATGCTGGCCGGCGGGTACCGCAAGAAGTACTTCCGGGCCATATCCCGCCTCACCGCGCTCGCCCGCGACGCGAAGCGACTTCCCGGAGCTGGCGCCTCCGCCTGATCCGTCGCAAGATCAGGCCATGGCCAAGGACGGGAAGCACGGCAAGAGCGGCAAGGCAGGCAAGCACGGCAAGGACGACAAGCGGGGCAAGGACGCCGGGCGCGACGGTGCCGGGGCCGGCCCCGTCGCGGACCTCCGCTCGCTGCTGCGGGTGGCCCCGGGCGGCGAACCGGTCCGGCTGCGGGCGCACGACTCCTCCGGCACCCCCGGCGGCCCGGCCGGCAAGAAGCAGGCGCTCGCCGAGACCGCGGAGATGGGCGTACGCCTCGCCGAGCTGCAGGAGCGGCTCTTCGCGCAGAGCACGACGGGTGATCCCCGTGCGCTGCTGATCGTGCTGCAGGGCATGGACACCTCCGGCAAGGGCGGCACGGTCAAGCACGTCGTCGGCCACCTCAACCCGTCCGGGCTGCGGTTCCGGGCCTTCAAGGCGCCCACCCACGAGGAGAAGCAGCACCCGTTCCTGTGGCGGATCCGCCGCGCGCTGCCCCGCCCCGGCGAGATCGGCATCTTCGACCGCTCGCACTACGAGGACGTGCTGATCGTCCGCGTCCGCAACCTCGTGCCGCGCGCCACCTGGTCCAAGCGCTACCGGACCATCAACGCCTTCGAGCAGTCGCTGGCCGACGACGGCGTCACCATCGTCAAGGTCTTCCTGCACATCGGGCACGACGAGCAGCGCGACCGGCTGCTGGAGCGGCTCGACAACCCGGAGAAGCACTGGAAGTTCAACGTCGGCGACATCGAGGAGCGGGCCCTGTGGCCCGACTACCAGAAGGCGTACGAGGTCGCGCTGGAGAAGTGCTCCACCGACGCGGCCCCCTGGTACCTGGTCCCCGCCGACCGCAAGTGGTACCGCAACTGGGCGGTCAGCAAGCTGCTGCTGGAGCACCTGGAGCTGATGGACCCGCAGTACCCGAAGGGCGACTTCGACGTCGAGGAGTGCCGGGCGCGGCTGCTGACGAGCTGACCGTGGGCAGACGCTACCCCGAGCAGGCCGTGCGCTGCGCCTCCAGCCACTCGCAGACCGGGCACATCGTCATGCCGGGCCGCTCGGCCGGGTACTCCGTCGGCTTGCCGCACAGCACGCAGTCGGCGCGCGGCCCGTCCGCCACGGCGGGCGGGGCGGGGGCCGGCTCGGGTTCGCCGGGATCGGCGTAGCACTCGCTCACCCCTCCACCGTACTGCGCAGCACCACGGCCGCGCGGCCGGGCAGCCGCAGCACGCGGTCCGGGCCCGGCGGGTCGCCGGGGAGCCAGGCGGCGGCGACCGCGACGGCCGCCGTCCGGTCGGCGAACGGGCCGGACAGCGGGACCTCCGCCGGTTCGTCCGAGAAGTTCACCGCCGTCAGGAAGCGCCCGCGGCGCACGGTGAGGATCCCGCCGGCGATGCCGATGTCGGGCGGCGGGGTCAGCAGCCCGGCCCCGGTCAGCTCCGGCTCGGCCGCGCGCAGCGCGATCAGCTCGCGGTACCAGCCGAGCAGCCGGGCGTGCGGTTCGCGGTCCGGCTCCGTCCAGTCCAGGCAGGAGCGCAGCCGCGTGTCGGGGTCCTGGGGGTCGGGGACGTCCTCCTCGGCCCAGCCGTGCTCCGCGAACTCGCGGCGCCGGCCCCGGGTGATGGCCGCGCCGAGTTCCGCGTCGTCGTGGTCGGTGAAGAACTGCCAGGGCGTGCCCGCACCCCACTCCTCACCCATGAAGAGCATCGGGGTGAAGGGCGAGGTCAGCACGACCGCCGCGGCGAGCGCGAGCCGGTCCGGGGTGAGCCGGTCGCCGGTGGCGCGGTTGCCGATCTGGTCGTGGGTCTGCGAGTAGGCCAGGAAGCGGTGCGCCGGGGTCGCGGCCCGGTCCACCGGGCGGCCGTGGCCCCGGCCGCGGAACGACGAGTAGGTGCCGTCGTGGAAGAAGACGCGGGTCAGGGTCTTGGCGAGCGCGGCCAGCGGCTCGCGCGCGAAGTCGGCGTAGTAGCCCTGGGACTCACCGGTCAGCGCGGTGTGCAGGCAGTGGTGGAGGTCGTCGTTCCACTGCGCGGCGAGGCCCAGGCCGCCCGCCTCGCGGGGGGTGGTGGTGCGGGTGTCGTTCAGGTCGGACTCGGCGATCAGGAACAGCGGGCGGCCGAGCGACTCCGACAGGGCGTCGACCGCCGCCGACAGCTCCTCCAGGAAGTGCCGGGCCCGGGTGTCGACGAGCGCGTGCACGGCGTCCAGCCGCAGCCCGTCCAGGTGGTAGTCGCGCAGCCAGGCCAGCGCGCTGCCGACGAGGAACGCGCGGACCTCGTCCGAGCCCGGGGCGTCGAGGTTGACGGCGTCGCCCCACGGCGTGTGGTGCCGGTCGGTGAAGTACGGGCCGAACAGCGGGAGGTAGTTGCCCGAGGGGCCGAGGTGGTTGTGGACCACGTCCAGGACCACGCCGAGGCCGTGCGCGTGGGCCGCGTCCACGAACCGCTTGAGCCCGTCGGGTCCCCCGTAGGGCTCGTGGACGGCCCACAGCGACACGCCCTCGTAGCCCCAGCCGTGGGTGCCGGGGAACGGGCAGACGGGCATCAGCTCCACATGGGTGATCCCCAGCGCGGCCAGGTGCGGCAGCCGCCCGATCGCGGCGTCGAAGGTGCCCTCGCGGGTGAACGTGCCCACGTGCAGCTCGTACAGCACCGCGCCCGGCAGCGGCCGGCCCTCCCACGGCAGCGCCCAGTCGAAGGCGTCGTGGTCCACGACCGCGCTCGCGCCGTCCGGCCCGTCGGGCTGGCGGCGCGAGCGCGGGTCCGGCAGCGGGGCCCCGCCGTCGAGCCGGTACGCGTACCGGCCGTCGGGGCCGGCCGGCGCGTCGGCGCGCCACCAGCCGGCGCGGTCCGGATCCGGTGCCAGGGGGTGCGTGCGCTCCCCGGTCACTACCTCGACGCGCGCCGCGTTCGGCGCCCACACCTCGAACAGCACTTACGGCTCCTCCGATTGCTCCGCCGGGGACGTCCACCGGTCCGCGGTGATCTCGGCGATCGGCGCGGACCTTCGCACCCTACGTTTTCGCGGGCGGCCGGGCACCAGGGCCCGGCCGCCCGGCGGTCCGGTCAGACGAAGTTGATCCGCTCCTGGGAGACGGGGTAGCCGGCCTTCGTGAAGTTCGCCGCCATCGGGAAGTTGCCCTGGTCGGTGGCGGCCGCGATGCGGTCCGCGCCCTGCTCCACGAGGTCGTGGGTGCACTCGACCAGCAGGTCGTAGGCGTACCCGTGGCCGCGCTGCTCCGGCAGGACGCCGATGAACCCGATGACGAACCCCGCCGGGTTGCGGGCCGGGACCTGGATGCCCACCAGTTCGCCGCCGGGCGTCCAGGCCAGCCGCCACCACTCGCGCGGCGAGGGGAACCAGTGGAAGAGGTCCAGCGTCTCCCGGGCGGCGGCCTCACGGCCGCTCTTGGCGATCTCCTCGAGGTCGTGCGCGTCCAGGGTGCCCTCCTGGACGCGCAGCAGCACGTCCAGGACCGCCGCGTCGTCGGGCTCCGGGCGGTACTCCAGGCGGCCGGTGCGCGCGGGCAGCGGGTCGTCCGGGGTCCAGGTGTAGCGGTAGCGCTCGACGAGCTGCTTGAGGCCGGCTCCGGTCGCCGCGTCGATGCGGGCGCGGGCGGCGGCCAGCACCTCCGGCTGCCCGCGCCAGCCGGGCGGCAGCAGCAGGTCGTACTCGCCGTACAGCGGGGCTTCCCGGAGCAGCCGCACCGCCGCGTCGGCCTCGCCGTCGGCGAAGTCGAACCAGTCGAGCGCCTTCGGCTGCTCGTCGTCGGGCCCGCCCCACCAGGCGGCGCGCGCCACGACGACACCGTCGCGCAGCGCCACCCAGGTCCAGTCGGGGCGGTAGTCGCCGCCGTCGGCGACCATGCGGTACGGCTCGCCGAGGATGGCGCGGCCGACGAGGCCGGGGTCGGCGAGGGAGTGGAAGAGAGGTGCCTCGCCCGCGACGAGCGGACGGATGACCGGATCAGGCATGGGGATCCTTCGGGAGAGTGGTGCGCTCCCGATCAGATGTGGGACGCCCGGACGGCGGGGCGGGAGCGCGGGCAGGTCGTGGTGGACATCGCTCTCGCCTCCTTCCGATGATGATCACGGGCGTGCCCCCACCGTAGCCCGGTCCCGACGGGGCTGTCCAGGGACTACTTTGGCGGGATGATCCAGCGCCAGGCAGTACCCGTCGTCCGGCACGCCACCAGGTCCGACCTGCCCCGCGTCGCGGAACTCGCCATCGCCCACGCCGTCTACGAGCAGGCCGACCCGCCCGCCGCCGGCTTCGCGGAACGGCTCGCCGACGCGCTCTTCGACCGTGCGGAGCCCCGGCTGATCTGCCTCGTGGCGGAGCTGGGGGACGGCTCGCTGGCCGGCTACGCGACCTGCACCCCCGAGTTCGCCACCTGGTCGGGCCACGAGTACCTGCACATGGACTGCCTGTTCCTCGACGGCGACCACCGCGGCCTGGGCCTCGGCCGGCGGCTCATCGACGCGGTCGCGGCCGAGGCGGCGGCGCTGGGCCTGGAGGAGGTGCAGTGGAACACCCCGGTCTGGAACGAGGGCGCCATCCGGTTCTACGACCGGCTCGGCGCCACCTCCCGGGAGAAGCGCCGCTACGCGTGGACGGTGCCGGCCGGCACGGACGCGGCGCGCGCGGTCACCTCCTCGTAGCCGAAGCACAGCGCCAGCACCAGGACGGCGGCCCCGATCTGGGTGAGCGCGCTGATGCCGGTGCCGAGCGGGACGGTGGCGGCGAGCAGGCCCGCGGCGCAGAGCCGGGGGAGGACCGGCCGGAGCCCGAGGGCGTGGCGGTCGGCGGCGTCGGCGGTGAGGAAGAGCGCGATGCCGCCCGCCAGCGCCCAGGCCGGGGCACCGTCGAGGTGGCCGCCCGCGTGCGCGACGGCGGACTTGACGCCCGCGGCGAAGAGCAGGACGCCGAGCAGCAGGCCGTAGTGGCCCAGGTTGTAGATCCGCACGGCGGCGAAGTTGCGCTGGGCGGCGGGCAGGAGCGCGAGGGCGTGCTCGCCCCGCTCGTCGTCCCCGTGCCCGAAGTACGCCCACCACAGCCCGAGGCCGACGCAGAGCATCAGGACGGCGGCGCTGACCCGTCCGGCGGTGAGCGGCGCCTCGCCCACGCCGACGCCGATCGCGATCACGGACTCGCCGAACGCGATGATCATGATGAGGCCGTGCCGCTCGACGAAGTGCCCGCAGCGGATGGTGAACTCGCCCAGGCCGACCAGCCGGGGCGTGGCGAGCAGGAGGGCCAGCGACACCGTCCACAGGCCCAGTTGGGTGCCTCCCTGGAGGTACCCGCCGATGACGACGAGGGTGGCGTTGAGCACGTTCAGCCCGCCCATCCGGGCCACCGAGCTCAGGGGGACGCCTGATGCGGCGAAGGTGCCGCAGTGCACGGCGATGACGAAGAGGTAGGCGAGGCCGAAGACGACGCCCCTCCCGTCGAAGGCGTGCGGGATCGCCAGCGAGATGATCAGGAAGCCGGTCATGCCGGCGAGCATCAGAGCGCGCCGGGCGTGGGTGGTGGGCGGCATCGCGTTGGTGAGCCAGATGAACGCGTCGTACATCCACCAGATCAGCGCGAGCATGATCACGACCCGCAGCAGCCCGCCCCCGTCGAGGTGGTGGGCGAGGCTGCCGGTGAGCTGCGTGATGGTGAAGACGAAGACGAGGTCGAAGAAGAGCTCCAGCGGGCTGACCCGCAGGGTCTCCTCCTCGTCGGCGGAGGCGGCGGCGGAGGGGGTGGCGTCGGTGGTCACGCCGGTGAGTATGGGTGATCGCCGGCGCGCGCGGGAACGGAACGGAGAAGCCCTGGGGCGGACTTCTGAGTTCCGTTTTCCGAGGTGGGACGGGGTGGGGGCGGCTACCGCGAGCGGACGGCCTGCTCGGTGGTCCAACTGGCGCGCAGCGCCGGCCGTTCGGCCGTCGTGGAGCCGGGCGCGCAGGTGTACACGACCAGCGTCTGGTCCGGGTCGCCGGGCAGCGCCAGCGTCTCGTAGCCGAAGTCCAGGTCGCCTACGCCGTCTACGGGACGGCCAAGGCCGCCCTGACCCACCTGTCGGCGACGCTGCGCGCCGAACTCGGGCCGCGCGACGTCCGCGTCGCCAACATCGGGCCCGGGCTGACCGACACCGAGCTGGGGCAGTACATCGACAACCAGGAGCTGGCGGAGCAGCTCGGCGGCATGTACGACGCGATCGGCACCCTGGCGTCGGACGATGTCGCCGACCTGATCGGGTTCGTCGCCAGCCGGCCCGCGCACGTCAACCTGCGCCAGGTGATATGCCTGCCGACCCGGCAGGCATGAGTGGCGGCGGAACGGCGGGACGTCCCGTCTCCGCTGCCCGGCCGGCCCGCGACCCCGCCGGGCAGCCGGCTCCCCGGCGCCGGCCGGGGAGCCCTGGCCGGCGGCCCTACGACGTGAGCAGCGCCACCGGGTTGGTCGCGAACAGCTCCGCGACGGGCACCGTGCCCCGGTGGAGGGCACCGGTCAGCCGGTCGGTCCAGTCGCCCGGCGGCAGGGTCAGCTCGGTGTCGCGCCAGCCGCCGGCCTGCTCCAGGCGGTGCGAGAGGCGGGTGACGGCGGTGATCGACCGGCCGGTCCTGACGAAGGCGACGCAGTGCGCGGCGGCCGGGCCGGCGGCGGCCAGCGGCTCGTAGGCGGCCTCCGCGCCGAACCAGTCGGGGTGCTCGCGGCGCAGCAGCAGCGCGGCGGTCGTCACCTGCTCCTTCGGGCCGTCCCGGCGGTCCGAGGGCTGGTAGGGACGGCGGTTGTCGGGGTCCACCAGCAGCAGCTGGGGGTGCTCGTCGCCCTGGTAGATGTCCGGCACGCCCGGCATCGTCAGCTGCAGCAGCACCGCGCCCAGCCGGTTGACCTGGGACGGGGCCTCGATCGCGCGCGAGATGTCGGCGGTCGCGTAGTAGGCGGGTCCGGTGATCAGCTCGCGCGCGAAGGTGTCGAGCCGCTTCTCGTACGCCGTGTCCTGCTCCGTCCAGCTGGTGCGCAGCCCCGCCTCGCGCTCCGACTTCAGCAGCGTCGCGGCGACCACCTCCTCGGCGCCGTAGCTGCAGAAGACCACCGCGTACTGCCAGGCCAGGTACTCGGCGTGCCGGTCGACGAGCGCGATGCCGGCGCGGGTGAAGTGGGCCCGCAGGCGGTCCGATTCGCGGCGCAGCCAGGACCCCCACAGCTCCGGGTGCTCCGAGATCGCGGCCAGCCGGGCGCGGACGTCGGCGCTGCGCTTGGTGTCGTGGGTGGACAGGACGGTGCCGGTCGCCGGCCAGTCGCGCTGCAGGCGGGCGCAGAAGGCGTGGAACTCCTCGGGGGTGGTGGTGGGGTGGGCCGGGTCGCGGCCAACCTCGTTCAGCGGCAGCAGCGGGTACCAGCGGTAGAAGGCGGTGTCCTCGACGGCCTTGGCGTGCAGCGCCGAGGCGACCTGGGCGAAGCGGACCGCGAAGCCGGCGTCCGCGCCGAGCGCGAGGTCGCGGATCTCCGCCGCTCCCGGCACCGCCGCCTCGCGGGCCGCGGTCTCCAGCAGCTCGACGGCCTCGGCGGGCGCGTCCTGGCCCGGCACGACGTAGGGGCGGTAGACCGGCAGCCGGACCAGCACCTCGCGGATGGCCCGGCGCAGCACGGCCGGGTCCTGGCCGGGCAGCGCGCGGGCGGCGGTGCGGCCGAGCCGGCTCACCTCGGCGGCCAGGTCCTGGGTCACGATCTTGTAGGCGGCGCGCCGCGCGGTGGGTCCCCACTCGCCGCCGCGGTCGGCCTCCTGGCCGGTGAACTCGGTGTAGCCCGCGGTGATCCGCTCCACCCCGGCCGGATCGGCGAACAGCCCGTCGACCCGGTCCAGCGCGTCGTACCCGGTGGTGCCCGCGCAGGCCCAGTCGGCGGGCAGCCGCTCGTCGTGGCCGAGGATCTTCTCCACGACGGTCCACCGGCCGCCGGAGGCGGCGGCGAGGCGGCGCAGGTACCCGGCGGGGTCGGCGAGGCCGTCGGGGTGGTCGATGCGCAGGCCGTCCGCGACGCCGTCCCGCAGCAGCTCCAGCAGCTTGGCGTGGGTGGCGTCGAAGACCTCCGGGTCCTCGACCCGGACCGCGATCAGGTCGGAAATGGTGAAGAAGCGCCGGTAGTTGAGATCGGTCCTGGCCTCCCGCCAGTGGGCCAGCCGGTACCACTGGGCGTCCAGAAGCTCGCGCAGCGGCAGCCCCCGGGTGCCGGCGCGCAGCGGGAAGGCGTGGTCGTAGTAGCGCAGCACCGGCTCGCCGAGCGTTTCGTCGTCCTCGACGGCCAGCCGGTCCAGCACCTCGTCGAGCGGGGCGCCCAGCACCGGCATCAGCAGCCTGCCGTCCAGCGCCGCCCAGTCGATGTCGAACCACCGGGCGTAGGGGGAGTCCGTCCCCTCCCGCAGGACCGACCACAGCGGCCGGCTGAGGTGTTCCGGAACGGGGACCGCCATGTGGTTGGGCACGGTGTCCAGGATCAGGCCGAGGCCGTGCTCCCGGGCGGTCCGGGACAGCGCTCGCAGCCCCTCCTCGCCGCCCAGCTCCCGGCTGACGCGGGTGTGGTCGACCACGTCGTACCCGTGCGTGGAGCCGGGCGTTGCCTGGAGCACCGGGGACAGGTGCAGATGGGAGACGCCGAGCGCGGCGAGGCGGGGCACCGCGGCCTCGGCATCGGCGAACGTGAAGTCCGGTTGCAGCTGCAGCCGGTAGGTGGCGGTGGGCACGGCGGCCGTCGGCGGGGTCATGCAGGAGTGCGTACCCCGCCGCACGGTCCTACGATCACATCGGGCCGCCGATTACGCCGGCCGTTGCAACACCACCATGCTCCGGTCGGTCAGCACCAGCCGGTCGCCCGCCGTGACCTTCTCCCCGCTGCCCGGCTCCACGCCCTCGGGCCGGCCGGTGTCCACGATCAGCTGCCACTCGTTGCCGTGGTCCATCGGGACCACGAACTCCATCTCCTCGGCCTGCGCGTTGACCAGCAGCAGGAAGGAGTCGTCCGTGATCCGCTCGCCGCGCGCCCCCGGCTCGGAGATCGCGCTGCCGTTGAGGAACACCGCCAGCGACTTGGCGTGCGCCGCCTGCCAGTCCCGCTGGGCCATCTCCTCGCCCTCGGGCGTGAACCAGGCGATGTCGGACAGCTCGTCGTGGGTGCCCTCCACCGGGCGGCCGTGGAAGAAGCGCCGGCGGCGGAAGACCGGGTGGTCGCGGCGGAGCCAGACCATGGTGCGGATGAACTCGTGCAGCTGCTGCGCCC
The DNA here is from genome assembly GCF_040636125.1 of Streptomyces sp. NPDC006733. NCBI lineage: Bacteria > Bacillati > Actinomycetota > Actinomycetes > Kitasatosporales > Streptomycetaceae > Streptomyces > Streptomyces sp. NPDC006733. Next base: position 125,193 of record NZ_JBEYJD010000020.1, on the reverse strand, counting down.
CGGTGTCGTCCGCCTCCGGCCACTTCACCCAGGCCAGCTCGTTGTCCTGGCAGTAGGCGTTGTTGTTGCCGCGCTGGGTGCGGCCGAACTCGTCGCCGTGGGAGAGCATGGGCACGCCCTGCGAGAGCATCAGCGTGGCGATGAAGTTGCGCAGCTGGCGGCCGCGCAGGGCCAGGATGTCCGGATCATCGGTCTCGCCCTCCTCGCCGCAGTTCCACGAGCGGTTGTGGCTCTCGCCGTCGCGGTTGTCCTCGCCGTTGGCCTCGTTGTGCTTGTCGTTGTACGAGACCAGGTCGTGGAGGGTGAAGCCGTCGTGGCAGGTGACGAAGTTGATGGAGGCCAGCGGGCGGCGGCCGTCGTCCTGGTAGAGGTCGGAGGAGCCGGTCAGCCGGGAGGCGAACTCCGCCAGCGTGGCGTTCTCGCCCCGCCACAGGTCCCGGACCGTGTCGCGGAACTTGCCGTTCCACTCGGCCCACAGCGGCGGGAAGTTGCCGACCTGGTAGCCGCCCTCCCCGACGTCCCAGGGCTCGGCGATCAGCTTGACCTGGCTGACCACCGGGTCCTGCTGCACCAGGTCGAAGAAGGACGACAGCCGGTCCACCTCGTGGAACTGCCGGGCCAGCGTCGCCGCGAGGTCGAAGCGGAACCCGTCCACGTGCATCTCGGTGACCCAGTAGCGCAGCGAGTCCATGATCATCTGGAGCACGTGCGGGCTGCGCATCAGCAGCGAGTTGCCGGTGCCGGTGGTGTCCATGTAATAGCGCTTGTCGTCGCTGAGCCGGTAGTACGACGCGTTGTCGAGCCCCCGGAAGGACAGCGTCGGCCCCAGGTGGCTGCCCTCGGCGGTGTGGTTGTAGACCACGTCGAGGATCACCTCGATGCCGGCGGCGTGCAGCGCCCGCACCGCCGTCTTGAACTCCAGGACCTGCTGGCCCCGGTCGCCCAGCGAGGAGTAGGTGTTCTGCGGGGCGAAGAAGCCGATGGTGTTGTAGCCCCAGTAGTTGTTCAGCCCGGCGTCCGCCAGCCGGTGGTCCAGCACGAACTGGTGGACCGGCATCAGCTCCAGGGTCGTGACGCCCAGCTCCACCAGGTGGCTGATGACCGCCGGGTGCGCGAGGGCCGCGTACGTGCCGCGGATCTCCTCGGGCAGGTCCGGGTGGAGCATCGTCAGGCCCTTGACGTGGGCCTCGTAGATCACCATGCGGTGGTAGTCGATCCGCGGCGGCCGGTCGTCGGACCAGTCGAAGTACGGGTTCACCACCACGGAGGTCATGGTGTGCGGCGCCGAGTCCTGGTCGTTGCGGATCTCCGGCCGCCCGAACTGGTAGCCGTACACCGCCTCGTCCCAGTCGATCGACCCGCTCACGGCCTTCGCATAGGGGTCCATCAGCAGCTTCGAGGAGTTGCAGCGGTGGCCTGCGGCCGGCTCGTAGGGGCCGTGCACACGGAAGCCGTACCGCTGGCCCGGCATCACGCCCGGCAGGTAGGCGTGCCGCACGAAGGCGTCCGCCTCCCGCAGCTCCACGGCGGTCTCGGAGCCGTCGTCGTGGAGCAGGCACAGTTCGATGCGTTCGGCTACTTCGGAGAAGAGGGCGAAATTGGTGCCCGCGCCGTCGTACGTGGCGCCAAGGGGATATGCCGTACCCGGCCAGACTTGCATGTCGCGACTCTTCCACTCCCGGACCGGACGACGGTAGGCCGTTCGTCCGGTCACATCGTTGTCAACGCTTGCATCTTCGCGTAGATGTGGGCGCAAAAGTGCCATTTGCGCAAGTGGGATCTTCCCCGGGAGGGGTGCGGTATGTCTGCCCGTCCCTCAACCGCCGGAAACCGTAAGGGTGATGACGCGGTGGGGTTGTAGTCAAGTAGGGTCGACAGGGCTGCGGTGCCATCCGGTGGGCAGTAGCCTTCCTTGATCGTGGACGGGGGAGGGAGGCGGTGGCGTGGTGACGTCGGGAGGCCTTGTGCTCCCCAGTGGCGGGGATCAGGGCGACCGGAGCGGCGCCACTGCCGACGGTGCGCCCGGCGCGGTCACTCTCGCGCAGCCGTTGGAGATAGGAGCGGAACTGGACTGGGGCGCCGACGCCTGGGCGGAGGTGCGCACCCGCGCCAGCCGCGCCGGACGGGCGTACGTCTGGCTCAACCTCGTAGAGCAGCGCCTGCGCGCCGTCGTGAACGCCGTGCTGCGCCCGATCTACGAGCCCGTGCACGGCGAGGAGTGGGTGGTCGCCGCCGCGGGCCCGGCGGGCCACGAATGGGTGCAGCGCGCGGCGGCCGTCCGTGAGGTCAGCCGCCGCAAGGGCTTCCTGCTCGACCCCGCCGACGACAACATCCTCAGCTTTCTGACCCTCCCGCAGCTGCGGGAGCTGGTCGTACAGCACTGGCCGTGCTTCGAGCCGTACTTCGACGAGCGCCGCGACCTCGAACTGGCGCTCGACGAGCTGGAGGTGGCCCGGCACGTCGTCTCCCGCAACCGCGCGCTCTCGCGGACCGTCCTCGCGCAGGCCGAGCGGGCCGCCGCCCGGCTGCTGGACATCCTCGGCGCCGGGGCCGGGTACGCCGCGGCCGACCGGCTCCCCGTCGACGTCGTCGAGGAACTGGTCGCCGACCGGTACGCGGACGTCGTCGGCGTCTACTCCGACCGGGTCAGGCTCCAGCGCCAGCTGCCCGCCGAGGACCTCTTCGGCTCCGCGCACCGGCTGGACGCGATAGGCATCGGCCTGAACCTCCTCGTGCAGAACTACTCCGGCCGCCGGCTGATGCGGCTCGCGGAGTCCGGCTGCCGCATCCGGCTGCTCTTCCTCAACCCCGCCAGCAGCGCCGTCCGCCGCCGGGAGCGGGAGCTGGGGCTCGGGCGCGGCGAGCTGAGCCGTTCCGTCGAGATGAACATCATGCACATGCGCCGGGTCAGGGCCCGGCTGCGCGACCCGGCGGCCTTCGAGATCCGGGTCTTCGACGAGACGCCGCGCTTCACCGCGTACCTCGTGGACGGCGACAGCGCCGACGGGCTGGCGGTCGTCCAGTCCTACCTGCGGCACGCCCGCGGGATGGAGGTCCCGGTGATGGTGCTGCGCGGCCCCTCGCGCCATGTCGTCAAGGACGACCGGCGCGGCGACCACGGCGGACTCTTCGACGTCTACCGCGAGGAGTTCGAAGGGGTCTGGGCCGACTCCCGGCCGGTCTCCTGACCTCGGGGCCCGCCCGGCCGCCGGAACGTCGGCCGGGGGCGGACCCGCGGGACCCGCTGTCAGTGGTGCACGAGAGGATGGCAGCGCACACGGGGGACCAGTGGGAGGTAGGCGCGCATGGCATGGCATCGGGAGCTTCTGGTCGGCTTCGACCTGGAGACGACGGGGACGGATCCGCACGAGGCGCGGATCGTCACGGCCGCCGTCACCGAGGTCAAGGGCGGTGAGCCGATACGGCACCGGGAGTGGCTCGTCGACCCCGGCGTCGCCATCCCCGAGGGCGCGACCGCGATCCACGGCATCACCACCGAGCGGGCCGTGGCCGAGGGCCGCCCCGCCCGTGAGGCCGTCGCCGAGATAGCCGGCGCGCTGCGCGGGTACTGGGCGGACGGCGTCCCGGTCGTCGTCTACAACGCCCCCTTCGACCTGAGCCTGCTCGCCGCCGAGTTGCGCCGCCACGGGCTGCCGGGCCTCGGCGGCGCCCCCGGCCCCGCCGTCGGCCCGGTCCTGGACCCGCTGGTCATGGACCGGGCGCTGGACAAGTACCGCAAGGGCAAGCGCAATCTGGAGGCCGCCTGCGCGGTGTACGGGGTGGTGCTGGACGACGCGCACGAGGCGGGCGCCGACGCGCTCGCCGCCGTCCGGGTCGCCCGCGCGCTCGGGGAGCGGTACCCGCAGGCCGGCGAGGCCGACCTGTGGGACCTGCACCGCTCCCAGGTCCGCTGGTACACCGACTGGGCCACCGGCTACCAGAAGTGGCTGCGCCGCGACCGCGACCCCGAGGCCGTCGTCGACGCGTCCTGGCCGCTGCGGCTGGACGTCCTGCTGCCGCAGCAGCGCACCGGCTCCGCCGCCGAGGTGCTGGACGAACCGGACGTTCCGGGCGGCCACTGACGCGCGTGGCCCGCGGCGGGCCGACCCGTCCGTGGGAGCCGACCCCTCCGGGGGCCGCGCACGGGCCGGGGCGCCGGCGGCCGTCGGTGACGGCGGGTCTGCCGGTGCCCGTGGGTCAGAACGGGTACCAGCGGACGGTGGGGTCCTCGTCGCGCAGCGAGGCGACGCGGCGGCGGAACTCGGCGAGGGCCGCCGGGTTGGCGGGGGCGTGCTGGGCGACCCAGGCACAGCTCGCGGTCTCCCGCGCGCCGCGCAGTACCGTGCAGCCGTCCCACTCGCGGACGTCCCAGCCGTAGGCCGCCGTGAAGGCGTCGTAGGCGGCCGGGTCCAGGCCGTAGCGGTCCCGGCTGAGCGCCATCACCACCAGGTCGTGCTCGCGCAGGTCGGTGGAGAAGGTCTCCAGGTCCACCAGGACCGGTCCCTCGGGGCCGACCTGGACGTTGCGCGGCAGCGCGTCGCCGTGGATCGGGCCGCGCGGCAGCCGGGGCGCCAGCGCTGCGGCGGCCGCCGCGAACCCGTCCCGCCGGCCGCGCAGGTACGCGGCGTCCGCCGGGTCGATCGCGTCGCCCGCCAGGCGCAGCCAGCGCTCCACCCCGCCCAGCAGCTCGCGCGGCGGCAGCGCGGGCGCGGCGGGGCCTGACGGCTCCGGCAGCGCGTGCACCAGTCGCAGCAGCCCGGCGAGGTCGGCGGGCCCGGCGGGGCGCACCGGCTCGGGCAGCCGCGCCCAGTACGTGACGGGGTGCCCGTCGACCAGCCGCGCCCGGGGCGTGGCGGCCCGCACCGCGGGCACACCGTGCTCCGCCAGCCAGCCGGCGATCCGCACCTCGCGCTCGGCGCGCTCCAGCAGTTCGGCGTCGCGGCCGATCTTGACGACGAGCCCGTCGCCCACCGCGAACACCGCGTTCTCGCCCAGCGCCAGCAGCCGGGCCCCGGCCGCGTCCGGTGCCGTGCCGGGGACCGAAGCCGCCGCCAGCACGGCCCGTGCCCGTTCCTCCGTGAACGCCGTGCCCGATTGCCCCACGACCGCACCCTCCGCCGTCCCCGTCCGAATGATCAGCGACAGTCTCGCACCTGGCCGCGACCCGCGCCGGGGGCCGCCCCGGGGTCGCCCCCGCCGCCGCCCGGCGCGGACCCGACGCGCCGTCACCTGGTCTTGACGGACCGCCCGGCGGTCCGGACCATGGCGGGGGCCGACGGGGCCCGCGCCGGCCGGGCGGACCGTCCGACGAGCCGTGCAAAGGAGCCGCCTGCCGTGACCACGGCCACCGCGCCATCCAGGACCCGCCCCCGGCGACCCGACCGCGGTGTGTGGTTCCTCGTCCTGCCGGCCCTGATCCCGATCCTGCTGCTGAGCGTCGGACCGCTGCTGTACGGCATCGGGCTCTCGTTCACCGACTCCCAGTCCGGCCGGACGCAGCCGACCCGGTGGACCGGGCTGCAGAACTTCTCCGACCTGCTGCACGACACCCTCTTCTGGGACTCGTTCCGGATCGGCCTGGTGTGGGCGGTCGGGGTGACCGTGCCCCAGTTCCTGCTCGCGCTCGGCCTCGCGCTGCTGCTCAACCAGCCGCTGCGGATGCGCTGGCTCGCCCGCGCGCTGGCCATCGTCCCCTGGGCGATGCCCGAGGTCGTCGTCGGCATCATGTGGCGGCTGGTCTACCACCCGGACGCCGGCGTGCTCAACGAGACGCTGCGCCGGCTCCACCTGGGCGACGGCACCGACTGGCTGGCCGGGCTGTCGACGGCGCTGCCCGCCGTGATCGTCGTCGGCGTCTGGGCCGGGATGCCGACCACCACCGTCGCGCTCCTCGCCGGGCTGCAGAACGTGCCGCGCGAGCTGCACGAGGCCGCCGCGGTGGACGGCGCCGGCGCCTGGCGCAGGTTCCGCACGGTGACCTGGCCTGCGCTGCGGCCGGTGGCGCTCGCCATGACGGCGCTCAACTTCATCTGGAGCTTCAACTCGTTCGCGCTGGTCTACGTGCTCACCAGCGGCGGCCCCGGCGGCCGCACCCGGCTGCCGATGCTCTTCGCCTACGAAGAGGCCTTCCGCTACGGGCAGTTCGGCTACGCGGCGGCCATGGGCTGCGTGATGGTCGCGGTGATCTCGGTACTCCTGGCCGTGTACCTGGCGGGACGGCTCAAGGGGGACGACCAGTGACCACCGCCCGCGACCGGCTGATCAGGCGCCGGGCCGGCCGCACCGGCCAGTACCTCGCGCTGCTGGGCTACCTGGTCTTCCTCGGGTTCCCGCTGCTGTGGCTGGTCTCCACGGCCTTCAAGCCGCCGCGCGAGCTGGCCAGCCTGCACCCCACCTGGTGGCCGCGGAACCCCACCCTCGACAACTTCCGGCAGGCCTTCGACGAGCAGCCGCTGCTGCACGCCGCCCTGAACAGCCTGCTGGTGGCGGTCGCCTCCGCCGCCGTCGCGGTGCTCCTGGCGACGCCGATGGCGTACGTGATGGCCCGGCACCGCTCCTGGCTGAGCCGGACCGCCACCGGCTGGGTCGTGGTCAGCCAGGCCTTCCCGTTCGTGCTGGTCATCATCCCGCTCTTCCTGATCCTCAAGCGGATGCACCTGATCAACGCGCTGCCGGGCCTGGTGATGGTCTACGTCGTCTGGACGCTGCCGTTCGCGCTGTGGATGCTGACGGGGTACGTCCGGGCCGTGCCGCGCGAGCTGGAGGAGGCCGCCGCGGTCGATGGCGCGGGCCGGCTGCGCACCCTCGTGTCGATCACCGCGCCGCTGCTCGCCCCCGGCATCGTCGCCACCGGCCTGTTCGCCTTCATCACCGCGTGGAACGAGTTCTTCTTCGCGCTGGTGCTGCTGAAAACCCCGGAGAAGCAGACCATGCCGATCATCCTCACCCACTTCATCGGCGCCGAGGGCGTCGCGGACCTCGGGCCGCTCGCCGCCGCCGCGCTCCTCGCGACCCTCCCCAGCCTGCTGCTCTTCGCCCTGATCCAGCGGCGGATCGCCGGCGGCATGGTGGCCGGGGCGGTGAAGGGCTGATGCGCCGGCCCGCCCGGAGCCGGTTCCGGCTCGTCCGCCGCGCGGCCGCTATCGGCGCCGCGCTCGCCCTGCTGGCGGCCGGCTGCGCGGGCGGCGGCGACGGCTCCGACGACGGGCGGATCACGCTCCGCTTCCAGAGCCTGGCCTGGCAGCAGGACTCCGTCGCCGCCAACAAGGAGCTGGTGGCCGAGTGGAACCGCACCCACCCGGACGTCAGGGTCGAGTACGTGCAGGGGAGCTGGGACAGCGTCCACGACCAGTTGCTGACCTCCTTCGAGGGCGGTGAGGCGCCGGACATCATCCACGACGCCTCCGACGACCTCGCGGACTTCGCGTACGGCGGCGACCTCGCCGACCTGGGCGGCCTGCTCCCGCCGTCGCTGCGCGACGCGATCCCGGCGGCCTCCTGGCAGACGGCGACCTTCGGCGGGCGCGTGTACGCGGTGCCGTTCCTCCAGGAACCGCGCATGATCATCGCCAACCGCGCGCTGCTGGCGAAGTCCGGCGTCCGCGTCCCGACCGCCGACACCCCCTGGACGTGGGACGAGTTCCGGCAGTCCGCCAAGACGCTGACCGCCGGCGGCACCTACGGGGTCGCCTGGCCGCTCAAGGAGCCGGTCAGCTCGACCCTCAACCTCTCGCTGTCCACCGGCGGGCAGATCTTCACGCGCGGCGCCGACGACAAGGTCACCGTCCGCTTCGACGCCGCCGACCAGGTCGTGCCGCGCGTCATCCACGACCTGGTCAACACCGACCACAGCGCGTCGCGCACCACGCTGGGCATGGGCGGCTCGGACACCCTCCCCGGCTTCTTCGCCGGCAAGTACGCGATGGTCCCGCTCGGCTTCTCCTACCGCCAGCAGATCCAGCAGCAGGCCCCGAAGGGCTTCGACTGGATCGTGCTGCCCGCCCCCGCCGGGCCCGGCGGCAACCGCGCGCAGGGCGTCAGCCCGCAGACGCTGTCGGTCTCCGAGGACTGCGCGCACAAGAAGGAGGCCGTCGCGTTCATCGACTTCCTGCTGCGCACCGACAACGTGGTCCGGCTCGCCAAGGGCGACTGGATGCTGCCCACCGCCACGGCCGCCCTGCGCGACCCGGCGCTGCGCACCGAGCGGAACGGCTGGTCCACCGGGACCGCGCTGGCGCCCTACCTCCGCTCGGCGCCGGCCCAGTCCGTGCGCGGCTACGCCGAGTGGAAGGACAAGGTCGCCACGCCCGCGTTCCAGGAGTACTACAGCGGCGCCATCGGCCTCGACGAGCTGCGCCACCGGCTGGTCTCCGACGGCAACCGCGTACTGGCCCGCTACCAGCGGTAGCCCGCTCAGACGGCCTTGCCGAGTTCGGCCGCCGTGACGACGCGCAGGAACGGCGGGACGGTGGCCGCGACGGCGGCGGCGAAGACGAGGAAGGCGACCCGTATCCCGAACGCCTCGGCGAGGACGCCGATGAGCCCGGCGCCCAGCGGCATGGCGCCCCAGCTCAGCAGGCGGGCCGCGCTGCTGAAGCGGCCCATGACGGCGTCCGGCACGAGGTTCTGCGCGACGAGCCGGGCGTTGACCGACCACAGGGTGCCGCCCATGCCGCCGAGGAAGGCGGCCGTCGCGACCGCCCACAGGCTGGTGGTGAGGACCGGGACGGCCATCATCGCCAGCGTGCTGACGAGGTCGGCGAACATCGCCCAGCGGTGGCCGAGCAGCCGGTTGACCCGGCCGACGGTGACCGCCCCGACCAGGCCGCCGATCCCGAGCGCGCTGAGCACGACGCCGTACTCGCGGGGGGAGAGCCCCATCAGCTCCTTCGCGATGAGCGGCATCAGGGCCAGCCAGCCGCCCCAACTCGCGCACAGCACCGTCAGGATGAGCGCCATGGTGCGCAGCAGCCGGTGCCGCCACAGGTAGCGCAGCCCTTCGGTGAACTGCCCGGCCCCCGCCGGCGCGCTCCGCGCCGCGTCCCGGCGCGCGCGGAAGCGGCCCGTGAGCAGCAGCAGGACCAGGGCGGCGGCGAGATACGCGACCCAGGTGGTGCCGAGGGCGACGCCGGCGCCCACGGCCAGCAGCAGCCCGCCGACGAAGGGGCCGCAGAACTCGTTGGCGGCGGTCTCGACGCCGGTGATCCAGGCGTTCGCGCGCTCCCGACCGGCCCGCGGCACGATCGCGGGGACGAGCGCCGACTCCGAGGTCAGCGCGATCACCTCGGCCACGCCGAGCACCGTCCCCGCGGTGGCCAGCGCCGGGAGCGTGACGTCCCCGGTGGCCACGATCCGCAGCAGGCCGCCGACCGCGAGCAGCCGGATCCCGTTGGCCAGCCAGAGCAGCCGGCGCCGGTCGGCGCGGTCGACGAGCACGCCGACCGGGAGGGAGACGAGCAGCCACGGGAGGGTGAGCGTGAGCGCGACCAGGGAGACGGCGCCGGGGGAGCTCGTGACGCGGGTGGCCAGCACCGGCAGCGCGATCTTGGTGATCCCGTCCGCGAGGTTGGTGATCGCGGTGAACGCCAGCAGCACGACGGTGTTGCGGGTCCCGCGCGGATCGGCGGTCCGCACCGGCGTCCCCGCCGCGGGCAGCGCCTGGGTGCTCATGGAAGGTCCCCTAACCGTCCAACGCTTTGACTGGTTGGCCGCACCGCCGAGCATTCCATCGGCCGTCGAACCGGTCAAGCGGTTAGCCGGTTATCCCGCGGTAGACTGGTGCGTGCTCCCAGGAGGTGGCCCGTGATCGAAGCACCGCCCTCGGCCCGGCTGGTCGAGGCGTTCGCCAACACCGTCGACGTCGAGCTCGGCACCGACGACCTGGACGCGCCCGGCCGGCTCGCCGGCTGGCTGGCGGAGCGGGGGCTGCTGGAGGCCGGCACCCCGGTCTCCGCCGCCGACCACGACCTCTGCCTGCGGCTGCGCGCCGGCATCCGCGAGGAGTTGGGGGTCCACGCGGGCGACGCCCCGGACCCGGGCCTGACCGCCGCCGCGGACGAGGCGCTGCGCGAACTCCCGCTGCTGGCCACCGTCGGGCGGGGTGCGTCCGCCGCCCTGGTCCCGGCGCCGGAACTGCCGCCCGTCCGCGGGGCGCTGGCGCTGGTCGCCGTCGCCTGGACGGAACTGGTCGTCACGGGCGACGCCGCCCGCCTCAAGCGCTGCGCCGAGCACGGCTGCGCCTGGGTCTTCTGGGACGTCTCCAAGAACCGCAGCCGCCGCTGGTGCTCGATGCGCGTCTGCGGCAACCGCACCAAGGCGCGCCGGTACGCGGCCCGACACGCGGCCACCGCCGGCTGAGGAGCCGGCGGTGGCGGGGGGCGATGGTCGCGGGGGAGCCGCGATGGACAGGGGCCGGCCCGGTCTCCCCCGTGAGAGACCGGGCCGGCGGCGGGTGGGGGGAGGGTCAGACGCGGGCCGTGTCGTACTCCTCGTGGGGGCGGGCGGCCGCCGGGGCCGGCGGGGCCAGGACGGCCTCGTCGTGCGTCATGTCCGGGAGCCAGCCGAGCCACTTGGGCAGGTACCAGTTGCGCTCGCCGAGCAGGGCCATGACGGCGGGGAGCAGGACCCCGCGGATGACGGTCGCGTCGATGAGGACGGCCACCGCCAGGCCGACGCCCATCTGCTTCATGCTCTGCATGGAGAGCGTTCCGAAGATGGCGAACACCGCGACCATGATGACCGCCGCGCTGGTGACGACACCCGCCGTGGTGGTGATGCCGTGCTGGATGGCGTTCTGGGTGCTGAGGCCGCGCATCTTGGCCTCACGGATCCGGGAGACCACGAACACGTGGTAGTCCATGCTCAGCCCGAAGAGGATCACGAAGAGGAAGAGCGGCAGCCAGGCGACGACCGCGCCGGTCCCGTGGGCCCCCACCAGCCCCGCGCCCCAGCCGTGCTGGAAGACGGCGGCCAGGACACCGTAGGCCGCGCCCACCGACAGCAGGTTCAGGACGATGGAGGTGGCGGCGATGGTCAGGGAGCGGAAGGACAGCAGCATCAGGATGAAGGCGAAGACGATCACGAAGGCGAAGACCGGCGGGACGCTGCTGGTGATCTTGTTGGTGAAGTCCATCGAGCCGGCCGTCTGACCGGTGATGGGCGCCTCCAGCCCCGCCACCTTGCCGAGCGTGTCGGGCCGTACCTCGTCGCGCAGTTGGACCAGCCCGGCCTCGGCCTTCGCCTTGTCCGTGCCGCCCGCCAGCGGGACGTCGATCTCCGCGACGTTCTCCTTGGCGTGCACGACCACGGTCACCGGGCCCTTGCTGGCGCCCTTCGCGACGGCCTCGGCGCGGAAGGCCTCGATCGCCTGCCGGACCGGTGCGGAGTTGATGTCGTCGGCCTTGACGACCACGTGGGCCGGGTCGGGGCCGCCGGGGAACGCCTCGTTGATGCGGTCGTAGGTCTGGATGATGGGCAGCCCGCTGCCGAGCTCCTGATTCATCGTCAGGTTGGCGGTGTGCAGGCCGAGCGCCGGGGCGGCGACGAGGAGCAGGGCGCCGCCCGCGATGACGGTGGCGGTCTTCGGGTTGCGCAGCACCGGGGTGAGGACGGCGGTCCAGAAGCGGCTGCCGTCGCCGGCCGCCGTGCGCCGGGGGGAGTTCTTCCGGGCGCGGTTGAGGAACGGGATGCGGCCCTTCTCGACGCGGTGGCCGAGCAGCGAGAGCAGCGCGGGCAGGACGGTCACGGAGCCGAACATGGCGACCGCGACGACCATCATGGTGGCCACGCCCATGGCCTTGAAGTCCGCGATCCCGGTGAAGAGCATGCCGGCCATCGCGACGATCACGGTGATGCCGGAGATCAGGATGGCGCGGCCGGACGTCGCCGAGGCGATCTTGATGGCGGTCTGCGCGTCGTGCCCGGCGGCCCGCTCCTCGCGCTCGCGGCGCAGGTAGAACAGGCAGTAGTCGACGCCGACGGCCAGACCGACCAGCAGCATCACGGAGTTGGCGGTGTCGCTCATCGGCACCAGGTGGCTGACGACGGCGACCAGGCCGGTGGTGGCCACGAACGCGGTCACCGCGAGCAGGACCGGCAGCAGGGCGGCGACCAGGGCGCCGAAGGCGATCAGCAGGATGCCCAGCGCGACCGGGACCGCGGAGAACTCTGCGGTCTTGAAGTCGTCGCCGAACGCGTCGCCGAGCACCTTCTCGGAGCTGGCCTCGCCGAACTCGTCGATGCGCAGGTCCTGGTGCTTGGCCTGGGTCGCGGCCACGGCGTCGGTGACCTTGGTGACGCGGTCCTTGGCGGTCTTCTTGTCGCCGGTCATGTCGAAGCGGACCAGCGCGGACTTCTGGTCCGCGGAGATCGCCTTGGTGTCGTAGGGCGACGTGACGTTCGCGGTCTGGCCGGTGCCCTTGACCGCGGTGATCACCTCGTCGACGGCGGTGCGGACCGCGGGATCCTGCACCGTGCCGCCGGCCGTGACCTGTATGAGCACCATCTCGCCGGCGGCGCCCTTGATGCCCGCGTCGTCGATGATCCCCGCCGCCTGGCTGACCTCGCCCGGCAGGCCCTCCTCCTGGCTGGCGTCCACCCGCCCGGCCATCTGGCCGATGGCGAGGGCGAGCACCACGAAGACCAGCCAGCCGATCACAGCGGTCCAGCGGTGCCGAGCGCTCCAGCCGCCCATTGCCGCAGCGATTCCCATTTTGCTGCCGTGTGCGCGTCCGCGACTCACGGTTCCCCCTTGTCATGGCAGCGGCACCGCACCGCTTGCTTCATCCATGACGCTAGGGGCTGGAAGGCGGTCTCCCCATCAGGCTTCCAGGTGACTTGGTGGTGGGGGTTCTCCCCCATGCAGGTGAGGCTACCCCCACCCCGGAAAGACGCCGGTCCCTTACACGTATAAAGATCGCCTAAGGAAACCAATCGCACAGTGATGGGATGAATAAGCCAAGCCACGCCTACAGAAGGGGAGTTTGCGAGGTATTTCTCCCTATCCGTCCCGTCAGGGGTCGTACCTTTCCGGTGCTCAGGAGGCCGCCCTCCCGCCAGGGATCACGCCCCGCATCCCTGAGGCCCGCCCCCTGCCGCGTCAGGCCGAGAGCAGCGCCCGGCGGGGGAGCAGGGCTCCGGCGTAGCGCTCCAGCAGCAGTTCGACGAGTTCCGGGGCCGCGCCCAGCACGGGGGCCAGGGCGTCGGCGCCGGCCTCGCGGGCGCCGACGACGATGCGGTCGGGAAGGCGCCCGGGCGCGATGACGTACGGGGCGACGGCGATCCGGCGCACACCCTCGGCCCGGAGCTGCCGGACCGCGTCCTCGGTGCGGGGAAGGGATGCGGAGGCGAACGCAGGCCGCACGGCGCACCAACCGGTGTGCCGCCACTCCCGCGCGATTTCAGCGATCACTGCGATCGCCTCCGGGTCGGTGGAGCCCGCCGAGGCCAGTACGACCCCGGTCGAGCGGTCGCCGGGGGTGATCCCGGCCTCGGCCAGCCGCCGTTCCAGGGCGGCGGTCAGCAGGGGCGAGGGGCCGAGGACGTCGGCCACCGCGACCCGCAGCCGGGGGTGCGCGGCGGTCGACTCGCGCAGCACGGCGGGGATGTCGGCCTTCGCGTGGAAGGCCCGGGTGAGCAGCAGCGGCAGCGCGACGACGTCGCGGACCCCCTCCGCCGCGAGGCGGTCGAGCACCTGCGCCACGGTCGGCGCGCAGAAGTCCAGGAAGCCGGTGACGACCCGGAGCCCCGGCCGGGCGGCCCGTACCCGCTCGGTCAGCGCGTGGACGGTCGCGGCATGGCGCGGGTCGCGACTGCCGTGGGCGATGACGAGAAGCACGGGCCTGTCCATCACTGGCTCCTGGACACCAGGCCGCGGCTGCGCAGCACGCGCCGTTCCAGCGGGCTGAAGATCAGCAGGTCGATGGCGATGCCGACGACGAGGATGAGGATGATGCCGAGGAAGATGCCCGGCATGTCGGACCCCTCGCGCATGTTCTCCAGGTAGCGCCCCAGCCCGGTGCCGAGGTCGGGGGAGGAGGCGATGAGCTCGGCGGCCATCAGGGAGCGCCAGGAGAAGGCCCAGCCCTGCTTGAGCCCGGCCAGGTAGCCGGGCAGCGCGGCCGGCAGCAGGATGTGCCGGGCGCCGCTGATCCCGGAGGCGCCGAGCGTGCGGCCGGCGCGCAGGTAGAGCGGCGGCACCTGGTCGATGCCGGAGATCAGGCCGTTGGCGATGGAGGGCACGGCGCCGAGCAGGATGACCGCGTACATCGCGGAGTCGGTGATGCCGAGCCAGATGACCGCGGCGGGCACCCAGGCCACCGACGGCAGCGACTGCAGGCCCGACAGGATCGGCCCGATGGCGGCGCGCACGAACGGGACGCGGGCCACCACGAGCCCGATCGGGGTGCCGAGGGCGACCGCGGCCAGGAAGCCCAGCAGCCCGCGCTCGACGCTGGTCCAGATGATCCCGAAGAGGTCGCCCTCGTTCCACAGCGTCATGAAGCTGTCGGCGACCGCCCGCGGGGCGGGCAGCTTGGTCTCCGGGGCGAACCCGGCGAGCACGGCGAGCTGCCACACCGCGAGGACCAGGGCCACCGCCGAGACCGGCGGCAGCACCTTCTTGACCAGGACCTGGGTGAACGGGGTGCTCCGGACCTGGACGGCGTCCAGGGCGTCGAGCCCGGCCTCCAGGCCCGCGAGGTCCTGCGCCGGTGCGTCGCCGTCCTTGGCCGCCCGGTCGCCGGGAACGGTGTCAGTGCTGGCCATGTCGGCGGATCTCCCCACGCAGTTCTTCGGTGATCTCGATGGACAGCTCGGCGACGGCGGCGTCCTCGATGCGGCGCGGCTGCGGGATGTCGACGGTCCACTCGCGGGCGACCCGGCCCGGCCGGGACGTCAGCAGCACCACGCGCTCCGCGAGCCGGACGGCCTCGCGGACGTTGTGGGTCACGAACAGCACGGAGACGCCCGTCTCGGCCCAGATGCGGGTCAGCTCGCCGTGCAGCACGTCCCGGGTGATGGCGTCCAGCGCCGCGAACGGCTCGTCCATCAGCAGCACGTTGGAGTCCTGCGCCAGGGCGCGGGCGAGCGCGACGCGCTGCCGCATGCCGCCGGACAGCTCGTGGACGCGCTTGCCGTAGGAGCCGTCGAGGCGCACCAGGCTGAGCAGCCGCTCGGCCTCGGCACGGCGCTCGGCGCGCGGCACCCCGCGCAGCCGCAGCGCCAGCTCGATGTTCTTGCCCGCGGTGAGCCACGGGAAGAGGGCGTGCTCCTGGAACATCAGGGCCGGCCGGCCGCCGCCGGGCACCGTGATGGTGCCCGCGGTCGGCTGGTCGAGGCCCGCGACCAGGTTGAGCAGGGTCGACTTGCCGCAGCCGGAGGCGCCGAGGAGGCAGACGAACTCACCGGGGCGGACGTCGAGCGTGATGTCGTCGAGCACGGCCTGGGCGGTGGAGCCCGGACGGCCGAAGACCTTGTGGACGTGGTCGATCCGAACGGCGGGCGTGCCGTCTTCGACGGCGGTGTCCGCGCTGTGCTGCTCGGTGGTCGAGACTGCCGTGGCCATCCGGTCACCTCCTGGTACGTGGGCGGGCGGTGCGTGCTGCGGGCCGCCGGTGTCCGGCCCGTGCGGGCCGGACACCGGCGTGCTTCCGGTTGCTGCTGCCGTGCGGCGGTGCTGCTACTGCTTGCCGAGCCCCGCCGCGTCCACGGTGGGCTTGCCCGCGGCCGTGAGGACCTTGTTGAGCAGCGTCAGGTCGTAGATCCCGGCCAGGTCGGGCTTCTTCAGCAGACCGGCCTTGACGGCGTGGTCGGCCTCGGAGGTCAGCGACTTGGCGAGCGGGTCGTCGATGACCTGGATGCTCGTCCACGCCGGGTCGAGCACCTCGGCGGGCAGCGCCTTCTGGGTGTCCTTCTTGAGCTGGGCGTTGGCGGCGGCCTTCGCCTGGTCCGGGTTGGCCGTGATCCAGGCGTTGGTGTTCACCGAACCCCGCAGCACCGCTTCGACGACGTCCGGGTGCGCCGCCAGGAACTTCTGCGACACGATCACGTTGGTGATCACGAACTTCTTGTCGGGCCACAGGTCGCGCTCGTCGAGCAGCACCTTGGCGCCCTCGGAGACCAGCTTGGACGCCGTCGGCTCCGGCACCCACGCGCCGTCGATGGAGCCGGACTTGTAGGCGTCGGGGGTCACCTTGTTGTCGGTGCGGTAGACGGAGACGTCGCCCTTGCCGCTCTGCGCGTCGACCTTCCAGCCCTTTTCGGCGATCCAGTTGAGGAAGGCCACGTCCTGGGTGTTGCCGAGCTGCGGGGTCGCGATCTTCTTGCCCTTGAGGTCGTCCAGGGTCTTGATCTTCGCGGGGTTGACGACCAGCTTCACGCCGCCGGAGGCGGAGCCGGAGATGATCCGCAGGTTGGTGCTCTTCGACTTGGTGTAGCCGTTGATGGACGGCGAGGGGCCGATCCAGCCGATGTCGATGGAGCCGGCGTTCAGTGCCTCGATCTCGGCCGGGCCCGCGTTGAAGGTCTGGGTCTTGATGGCGGTGCCGCCCAGCTCCTTCGCGAACAGGCCCTGGTTGAGGCCGACGAGCGCGGTGGCGTGGGTGAGGTTCGGGAAGTAGCCGATCTTCACCGTGTCGGCGGAGAGCTTTTTGGCTCCCGAACTGGCGACCGGGGCAGCGCTGCTGTCCTTCGTGTCGTCGGACTTCGAGCCGTACCCGCAGGCGGCGAGAGCGCCGAAGAGCAGCGGGAGGGTCGCGGCAGCGGCGATCGTTCGCTTCAGGCTGCGGGTGGTTCTTGCGGCAGACACGGGAGGTGTTCCTCTCGGAGGTCCGGAGCGCGCCTAACGGGGCGCTGCCGGGAAGTCGTCAGGTCTTCGGTGGTGCGGGCGTACCCGGATGCGGTTGCGCGGTTCAGCGGTCAGCGCGCACATCGCGCCACCCCGCCCGTGCCCGCGCCCAGGAGGCCGCTGCCGACACGGCCGCCCTCCTTGGCGAAGCCGCTGTAAGCCTCGGTGACCATCAGAAGTCCCACCCCTCTTGTTCGCTGTCCGCGGCGGACGCACCCGCCGCGGCCGGTGCGGCGAACGCCTCGCCCGCCATGCCCGCGGTCAGCGTCGTGCCGTCCGCCGGGTCGATCAGCAGGAAGGAGCCCGTCAGCCGCGAGTCCGCGTACGCGTCCAGCGGCAGCGGCTCGGCGGTGCGCAGCACGACCGCGCCGATGTCGTTGACGTCGAGCTGCTCCGGTCCCGACTCGTGCGCGAGCCCGGCCGTCAGGTCGATGCGGTACGGCAGCTCCTTGACGACGGCCTTCACCGTGCGCGTCGCGTGCTTGAGCAGCACCCGGGAGCCGACCTTGAGCGGCCGCTCGTGCAGATGGCAGACGGTCGCCTCGACGTCCTGGGTGGTCGCCGGCGCGGAGGCGGTCGGTGCGATCAGGTCGCCGCGCGAGATGTCCAGGTCGTCGGCGAGCAGCACGGTCACCGACTGCGGCGCCCGGGCGGCGTCCACGGCCTCGCCCAGCGCGTCGATGCCGGTGATGGTGCTGGTCGCGCCGGACGGCAGGACCGTCACCTCGTCGCCGACCCGCAGGACGCCGGAGGCGATCCGGCCCGCGTAGCCGCGGTAGTCCGGGTGCTCGGCGGTCTGCGGCCGGATCACGTACTGGACCGGGAAGCGGGCCGGGGCGTCCGTCTGGTCGGTCCCGACCTGCACCGTCTCCAGGTGCTCCAGGACGGTGGGGCCGCCGTACCAGTCCATGTTCGCGGACGCGGTCACGACGTTGTCCCCGGCGAGCGCCGAGATGGGGATCGCGGTGATGTCCGGGACCCCGAGCGACGCCGCGTACGCGGTGAACTCCTCGGCGATGGCCGCGAAGACGGGCTCCGCGTACTCCACCAGGTCCATCTTGTTGACGGCCAGCACCACGTGCGGGACGCGCAGCAGCGCGGCCACCGCGGCGTGCCGCCGGGTCTGCTCCACGACGCCGTTGCGGGCGTCGACGAGCACCACGGCCAGCTCCGCGGTCGAGGCGCCGGTGACC
This sequence comes from Streptomyces sp. NPDC006733, assembly GCF_040636125.1. Classification (NCBI taxonomy): domain Bacteria; kingdom Bacillati; phylum Actinomycetota; class Actinomycetes; order Kitasatosporales; family Streptomycetaceae; genus Streptomyces; species Streptomyces sp. NPDC006733. The sequence continues at coordinate 107,157 of NZ_JBEYJD010000020.1, read as the reverse complement.
ATGTTGCGGGTGTACTGCACGTGGCCCGGCGTGTCGGCGAGGATGAAGCGGCGCCGCGGGGTGGCGAAGTAGCGGTACGCCACGTCGATGGTGATGCCCTGCTCGCGCTCGGCCCGCAGGCCGTCGGTGAGCAGCGCCAGGTCCGGCGCCTCCTGGCCGCGGCGGCGCGAGGCGTGCTCGACGGCCTCCAGCTGGTCGGTCAGCACCGACTTGGAGTCGTGCAGCAGCCGCCCGACCAGGGTGGACTTGCCGTCGTCGACGGAGCCGGCGGTGGCGAAGCGCAGCTGCGAGGTGGCCGCGATCTGCTCGGCGCTGGTGATGTCGCTGATGGTGGTCATTTAGAAGTACCCCTCGCGCTTGCGGTCTTCCATCGCGGCCTCGGACATCTTGTCGTCGGCGCGGGTGGCGCCCCGCTCGGTGAGCCGCGACGCGGCGATCTCCACGATGACCTGGTCGATGGTGAAGGCGTCGGAGTCCACCGCGCCGGTGCAGGACATGTCGCCGACGGTGCGGTAGCGGATGGTCCGCCGCTCGACGCTCTCGCCGGGCTTCGGGCCGCCCCAGTCACCCGCCGTCAGCCACATGCCGCTGCGGGCGAAGACGTCCCGCTCGTGCGCGAAGTAGATCTCCGGCAGCTCGATGCGCTCGCGGGCGATGTACTGCCACACGTCCAGCTCGGTCCAGTTGGAGAGCGGGAAGACCCGGACGTGCTCGCCGGCCGCGTGCCTGCCGTTGTAGAGCTGCCACAGCTCGGGGCGCTGGCGGCGCGGGTCCCAGGCGCCGAACTCGTCGCGCAGGGAGAAGACGCGCTCCTTGGCGCGGGCCTTCTCCTCGTCGCGCCGGCCGCCGCCGAAGACGGCGTCGTACTTCCCCTCGGCGATCGCGTCGAGCAGCGGCACGGTCTGCAGCGGGTTGCGGGTTCCGTCGGGGCGCTCGCGCAGCCGGCCGTCGTCGATGTAGTCCTGCACGCTCGCCACGTGCAGCCGCAGCCCGTGCTCGGCGACCGTGCGGTCGCGGTACTCCAGCACCTCGGGGAAGTTGTGGCCGGTGTCCACGTGCAGCAGCGAGAACGGCACCGCGGCGGGCGCGAACGCCTTCAGCGCCAGGTGCAGCATGACGATGGAGTCCTTGCCGCCGGAGAAGAGGATCACCGGACGCTCGAACTCGCCCGCGACCTCGCGGAAGATGTGCACGGCCTCGGACTCGAGCACGTCCAGGTGGCTCAGTTCCACGGTGGGATCAGTGGTTGCGGCGACGGTGGTCACAGTGCCAGTCCCCTTTCGACGAGCAGCGCTTCCAGCGCCACGGCGGAGTCCTCGACGGTGCGCCCGTGGGTCTCGAGGCGCAGATCCGGTGCCTCGGGCGCCTCGTACGGGTCGTCGACCCCGGTGAGCCCGGAGATCTCGCCCGCGGCCTGCTTCGCGTACAGCCCCTTCACATCGCGTTCCGAGCACACCTCGACGGGCGTGGCCACGTGCACCTCCAGGTACGGGGTGCCCTGCTTGCGGTGGCGCTCGCGGACCGCCTCACGGCTGTCCGCGTAGGGAGCGATGACGGGGACCAGGACCTTGACCCCGTTGGAGGCCAGCAGTTCGGCGACGAAGCCGATCCGCTGCACGTTGGTGTGCCGGTCCTCGCGGGTGAAGCCCAGCCCGGCGGAGAGGAACTCGCGGATCTCGTCGCCGTCCAGCACCTCCACCCGGTGGCCCGCCCCGCGCAGCCGCTCCGCCAGCGCGAAGGCGACCGTGGTCTTGCCGGCGCTGGGCAGCCCGGTGAGCCACACCGTGGCGCCTGCCTCCCGCGGGCTCGCGGTCACGCTCATCTCTGGCTCCTGGGATATCTGAGTGGTCATCAGCCGTGCAGCCCGCACTCGGTCTTGCCGCGGCCGGCCCAGCGGCCGGCACGGGCGTCCTCGCCCTCCAGCACCCGGCGGGTGCACGGCTCGCAGCCGACGGACGCGTAGCCGTCCATCAGCAGCGGGTTCGTCAGCACGCCGTGCTCCAGGACATAGGCGTCCACGTCGGCCTGCGTCCAGCGGGCGATGGGGGAGACCTTCACCTTGCGGCGCTTTTCGTCCCAGCCGACGACCGGGGTGTTGGCGCGGGTCGGGGACTCGTCGCGGCGCAGCCCGGTGGCCCAGGCGTCGTACCCGGTCAGGCCCTGCTCCAGCGGCTTGACCTTGCGCAGCGCGCAGCACAGGTCGGGGTCGCGGTCGTGCAGCTTCGGCCCGTACTGGGCGTCCTGCTCCGCGACGCTCTGGACCGGGGTCAGCGTGATGAGGTTGACGTCCATCACGGCGCCCACCGCGTCGCGGGTGCCGATGGTCTCGGGGAAGTGGTAGCCGGTGTCGAGGAAGACGACGTCCACGCCCGGGAAGGCGCGGGACGCCAGGTGCGCCACGACGGCGTCCTCCATCGAGGACGTGACGCAGAAGCGCGGGCCGAACGTCTCGGCGGCCCAGCGCAGGATCTCCGGCGCGGACGCGTCCTCCAGGTCGCGGCCCGCCTGCTCGGCCAGGTCGCGCAGGTCTTCGGCGGTGTGCTGTGCGGTGGTCACGACTCGCCTCCGGTCGGGGGGTTCTGGTGGAGTCCCTGGGCCAGCAGGCCGAGGAACTTCAACTGAAAGGCCCGGTTGCACGCCCGGCATTCCCAGGCGGCGCCCGATCCGTGCGCGACCTTCTCCTCGGAGGGGCGCAGATCCTCGTCCCCGCAGTAGGGGCAGTAGAACGGCGCGGCGCGCTCGGTCATGACAGCGCCTCCTCGGAGGCGCGGGCGGCCCAGGTCGCGAAGCGCTCGTCGTCCTCGCGCTCCTCCTGGAACCGGCGCAGCACGCGCTCGACGTAGTCGCCGAGGCCCGCGGAGGTGACCTTCAGGCCGCGCACCTTGCGGCCGAAGCCGGGGTCGAGACCGAGGCTGCCGCCCAGGTGCACCTGGTAGCCCTCGACCTGCTCGCCGTTCTCGTCGGTGATCAGCTGGCCCTTGAGGCCGATGTCCGCCACCTGGATGCGGGCGCAGGAGTTGGGGCACCCGTTGACGTTGATGGTCAGCGGCTGGTCGAAGCCGGGCAGCCGCTGCTCCAGCTCGTCGATGAGGGCGGCGCCGCGCGCCTTGGTCTCGACGATGGCGAGCTTGCAGTACTCGATCCCGGTGCAGGCCATGGTGCCGCGCCGGAACGGTGACGGGGCCACCTGGAAGCCGAGCGCCTCCAGGCCGGACACCAGCGACTCGACCCGGGGCTCCTCGATGTCCAGCACGATCATCTTCTGCTCGACCGTGGTGCGCAGCCGGTCCGAGCCGTGCTCCGCGGCCAGTTCGGCGATCTTGGTGAGCGTGGAGCCGTCGATCCGGCCGACCCGCGGCGCGAAGCCCACGTAGAAGCGGCCGTCGTGCTGGCGGTGCACGCCGACGTGGTCGCGCCACTGCTGCTCGGGGTGGACCGGCGCGGGGCCGTCGGTGAGCTTGCGGTGCAGGTACTCGTCCTCCAGCACCTGCCGGAACTTCTCGCTGCCCCAGTCGGCGACCAGGAACTTCAGTCGGGCGCGGTTGCGCAGCCGCCGGTAGCCGTAGTCGCGGAAGATGCCGATGACCCCGGCCCAGACGTCGCTGACGTCCTCCAGCGCGACCCACGCGCCGAGCCGCACGCCCAGCTTGGCGTTGGTGGAGAGCCCGCCGCCGACCCACAGGTCGAAGCCGGGGCCGTGCTCGGGGTGCTCGACGCCCACGAAGGCGACGTCGTTGATCTCGTGCGCCACGTCCAGCAGCGGCGACCCGGAGATCGCCGTCTTGAACTTGCGCGGCAGGTTGGAGAAGTCCTTGGAGCCGATGTACCGCGCGTGGATCTCGTCGATCGCGGAGCTGCCGTCGATGATCTCGTCGGCCGCGATCCCGGCGACCGGCGAGCCCAGGATGGTGCGCGGGGTGTCGCCGCACGCCTCGGTCGTGGACAGGCCCACGGCCTCCAGCCGGCGCCAGATCTCCGGGACGTCCTCGATGCGGATCCAGTGGTACTGGATGTTCTGCCGGTCCGTCAGGTCGGCGGTGCCGCGGGCGAACTCCTGCGAGATCTCGCCGATGACGCGCAGCTGCTCGGTGGTGAGCCGGCCGCCGTCGATGCGGACCCGCAGCATGAAGTACTCGTCGTCCAGCTCGTGCGGCTCCAGGACGGCGGTCTTGCCGCCGTCGATCCCGGGCCGGCGCTGGGTGTACAGGCCCCACCAGCGCATGCGGCCGCGCAGGTCGGCGGGGTCGATCGAGTCGAAGCCGCGCAGGGCGTAGATCGTCTCAATGCGTGTCCGCACGTTGAGACCGTCGTCGTCCTTCTTCGTCTGCTCGTTGGCGTTGAGCGGCGTGAAGTGGCCCATGGCCCACTGGCCCTCACCACGGTGGCGTCCGGCCTTGCGGCGGGCCGAGGTGTCGGCTGGTTGATCAGGAGTGGAGGCCATGGCGATGCGTCCTTCGGGCAGCGGCGAATACGTCGGTGTTAGCGCGGGTGCACCCTATGGCCTGCGGAAACCTGAAAACGATCAGGGCAGTTGGCAGCGGCGGGGCGCATGCGCGACCACGGCACGAGAGGGTGGCGGGTTGCCGGCGCCGATCGGCGCGGCGCGATCAGCTCGCCGGACAGATGGCGCTGGACACGCGGCAGAAGTCGACGTGCGGCCGACCTACCAAGGCGATTCCAGTGCGGGACATGTCGGAAGCGTGGCATGCGGGTCTCGGGGCAGTCCACCGTCATCCAGTATGTGGACCAGAATATCCCACCTGGTGAGACGTTGTGTTCTGCGTCACTGCTCCACGGGCCACGGGCCGACCGGGACCACCGGCTCCGGTTCGTCCGCCGTCCGGGTGTCGAAGAGCCGGAAGCCGCGCCGCTCGTAGTTGGCCATCGCGTGCGGCCCGTCCAGATCGCAGGTGTGCACCCACACCCGCTTCGTCGCGTCCCGCCCCGGCCACCGGCCCGCCAGGTCCCAGGCGCGGGCGGTCCCGTACGACAGCAGGTGGCCGCCGATCCCGCGCCCCCGGAAGGCCGGCAGCAGCCCGAAGTACATGATCTCGACGACGCCGTCGTCCTGCGGATCGAGCTCGACGAACCCGGCCGGGGTGCCCCGCTCGTACGCGACCCACGTCTCCGAGCCCGGCCGCTCCAGATGCGCCTGCCAGCGCCCGTACGTCCAGCCCAGCCGGTCGGTCCACTGGCAGTCGGCACCGACCGACGCGTAGAGGAAGCGGCTGAAGTCCGGGGACGGCACCTCGGCGGCCACGACCCGGACCCCGGCCCCGGCGGCGGGCACGGCCGACGGCCGCAGATCCGCGGGCGAGGTCTGTTCCAGGGACCAGGTGGTGACGCTGATGCTCATGCCGACAGCCTAAGCGGCGCGGTCCGGGCGCCGGATCGCGGCCGCCGCGCCCCTGTGAGCCCTGCCGCGCACCCGGCACGGGCTCGTACGCTGTCCCGCATGAGTGCCAGCCGTCCCGTCGTCGTCCTGGGCGAATGCGTCGCCGACGCCTTCGCCGCCCCCCGGTCCGGCGAGCCGGCCGCCGGGCTCGACCTGGCCGTCGTGCCGGGCGGCGGCCCCGCCACCACCGCGGTCGCGCTGGCCCGCCTCGGCACGCCCACCCGCTTCCTCGGCCGGCTGTCGGGCGACGTCTTCGGCCGGCTCTTCCGCGAGCGGCTGGCCGGCTCCGGCGTGGACCTGGCCGGCTGCCCGGACGCGGCCGAGCCCAGCACGCTCGCCGTCGCCGACCTCGACGCGGCCGGCCGCGCCCGCTACTCCTTCCACGCCGAGGGCACCGCCGACTGGCAGTGGACGGCGGCCGAGCTGACGGCCGGGCTGCCCGCCGACCCGGCCTGCCTGCACACCGGCTCCCTGGCCCTGGTGCGCGACCCCGGGGCGGGACGCGTCGAGGAACTGCTCGACGACCTGCGCCCCCGCACCACGATCAGCATCGACCCCAACGTCCGGACGGGCCTGGTACCCCCCAGCCGCTACCGGCAGCGGCTGCCCCGCTGGTGCGCGGCGGCCGACATCCTGCGCCTCAGCGACGACGACCTCGCCCATCTGCACCCCGACACCCCGCCGGAGAAGGCCTGCGACGAGTGGCACGCCCTCGGCGTCCCGCTCGTCGTCATCACCCTCGGCGCGGAGGGCGCCCTCGCGTCGCTGGACGGAACCCGGCTGCACGTACCCGTCCGCCCGTCCGACGTCGTCGACACGGTCGGCGCGGGCGACGCGTTCATGGCGGGCCTCCTGCACCACCTGCACGCCGCGGGCCGGCTGGGCGGCCGGCTGGCCGCACTCACGGCCGAGGACGTCCAGGAGGCGGTCACCCTGGGCACGGCGGTGGCGGCGGCTACCTGCGCGGTGCGCGGCCCCAACCCGCCGTGGGCGCACGAGCTCTGAGAGCACCCGCCCCTCGACCGCGCACGCGCGGGGTCAACCGCGCGCGGCCAGGACCGCCGGTGCCAGGGAGTGCGGCAGCAGGTCGAAGCCGTCCGCGGGGCGCACCAGCTCCACGTCCACCCCCTCCGCGAAGCGGTACGGCCGGTGTGCCAGCACTCCGCCGAGGCTGCGGCGCAGCCGCGACAGTTCCGCGCGGACCGTCACCGTCCGCCCGCCGTCCCCGAACAGGTCCCGCGCCAGCTGCGCCGCACTGCGGCCGCCGGGATGGAGCGCCAGCACGAACAGCAGCTCCGCGTGGCGCGGGCTCAGCTGCTGCGTCCAACTGCCCGCCGACCCCGAGACCGTCACCGTCCAGGCGCGCGGCCGGCTGACGTCCAGCACGACCCGGCTCGCGGGGCCCGCCGGGTCCCGGCCGTCGCCGACCCGGATCAGCCAGCCCCCGGGCAGCGGTTCGACCGCGCACACGCCCAGGCTCGGCAGCCACAGCTCGCCGGCCCGCAGGGCCGCCGGCAGCGCCACCCGGTCCGGCGGCGCCATGCCGGTGACCGCGGCCGTCCAGCCGTTGAGGTCCACCGCCACGGCGGTGCGCCCCCGCCCCGCCAGCCGCGCGAGCAGCGGCGCCGCGATGGCCCGCAGCCGCTCGATGGACGCCCAGTGGCGCAGCCGCAGCTCGCCCTCGGCGACCCGCGTCACCGCCGTCACCAGCGACAGCGTCGCCGGGTGGATGGTGGCGGCCGGGCCGCTGACGTCCACCACGCCCAGCAGCCGGCCGTCCCGCGGGTCGTGCAGCGGAGCCGCGGCGCAGGTCCACGCGTGGTGGGTGCGGACGAAGTGCTCGGAGGAGTGCACCTGGACCGGTGCCCGGGTCACCAGAGCGGTGCCGATCGCGTTGGTGCCGACCGTGTCCTCGGCCCAGGACGCGCCCTCGGCGAACCCGAGCCGGTCGGCGCTCCTGCGCACGGCGAGGCTGCCGTCCCGCCACAGCACCCGGCCGTCGTGGTCCGTGACCACCATGATGTGCCAGGCGACGTCGGCCACCGTCACCAGGCCCTCGCGCAGCTGCGGCATGACGTCGGCCAGCGGCGAGGACCGCCGACGGTGTTCGAGCTCCTCGGTGGGGAGCAGGCCGGCGTGCCGGCCGGTGTCCGGATCCACACCATGGCTCCGCACCCGCAGCCAGGACTCGCTGATGACCGGGCGGGGCGTCGCGGGCGGCGGGTCGCCGGCCAGGGCGGCGTCGTGCACGCGGGCGAGCAGCCGTGCCGACTCGCGGACGCCCATGGCCCCGAGACGGCCCGGGCCGATCGGCGGGTGTGTCACTTTGCCCCCGGTTCGCCTGCTTCTCGAGTGCTGCCGTCCATCGTCCCGCTGTCATGCCCGCGATGCCCGGGCAATCGGCATACCCAGTGCAACGAGCTGCAACCGTTGCGGGTGCGCGACGGTCCGGCGGACAGTGACGCGAGCGCTGCCCGTGGCGCCGAGCGGTCCATTTCACCGTACGGCGCGCCGCCGCAAGAGCGTTTCCCGCCAGATCGACATCCACTGTCCCCGGGTGGCCGTCGGCGCGGGCCGGCGGGGCCGTGCGCGGCCCCGCCGGGGGCGGTGGAGCCGGCACGCTTGCCCCCGGATTTCGGGGGCACCCGAACCGGGGGGTGGCGCCGAGTCGGCGCGGCGCCACCCCTCTGCAGCGCGGTGGCGGCCCCGTCTCTCCGGTCCCCGACGGCAGGCGGCCGCTGCCGCGCCCCCGCCGCCTCAGTCCGTGAGCGGCCGGGCGCGCTCCACGATCGAGGCCAGGTCGAGCGTGTGCGGGAGCGTGCCGAACGCCGCTCCCCAGTCACCGCCGAGACGCGAGGCGCAGTACGCGTCGGCCACGGCGGGCGGGGCGAACCGCACGAGCAGGGAGCCCTGGAGGATCACGGCCATCCGCTCGACGATGCGCCGGGCGCGGGCCTCCGCACCGTCCAGGTCGGCCAGTTCGGTCAGCAGGTTCTTGATGGCGCCGTCCAGCCGGTGGTCCGCGCCGCGGGCCAGGCCGATCTCGGTGAGGAACGCGTTCAGTGCCATCGGATCGCGCCGGAGCACCCGCAGCACGTCCAGCGCCTGGACGTTGCCCGAACCCTCCCAGACCGAGTTCAGCGGCGACTCGCGGAACAGCCGGGGCATCCCCGACTCCTCCACGTACCCGTTGCCGCCCAGGCACTCCATCGCCTCCACCGCGACGGCCGGACAGCGCTTGGTCACCCAGTACTTGGTGACGGCGACGGCCAGCCGCCGGAAGTGCCGCTCCTGCTCCGTGCCGGTGTCGTAGGAGGCGGCGAGCCGCATCGCGGTGGTCGTGGCGGCCTCGGACTCCAGGGCCAGGTCCGCCAGGACGTTGCGCATCAGCGGCTTGTCGACGAGCGGGCCGCCGAACGCGCCGCGGTGCGTGGTGTGGTGCACCGCCTGGGCGACCGCCTGCCGCATGAGGGCCGCGGAACCGACGGCGCAGTCCAGCCGGGTCGCCGCGACCATCTCGATGATGGTCGCCACCCCGCGGCCCTCGTCGCCGACCCGGCGCGCCCACGTCCCGTCGAACTCCACCTCGGACGAGGCGTTGGAGCGGTTGCCGAGCTTGTCCTTCAGCCGCTGGATCGCGAAGACGTTGCGGGTCCCGTCCGGCAGCACCCGCGGCAGCAGGAAGCAGCTGAGCCCGTCCGGGGCCTGCGCCAGGACCAGGAAGCCGTCGGACATCGGCGCCGAGCAGAACCACTTGTGGCCGGTCAGCGCGTAGCTGCCGTCCTCGGCGAGCGGCTGCGCGACGGTGGTGTTGGAGCGGACGTCGGAGCCGCCCTGCTTCTCCGTCATCCCCATCCCGAACAGCGCGCCCGGCTTCTCGCCGGGTGCGGCGAGCCGCCGGTCGTAGATCCGGGAGCGCAGCCGCGGTTCCCACTCGGCGGCCAGCGCCGGGTCCGCGCGCAGCGCCGGCACCGCCGCGTGCGTCATGGACACCGGGCAGCCGTGCCCGGCCTCGGCCTGCGACCAGACCAGGAACCCGGCCGCGCGCCGCAGGTGCCCGTCGGGGCGCGACCACGCGTCCGTCAGACCGGACGACACCGCGTGCCCCAGCAGCCGGTGCCAGGACGGGTGGAAGTCGACCTCGTCGATCCGGTTGCCGTACCGGTCGTGGGTGCGCAGCACGGGGGGACTGGCGTTCGCCTCGTCCCCCCAGCGCTGCCCCTGGGCCGAGCCCGCGGCCCGGCCCAGCTCCCCCAGTTCGTCCTGGATCTCCGCCAGCCGCTCCGGGGCGGCATGGCGTTCCACGGCCTCGACGAGTGCGGCGTCGGAGGCGTGGACGTCATATCCGACCAGCGGCGGAGGCTGGTTGGTCACCGTGTGTGTGGGGGCGCTCATGGCAGCAACCGTAGGCGTCCGCGCGCGCCGCGCGGTAGGCGACGCCCTGTCGCGGGGCGGCCCGGCCCGGGCGCCCGACGGGGAGGGGACCGGCTTCGCCGGAGGCGGATACCGTAGGCGCGTGCACGCAGCGGATGGAAGAAAAGCGCGGCCTCCCGGCCGCTGGGGCAGGGCTCGGGCCCTGTACCGGAATGTGTCGAAGCGCAAGGTCGGCTGGCTGCTGCTGAAGGACACCGTCAACTCCTCCATCGAGTACCGGGTGACCGGACTCGCCGCGGAGGCGGCCTTCTTCGTACTGCTGTCCCTGCCGCCGCTGCTGCTCGGCCTCGTCGGCGCGCTCGGCTACGTCGACACCGTCATCCGCACCGACACGATCGCGCACCTGCGCGAGAACATCCTCACCGCCTCCGCGACGGTCCTGTCCGACAAGGGCGTGAACCAGCTGGTGCGCCCGCTGGTGGACAGCGTCTTCCACGGGCGGCGGCCCGACCTCATCTCGCTGGGCTTCGTCATCGCGCTCTGGTCGGGCTCCCGCGCGGTGAACGTCTTCGTCGACACCATCACGATCATGTACGGCCTGGAGGGGCACCGGGGGATCGTCAAGACCCGGCTGCTCGCCCTGCTGCTGTACATCATCGCGCTCGTCGTCGGCGCGCTGGTGCTGCCGCTGATGGTCGCCGGGCCCGACGCGTTCGTGTCGGTGCTGCCGCGCAGCCAGGGCACGATCCACGTCCTGTACTGGCCGGTCGTGCTACTGGTGTCGATCGCCTTCCTCACCACGCTCTACCACGTGTCGGTGCCCGTGCGGTCGCCCTGGTACGAGGACGTGCCGGGCGCCCTCATCGCGCTCATGATGTGGGTCCTCGGCAGCTTCCTGCTGCGCATCTACCTCACCAACACCGTCGAGGGCCCGACGATCTACGGGTCGCTGGCCGCGCCCGTCGCGGTGCTGCTGTGGATCGGCATCTCGGCCTTCGCGGTGCTGGTTGGCGCCGCCGTCAACGCGGCGGTGGACCGCATCTGGCCCTCGCTGGCCACCGCCGCCGCCCGCGAGCAGAACGCCCGCGCGCTGGAGGCGGCCGCGGTCCGGGTGGTCGCCGACGCCGCCCGGCGGCGGGCCGCCGAGGACGGCCGCGACGACGACTTCGACGACGACGGCGACCTCGGCCCCGACGACCCGCCGCCCGCCGAGTTCCCCGAGCGCTGGACGCGCTTCCTGCCGCCGTCGGACGTCCGCTCCCGGCTGCGCCGCCGCGACTGACCCCGCTGCGGCGGGCCGCCGGGGGCAGAATGGGGGTGTGTACCAGGAGCGGTTGTCGCGGGTCGCGGGCGCGGTGCTGTGGACCCGGACCGTCGGAGCCGCGGAGGGCGGGCCCTACCGCGTGCTGCCCGACGGCTGCATGGACGTCATCTGGCGCGACGGGGAACTGATCGTCACCGGCCCCGACACCCGCGCCCACGTGGCGCGGACCCCGGCCGGCGCGCGCTTCGCCGGGCTGCGGTTCGCCCCCGGCCGGGGGCCCGCGGTGCTGGGCGTCCCGGCGAACGAACTGCGCGACCTGCGGGTGCCGCTGGACGCGGTCTGGCCCGGCGCCACCGCCCGGCGGATCGCCGAGCGGATCGGCGACGCGGCCGATCCGGGGCGCGCCCTGGAGGACGCGCTGACCGGCGCCGTACCCGGACCCGGGCCCGGCGCTGACCCGCTGCTGGCCGCGACGGCCTCCCGGCTGGCGTCCGGCGGCAGCGTGGCCGCCGCGGCGCGGGCCGCCGGGCTGGGCGAACGGCAGCTGCACCGGCGCAGCCTGGCCGCCTTCGGCTACGGCCCGAAGACGCTCGCGCGCGTCCTGCGCCTGCAGCGCGCCCTGGAACTGGCCCGGCGCGGCACCCCGTTCGCCGAGGTCGCGGCGGCGGCCGGCTACGCCGACCAGGCCCACCTCGCGCGCGACGTGAAGGCGCTGGCGGGGGTGCCGCTCGGCGAACTCGTCGGCTGAGGCCGCCCGTCAGGCGGAGGCGCCTGGCAGGACGGCCAGCAGGTCGACGTGGTTGCCGTCGGCGTCCAGGACGGTGGCGTAGCGCTGCCCCCAGGCGGCGTCGAACGGCGCGAGGTGCCCGGTGTACCCGGCGCCCGTGAGGTCGGCGTACACCTTGTCGACGCCGGCGGGGTCGTCGCACGCGAAGGCCAGCCCGGTCCGGCCGCTGCCCTCCGGCGGGGCCTGCCAGCCGGGGGAGAAGGACCGCACGACCTCCTCGGTGTCCCAGACGAGGAGCGGGCCGCCGGGCAGCGCCGCCTCGACGTGCGGCTGGGTGTCGGCCTCCGCCGGGATGTCCAGCCCGAGCCGGCGGTAGAAGGCGAGGGACGCGGCCATGTCGGAGGCGAGCAGGCCGATGAACGCGAATCGAGGAGTCATGACCGCCACGCTAGGCCCGCCCGGGGCCCGCGGTCTTGAACGAATCGGACGCGTCAGGGGAGTCCGGCGCGGCCCCCGGCCGGCGGCGTTAATTCGGTGGACAGCGATTCGGGGCCTGTCGTACTGTCCTCACGACCGCAGCGGTGGAAGCCGCGGCCGGCACACATACGTGGAGGTGTATTTCGATGACTGTCCTTGCGCAGGGCGCTGCCCTGATCCCGTCGCACAGCATCCTCACCTCCGCGGTCGCCGGCTGACCACTTCCTGACCTTCAGCTCCGGGGCCGCCCTTTCGAAGGGCATTCCGTTGACCAACGGATCTGCTTCCCTGCCGTTCACCTCGTACGGCTGGGACTCCATTCTCGACACCGAATTCACCCCGTACGCCGCCCAGGGCCTGCTGCCCGGCCGGATCGTGCGGGTCGACCGCGGGCTCTGCGACGTCGTCACCCCCGACGGCACGCTGCGCGCGGACACCACCTTCGTCAACGCGTCCGGTGATCCCATGAAGCTGGCCTGCACCGGCGACTGGGCGGCCGTCGACCCGGACGCCCCGACCGGTCCCGCGCTGCGCGCCCTGCTGCCGCGCCGGACGGCGTTCGTCCGCTCCACCTCGTCCAGCCGGTCCGAGGGCCAGGTGCTGGCGGCCAACATCGACCACGCCGTGATCGCCGTGTCGCTGGCCGCCGAACTCGACCTCGGCAGGCTGGAGCGCTTCCTGTCGCTGGCCTGGGAGAGCGGCGCGCAGCCGCTCGTCGTCCTGACCAAGGCGGACCTCGTGGGCGACACCACCCACCTGCTCGCCGACGCCGAGGGCGCGGCGCCCGGGGTGCAGGTGCTCGTGGTGAGCGCCACCACCGGCGAGGGCATCGACGTGCTCGCCGCCGTGCTGGCCGGCACCACCTCCGTGCTGCTCGGCCAGTCGGGCGCGGGCAAGTCCACCCTCACCAACGCCCTGCTGGGCGCGGAGGTCCAGGAGGTGCAGGGCATCCGGGACGCCGACGGCAAGGGGCGGCACACCACCACCACGCGTGATCTGCTGCCGCTGCCGTCCGGCGGGGTGCTCATCGACACCCCCGGGCTGCGGGGGGTGGGGCTCTGGGACGCGGAGACCGGTCTGTCGCAGGTCTTCTCGGAGATCGAGGCGCTCTCCGCCGACTGCCGGTTCCACGACTGCGCGCACGTCGCGGAGCCGGGCTGCGCGGTGCTCGCCGCCCTGGAGGAGGGCACGCTGCCGCACCGCAGGCTGGAGAGCTACCGCAAGCTGCTGCGGGAGAACGCGTGGATCGCCTCCCGCACCGACCAGCGGCTGCGCGCCGAGATGCGCCGCGACTGGAAGATGAAGTCGGCGGCGGGGCGGGCGATGTACGAGGCCAAGCGCGGCGGCGGCCACCGCAGGGAGGCCTGAGGCGACTGGGGGCCGGGCCCGGTGACGGGCCCGGCCGGCCGCCTGGTCGGGCGGCTGCGAGCGCGGGGTCAGCCGGCGCCGTTGTGCCGGCGGCGCCGGAGCGCGATCGGGCTTCCCTCGCTCCAGAACGTGGCCACGACGCTCGCGACGCCGAGGGCCACGATCACAATGCCGAGGATGATCGTGTAGACCATGGAGCGTCCTCCTGTCGGCGGGGTGCGCACCGTCACCGCACCTTCACAATCGCTGTCGTTCCGTGACCTTCCCGTTGCCCCAGCTTCCCAACCGTCCCGCTGGGGAGCAGTAGTTCACCGGGCGGACCGGCCTCGACGGCGGCGGCCGGACCGCTTCCGCGGGGCGTCGAAGGACCCTTCCGCCCACCGCGTCAGGCGGAGTGCCGTCTGACCAGGTGGGTGGGGGTGACCACCGAGGAGAGCGGCAGGGCGCCGGGGGCGTCGCGCCGCGGGTCGAGGCTGCGCAGCAGCAGCCGCGCCATCAGCCGGCCCATCTCCTCGATGTCCTGGCGGACGGTCGTCAGCGGGGGCTCGGTCAGCTGCGCGACCTGCACCATGTCGTCGAAGCCGACCAGCGCGACATCGTCCGGCACGCTCCGCCCGCGCTGCCGCAGCACCCGCAGCGCCCCCGAGGCCATCAGGTCGGAGGCGGCGAAGACCCCGTCCAGGTCCGGGCAGCGGTCCAGCAGTTCGGCCATCGCCCGCTCGCCGCCGTCGGGCGTGAAGTCGCCCTCGACGATCAGCGCCTGATCGGCGTTGGGGAGGATGTCGCGGAAGCCGTCGAGCCGGTCGACGGACGCCGTCTGGTCGAGCGGGCCGCTGATGTGGGCGATCCGGCGGCGGCCGAGCCCCGTCAGATGGCGCACGGCGGTGCGCGCCCCGCCCCGGTTGTCGCAGTCCACGTAGAGCGCGTGGCGGTCCCGCTCGGTCTCCGCCCAGCCGGGCCGCCCGCCGAAGACGGTCGGGATGCCCGCCTTGCGGGCCAGCTCGGGCAGCGGGTCGTGCGCGTGCAGCGAGAAGATCAGCGCGCCGTCGACATGGCCGCCCGCGAGGTAGCGGCCGACCCGGTCGTAGTCGGCGGTGCCCTCGACCAGCAGCAGCACCAGCTGGTTGTCGTGCGCGGTCAGCTCCTTGCTGATGCCGCGCACCTGCTGGGCGAAGAACGGATCGGAGAAGAACCGGGTCTCGGGCTCCGCCACCACGACGGCCACCGCGTCGTTGCGGCGGGTGACCAGCGTCCTGGCCGCCTGGTTCGGTACGTAGCCCAGCTCCTCGACCGCCTTCCGCACCCGGTCGGCCAGCAGAGCGCGCACTCCCGCGCCCCCGTTGACCACGCGTGAGGCGGTGGCCCGGGACACCCCGGCCCGCTCGGCGACGGCCTCCAGGGTGGGGCGGGACGGGAAGTTCTGCTCGGACACTGCACGCTCCTCTGCGAGCTGGATGCGGACAGGGTATCGCCCCCGGCCGACACCGGGAGAGCGCTCTCACAAGCTGCCCGGCCCTCTGATCTCGCCGTCCGATTTCCGCCAGTCGACGGCCGCCCGATGCCGCAGACTGGAGTACATGATTGACGAGGAGACCGGATATGCGGCGGTACGCGGCCGCGACGCCCGTTTCGACGGCGTCTTCTTCTTCGCCGTCGCGACCACCGGCATCTACTGCCGTCCCAGCTGCCCGGCGGTCACGCCCAAGCAGCGCAACGTCCGCTACTACCCGACGGCCGCCGCCGCCCAGAGCGGCGGCTTCCGCGCCTGCCGGCGCTGCCGCCCGGACGCCGTCCCCGGCTCGCCGGAGTGGAACGTGCGCGCCGACGTCGTGGGCCGCGCCATGCGGCTGATCGGCGACGGCGTGGTCGACCGCGAGGGCGTCGCGGGGCTGGCCGGACGACTCGGCTACAGCTCGCGCCAGGTCCACCGGCAACTCACCGCCGAGGTCGGCGCGGGCCCGGTGGCGCTGGCCCGCGCGCAGCGCGCGCTGGCCGCCCGGGTGCTGCTGCAGACCACGACCCTGTCCGTCACGGACACGGCGTTCGCGGCCGGCTTCGCCAGCGTCCGCCAGTTCAACGACACCATCCGGGAGATCTACGCCCGCACCCCCAGCGAACTGCGCGCCGCCGCCCGCACCGGCTCCGCCACCGCGGCGCGGGCGGCCGAACCCGGCTCGGCGTCCGGGGTGCCGCTGCGGCTCGCCTACCGGGGCACGTACGACACGGCCGGGGTCTTCGACTTCCTGCGCGCCGACCTGGTGCCGGGGATCGAGGAGATCACCGGCCCGCCCGGCCGGCGCGTCTACCGGCGGACGCTGCGGCTGCCGCACGGACCCGGCGTGGCCGAGGTCGACGAGCGGCACCGCGCCGGCTGGCTGGACTGCCGCCTGCGCCTGGCCGACCTGCGCGACCTGACCACCGCCGTCCAGCGGGTGCGCCGGCTGTTCGACCTGGACGCCGACCCGTACGCCGTCGCCGACTCGCTGCGCGGCGACCCGCTGCTCGGCCCGCTGGTCGCCGCCCGCCCCGGTCTGCGCTCCCCGGGGGCGGCCGACCCGGACGAACTCGCGGTGCGCGCCGTGCTCGGCGACCCGGCCGCGGCCGGGGCCCTCGTCGCGGCCCGCGGCGAGCCGCTCCCCGCCCCCGACGGCGGACTCACCCACCTGTTCCCCGAACCCGCCCGCATCGACGACCCCGCCCTGCTCCCGCTGACCACCGCCCTCGCCGACGGCACCCTGCGCCTCGACGCGGGCGCCGACCGCGACGAGGCGGGGCGGGTGCTCGCCACCCTGCCGGGCGTCGACGCCTGGACGGCCGGATACATCCGGCTCCGCGCCCTCGGCGACCCCGATGTCGCCCTGCCCAACGAACCCCCGCTCAGCGACGCGTGGCGCCCGTGGCGGAGCTACGCCCTCCACCACCTCTGGGCCGCCGGCCACCGCGCCCGCCCCCGACTGGAGTTGACCACCACATGACGATCCCCGCAGCGTCCGTGGGCCCCACGGCCCCCACCACCGTTCCCGTGACGCTCTACACGACCGTCGACAGCCCCGTCGGAGAGCTGCTGCTCACCGGCGACGGCACCGCCCTCGCCTCGCTCTCCGTCCCCGGGCAGCGCGGCGGCGCCACGGTGCTGCCCGGCTGGCGCCGCGAGCCGGCCGCGTTCACCGAGGCGCTGCGCCAGCTCGGGGAGTACTTCGCGGGCGACCGCCGCACGTTCGACCTGCCGCTCGCGCCCGTCGGCTCCGACTTCCGGCAGCGGGTCTGGAACGCCCTGGACGATGTGCCCTACGGTGCGACCGTCAGCTACCGCGGGCTCGCCGAGGCCGCCGGTTCGCCCGGCGCGGTGCGCGCCATCGGCGGCGCGGTCGGCTCCAACCCGCTGCTCGTCATCCGCCCCTGCCACCGCGTGATCGGCGCGGACGGCAGCCTCACCGGCTACTCCGGCGGACTGGAGCGCAAGCGGACGCTACTCGCCCTGGAGGGCGTCCTCTGACACCGTCCGGCCGCGCATGCCGGGCTCGCCGCCCTCGATGCCCCAGGCGATGACCCGGCGCGGCCGGATCCGGATCACCTCCGGGCTGAGGTACGCGCCCAGGTCGTGCGCGCCGACGACCTGCTCGGCCTCGCCCCGGATCTCGATCCCGCGCACCACCCACGGCTGTCGGCTCACGACGTCGTCGACGACCAGCGACACCAGCGGATGACCCGCGACGTTGCGCCACTTCTTCGTCGTCCCCATCGCGTAGCCGCCGATGTCGATCGAACCGTCGTCCCGCACCACGAACCCCACCGCGTTCGCCTGCGGCTGCCCCCTGCCGTCCACCGTCGCCAGCCGGCCCAGCGGCTGGCCGTCCAGGTACGCCCGCTCACCCGCACTGAAAATCGTCATACGGCCACCCTCACACCAAGGCGGGGGCGGGGCATCGGCTCATCGGCCTAGGCCGCTGGGCCCAGGCCCCCGGATCTCCCGGGCCCCGGGGGTCAGCCGAGGACGACCGCGCCGAGCCAGGCGCCCGCCACCAGCAGGCAGGCGAAGAGCTCGGCGAGGACCGAGCGGCCGACGGCGCGCATCGCGGTGCGGGTGGCGGTCCAGGCGCCGCCGTGGGTGCCGAGCCGGACGCGCTCGACGCCGTAGATGTACGCCACGAAGCCGAGGGGCCCGCCGACGACCGGGAGGACGAAGAAGCCGACGATCGCGCAGGAACCGGCGGCGAAGAGGTTGCGCCAGGTGAGTTCCGAGTCGCGGATGCGGCGGGCCGGCAGCAGCCACTGGACCACCTGGTTGAGGGCGAGCAGCCCGGTGGCGGTGGCGAGCACCCCCCACGTCAGGGGCGTGTGCAGATTGGTCGCCCACCACAGGACCGCGCCCCAGCACAGCAGCGCCCCGGGCACACCGGGCACCAGCACGCCGAACAGGCCGAGCAGCATCACGAAGCCGATCAGGCACAGCTGTGGGGTCCCCATGGCCTCACCCTGCCGGATAGTCGCCGCCCCCGCCCGCGGATATCGGCCGACCGGTCAGCCGTGGCGGGCGATCCAGCCACGCTCGTAGGCGTGCCAGCCGAGCTGGAGCCGGGTCGTCACCCCGGCGATCTCCATGAGGTGCTTGACCCTGCGCTGCACGGTGCGCAGCCCGAGGTCGAGCTGCTTGGCGACGCTGGCGTCGGTGAGCCCGGCGAGCAGCAGCGACAGGATCTGCAGGTCGACGAAGTCGGGCGCGTCCAGCGGCACCTCGTCGACGCCCGGGCCGTTCAGCCGCAGCGGCATCGCGGTGCGCCACACCCCCTCGAAGAGCCCCATCAGGGATTCGAGCAGGCCGCTGGCGTGCACGACCAGCGCGGCGGGCTGCCCGGTGCGGCGGGTCAGCGGCACCATGGCCATCGACCCGTCGGCCACCACCAGCTTCGTCGGGACCCGGTCGATCACCCGCACCTGCTCGTCGCGGTTCATCGCGGCGGACAGCTCCGTGATGCCGTTGGGGCTGGTCAGGATCTCCCGCTCGATCACCACGCGGTAGGCGACGCCGCGTTCGGCGGCCTGCTCCTCGGCGCTGTTGTCCATGCCGGTCACGGCGACGGGCGTGCCGGTGACCAGGGCGCAGACCTCCTTCTCCGCCCCCAGCTGCAGCTGCAGGAAGCGCTGGGCGACGGCGCTCGCGCCCGTCACCACCTCCAGCAGGTCGTGGACGGCCGGTTCGGTGGCCTCGGCCCGGAACTCCGAGGCGAGCACTGCCGCCGCGAGTTCCGCCTGTTCGAGCTCGTGCCGCTGCTGGGTGAGCAGCGCGGCCAGCGCGACGCCCGGCGGCGCGGCCACCCAGCGGCCCGGCCGGGCCGAGGACTGGGCCACCAGCCCGTGCCCCTCCAGCCGCCGCAAGGTGCGTGCCGCCTCCTCCTCGGACCGGCCGAGGCGCTGCGCGAGATCGGAGATCTCGGCCGCGCCGAGACCGATCAGGGCGCGGTAGGCGGACTCCTGGACGTCGTCGAGTCCTATGGCACCGAGCACGGCGCCCCCTCCCCAAGGTGGCGGGAATGAGCCACGGCGGTTTCCCGCCGCGGACATCTTCCCTGCTCACCCCCCTGTTCTGCCAGTGTGGCGGCGATGCGGGCATGACTTGGCACGACTTGGGTCGTTTCGCACGAGCGCCGTCGGCCGACCCGACCGTGGGGGGAGGGCCGGCCGACGGACCCGCGTCAGGTATGCCGTCCACCGTTTCCCGAGGCCCTTCGCGGTGGACAATAAGGGCATGAGCCAGCAGGGGGAGACGCACCCTCGTCACGAGGACGAGTGGTGGCGCCAGTTGTACGGGAACCCGGAGACGGGCGAACCGCGCGCGTCGGCCGAAACGGTCGACGACCATTACGCTTCGGCCCTGTCCGCGGTCGGCACTCCGGACGATCCGCCTGTTCGGGACGAGCCGCCTGTTCGAGCGGGAACTCCCGCCGACGCCGTGCCGGCGGTGCCGCCCGCCCGCGGCCCGTACGACCAGGAGGCGGACGAGCTCGACGACCACGGCCCGCCGGACACCCTCCGGCTCCGCCGTGCGACCCCGAGCCCGAGCCAGGCCCCGGCTTCGCCCCCGGCCCCGAGCCAGGCCCAGGCCGCGGCCCCGGCCCCGGCCCAGAGCCAGGCCCCGGCCCCGAGCCCGCCCGCCCCGGCCACCGACCCGCAGGACGAGCCGCCGCGCGGCGGGGTGACCCCGTCGGCGGGCGAGGCCTGGGGGCAGCACCCGTACCGGCCGGCCCCGCCCCACGGGGCGCCCGAGCCGCCGGAGCCGCCCGGGCCGCCCCAGGCGCGGGCCGCGCCCGCCCCGCCCGGTCCGGCGACCCGCCCCGACGCCCCGGCCCCGCCGCTGCCGCCGGAGCGGAGCCGGACGCTCGCGCCGACCGCCTTCGGCGAGGGCCCGGTGACGTGGAGCGATCCGGATCCCGGCCCGGCGCCGGAGCTGCCGCCGGGATGGGCGGCGGCGGAGCCGCCCGTCGAGACGGCCCCGCCGTTCGTCGGCGACCGGCCCCCGACGTACGCGGCCGAGCCGACGGCCTGGCCGGTGACCCACCCGGACGAGCTCGACAGCCTCGTCCCGGACACGGTGCTGGACGGGGCGCAGTACGGCGTCCTGACGCTGCGGACCGCCTCCGTGCGCGGGGACTCCGCGCGCTACCGGGGCCAGCCCCGGCGGGACGCGCTGCTGACGGCGCGCTTCGGCGCGGGCGACGACGGCCTGCTGCTGCTGGCGGTCGCCAGCGGCGTCCGGGCCTCCGACGAGGCCCCCCGGGCCGCGCAGGACGCCTGCCGGTGGATCGCGGGCGCGGTCGGCCGGAGCCGGCAGCGGCTGTCGGAGGACATCCGCGCCGCGCGCCGCGGCTCGCTCAAGTCGGGCCTGCACCGGCTGACCGACCGCTGCTACGGGCGGCTGCGGGCCCGGGGCGAGGACCTCGGCCTGGAGGAGGGCGAGTACACCGCCTCGCTGCGCTGCCTGCTGCTGCCGGTGGACCCGTCCTGCCGCATCCGGCTCTTCTTCGGCGTCGGGGACGGCGGGCTGTTCCGGATCCGCGACGGCAGCTGGCAGGACCTGGACCCGGTGAACAAGGACACGGAGCCCGAGGAGCGCTTCCGCTTCCGCGCCTCGGTCGCACACCCCGGCGACGCGCTGCTGCTGTGCAGCGGCGGCCTCGCCGAGCCGCTGCGCGGCGAGCCGGCCCTCGCCGCCCGGCTGGCCCACCAATGGGGCAACGGCCACCCCCCGGGCCTCACCGCCTTCCTGGCCGAGGCCCAGACCCGGGTCAAGGGGTACGCGGACGACCGCACCGCGGTGGGCGTCTGGGACGCGTAGCGCCCGGCGGGCGTCCCGCTGCCGTGGGGAGGCGCCGCCGAGCGCCCCCGAGCGTCGGCGGGCTGCCTCCGCGCCACCGGCGCGGGGGCGCTGGAGTGGCGGGCCCGTCGTCCCCGTGGGGAGATGGGGGCAAGTCCCCCGCGACGAGCGATTGGTGCGCCCGATGGCGAAGCAGACCGTGGCCGAGCAGTTCGTCGATGTCCTGGTGCGCGCCGGGGTGGAGCGGATGTACGGGGTGGTCGGCGACAGCCTGAACCCCGTGGTCGACGCGATCCGGCGCAACGCGGCCATCGAATGGGTGCACGTGCGCCACGAGGAGGTCGCGGCCTTCGCGGCGGGCGCCGAGGCCCAGATCTCCGGAAAGCTGGCGGCCTGCGCGGGCTCCTGCGGCCCCGGCAACGTCCACCTGCTCAACGGGCTGTTCGACGCGCACCGCTCGATGGCCCCCGTGCTGGCCCTGGCCGCGCAGATTCCGAGCAGCGAGATCGGCACCGGCTACTTCCAGGAGACCCACCCGGACCAGATGTTCAAGGAGTGCAGCCACTACAGCGAGCTGATCTCGAACCCGCAGCAGATGCCCCGCGTGCTGCAGACCGCGATCCAGCACGCCATCGGCCGCGGCGGCGTCTCCGTGATCAGCCTCCCGGGCGACATCGCCGCGCAGCCCGCCCCGCAGCGCAGCATCGAGCACGCGCTCGTCACCCGGCGGCCCTCCGTCCGGCCCGGCGACGAGGAGCTCGACGCGCTCGCCCGGATGGTGGACGCCGCGGACAAGGTGACGCTGTTCTGCGGCAGCGGCACCGCCGGCGCGCACGACGAGGTGATGGCGTTCGCCGAACGGGTGAAGTCCCCGGTGGGCCACGCGCTGCGCGGCAAGGAGTGGATCCAGTTCGACAACCCGTACGACGTCGGCATGAGCGGGCTGCTCGGCTACGGCGCCGCCTACGAGGCGATGCACGAGTGCGACCTGCTGATCCTGCTCGGCACGGACTTCCCGTACAACGCCTTCCTGCCCGACGACGTGAAGATCGTGCAGGTGGACGTCCGCCCCGAGCACCTCGGCCGGCGCTCCAAGCTGGACCTCGCGGTCTGGGGCGACGTGCGCGAGACCCTGCGCTGCCTGACGCCCAAGGTGCAGGTCAAGAAGGAGCGCAAGTTCCTCGACAAGATGCTGAAGAAGCACAGCGACGCCCTGGAGGGCGTCGTGAAGGCGTACACCCGCAAGGTCGAGAAGCACGTCCCGATCCACCCCGAGTACGTCGCCTCGGTGCTGGACGAGGAGGCCGCCGCCGACGCGGTCTTCACCGTCGACACCGGCATGTGCAACGTCTGGGCGGCCCGCTACCTCACGCCGAACGGCAGGCGCCGGGTGATCGGCTCGTTCACCCACGGCTCGATGGCCAACGCCATGCCGCAGGCGATCGGCGCGCAGTTCACCGACCGCCGACGGCAGGTCGTCGCGCTCTCCGGCGACGGCGGCTTCTCGATGCTGATGGGGGACTTCCTGACCCTGGTGCAGCACGATCTGCCGGTGAAGATCGTGCTGTTCAACAACTCCTCGCTCGGCATGGTCGAGCTGGAGATGCTGGTGGCGGGCCTGCCGGCCTCCGGAACGACCAACCGCAACCCGGACTTCGCGGCGGTCGCGCGGGCCTGCGGGGCCTACGGGGTCCGGGTGGAGAAGCCGAAGGACCTGCGGGACGCGCTGCGCGGCGCGTTCAAGCACAAGGGGCCGGCGCTGGTGGACGTGGTCACCGACCCCAACGCGCTCTCCATCCCTCCGAAGATCACCGGCGAGCAGATCGGCGGCTTCGCGCTGTCGATGAGCAAGACGGTGCTCGACGGCGGGGTAGGCAAGATGCTCCAGATGGCGCGCTCCAACCTGCGCAACGTGCCCCGGCCGTAGCCTCCGCCGCGGCCCCGACTCCCCGCCGCCGCCCGCGGGCCCATGCGTGGATGGTCCGGTGCTGGGCATGCATCCCGACAGGATGTTCGACGGGGACGAGGGCGGCGGCCGGAGCGGAGTGATGGAGCGTCAGCCGAGGGAAACCACGGAACAGCGGCATAACGGCCACCGGACACGAGGCACCTCAGGAGCGCGGCAACTGCGGCACGCCCTGGGCCAGGCGGACTTATCGGCGATAGCCGACACGCGCAGGCTGCTGCGCGAGCAGTTGCGGCAGTGGGGTGTGCCGGCCCTGGTCGACATCGCGGAACTGCTGACCAGCGAGCTCGTCACCAACGCGCTCCAGCACACCGGCGAGGGAGCGGTCCTCACCGCCACACTCTCCGGCGGCCCCGCGCACCGGCTCCGCGTCGAGGTGCACGACCACACGGCCAGGCGCCCCCGGCTGCACCCGGCGGGGGACGACGCCACGTCGGGCCGCGGACTGCTGCTCGTGCAGGCGCTCGCCAACTCCTGGGGCGTGCGCTCGCAGGGCACCGGGAAGGTCGTCTGGTTCGAACTGGACGTCGAGACGGCCTGAGCTGCGCACGACGCGGCCGAACCGCTCCGCCGATCTGCCCCGTTCGAACCGCTCAGCCGAACTGCCGTTCCAGGTCCTGGAGTTTGCGTTCCAGCGAGTCCAGCCGGGGGATCGTCAGCGTGTCGTCCTCGGCCGTGAGGTCGACGACGTACGGCTGCTCCTCGGGTGCGGGCGCGGGTGTGGGCGAGGGGGACGGATCCGGCGGCTCGGAGCGTTCGGACAGCCGGGCCCAGCGCCGTTCCGACCGTGAGCGTTCCGGCGGCGCCAGCGCGGGGCGCGGGCGCACCGGCAGTTCGGCCGTACCGGCGGCTATGACGGGCTCCGTGCCGCCGGCGGTCCCGGTGCCCCCGCTGGGCAGTTCCGGACGGCGCTCGCTCCGGTCCCGGCTCCAGCCGCGGTGCTGGCGGTTGAGCGCCCTGACGCGGGCCCGCTCCAGCCGGACGTGGTCGCGGCGGCGGACGTCGTTCACCTCCTTCTGCTTGCGGTCCTCGCGGACCTCCTCCACCGCCTCGTCGAGCGAGCGCACGTTCTCCAGCAGCATCAGCGACCAGGCGCCGTAGGTCTCCAGCGGGGCCCGCATCCAGCGGACCATCCGGATCTGCGGCAGCGGGCGGGGCACCAGGCCCTGCTCGCGCAGCGCGGCCCGGCGGGTCTGCTTGAGCGCCCGGTCGAACAGCACCGCCGCGGACAGGGACATCCCGGCGAAGAACTGCGGGGCGCCGGCGTGCTCGATGCCGCGCGGCGCGTGCACCCAGTTGAACCAGGCGGCCGCGCCCGCGAACATCCACACCAGCATCCGGGAGCCGAGTGCCGCGTCGCCGTGGCTGGCCTCGCGCACGGCCAGCACGGAGCAGAACATCGCCGCGCCGTCGAGGCCGAACGGGACCAGGTACTCCCAGCCGCCGTCGAGGTTCAGGTTCTGCCGGCCGAAGCCGACCAGCCCGTGGAAGGAGAGCGCCGCGGCGACCGCCGCGCAGCAGAAGAGCAGCACGTACGAGGCGCTGCCGTAGACCGCCTCCTTGCGGCGCCGGCGTTCCTCGCTGCGCTCCCATGAATCGCTGCCGGGCGTGTTCTCGTCGCCGCCGCGGGCGCGGCGGTTGCGGAGCGCGACCGCCGAGGCCGCGAGGACCGCCAGGCCCACGGCCCCCGAGAGCGCCCAGTCCAGCGATATGTCGGTAAGTCTCATGTGCGATTCCTAGCGTCGCTTCCGTCGCGCACGGGACGCGGGACGGCTCACGGGCGCCATCTTGGCGAAAGCGGCACGGATGTGAAGAGGTTTTGCCGGAATAGCACGCCTATGGATGGAAACGTCGAACAGGTCAGCCGGTTGCGGCCAGACGTTCGATCCGATCGGCGTCGCACGTGCGGGGGCAGGTGCCGCAGGTCTCCGCGGGGAGCACGGTGTAGAACAGACAGCACGAGATCCGGTCCCGGGTACGGGCCGGCACGTGGGCGGGCAGCGGCCGGGGCGCGCGCAGGTCGCGGAAGCCCGCGCCGCCGGTGTACGGGGCGGTGGTGCCCGGCAGCAGCGCCGTCAGCTCGGACCGGGCGCGCTCGCCCTCGCCGAGCAGCTCCCCGATCCGCCAGAGCCCCTCGGTCACCTCGTCGGTGGCCATGCCCCACAGGGCGCGCCTGCCGCGCCGCAGCCGGGAGCGGAAGCCGTCCAGCAGGGGTTCGAGGTGCTCGGCGAGCGCGTCGCGCAGCTCCTGGCGCAGCGCCTCCTCGGAGTGCGCGACGCGGGCTCCGGGCAGGACGGCGGCCGGGTCGTCCGGCAGGCAGCCGAAGTCCCGGGTGCGGACGGTCAGCCGGCCCTGCGTGCGGTGGAACGACACGTCGCACACCGGCAGCCGCGGGACCCTGCGGTGCAGGAACCACGGGACGGTGAAGAGCAGGCAGGCGTGCCACGCGTAGCGGTGCAGGCCGAAGCCGGCGACGACGTCGGGGCGGGCGCGCCTGCCGTGGTCGCGCAGCACCTGCTCGTCGTCCCAGGCCAGGAAGGCGTCCAGGGCCGCCCCGCCCGCCGCCAGCTCGTCCGCGCGCACCCAGCCGTCTCCGCTGCGGGGCGCTTCCTCGGTGACGCGCAACGAGGGGAACGCCGCGGTCAGCCGGGCGTAGGCGGGGGCGGTGACAGGCATGGCGAGCATGGCGGACCGTCCTGAAAGGAGTTCCTAGGGAGGTAAGGCTTACCTTAGCCGATGCTGCGGGGGTTTAACCTAACGGCACTACGCCACACGAGTGGTGTCGCCCCAGAGGGAAGGACCCGGTGAACGACACCGCCGCCGCGCGCCCCGCCGAAGCTCCGCCCGTCCGGCTGCCCGAGCGCCACTCCGTCCGCGACCAGGTGCTCGACGCGCTGCGCAGCGCGCTGGTCAGCGGCGAACTGCGGCCCGGCGACGTCTACTCCGCGCCCCTGCTCGCCGAGCGCTACGGCGTCTCGGCCACGCCGGTGCGCGAGGCCATGCAGCTGCTCGCCCGGGAGGGCGCGGTCGAGGCGATGCCCAACCGGGGGTTCCGGATCGCCGAACGCAGCGCGCGCGACCTCGCGGAACTGGCGGAGGTCAGGGCCCTCATCGAGGTCCCCGTCGTCCTCGGGCTGGCCCGCACCGTCGCCCCCGAGCGGTGGGAGGCGCTGCGCCCGCTCGCGGCGGCCACCGTCGCCGCGGCGGCCCGCGGCGACCGGGCGGCCTACGCGAAGACCGACCGGGTCTTCCACCGCGCGATGCTCGAACTCTCCGGCAACCAGCAACTGGTCGCCGTCGCGGACGAGTTGCACCGGCGCTCCCAGTGGCCGGTCTCCGGCCCGTCGCGCACCCCGTCCCGCCCGGCCGAGCTGCTGGCCGACGCGACCGAGCACGCCGTCCTGCTGGAGGCCCTGGTGGCCGGGGACGTGGTCACCGTCGAGTCCCTGGTCCGCGAGCACTTCTCCGGCTCCGCCTGGGGGTAGGGCCGGTTCCGTGAGTCGGGGTGGCGGGGGTCAGGGGGTCCGGGCCGCCGGGTGGGGGAGCCAGACCGGGATTCCCCCCAGCAGGGCGTGCAGGCGGGCGGCCTCCGCCCGCAGGGCGGACGCGGCGGGTTCCGGCTCCACGTCGGCCAGGGCCAGCATGGCCGGCGCCGTGCCGACGAGGTAGCCGATCTCGACGCGGATGCGCAGGGATTCGGTGAAGCCCCGGTGCGCCTCGGCGAGGTCGCCGTCGGCGGCGGCCAGGCCCGCCAGATGGCGCCAGGTGAACGACGTCAGCAGCGCGTCGCCGTGGGCGACGGCGCCCGCGTGGGCGCGCCGGTAGGCGGCGCGGGCGGCGGTGGGGTTCTGCGCCACGTTCTCGGCGAACAGGCCGCGCCGGAAGTCGAGCAGCGGCCGTCCCGGCGACACCTGGCTCAGCAGGGCCGCGCTGCGGCCGAACGCGGCGCGGGCCTCGTCCGCCCGGTCGCGGACGGAGAAGAGCGTCGCGGCGTAGGCGAGGTGGCCACGCTCGCACGCGGCGGCGCCGCGCTCCTCGTCGCTGCCGGCCAGCGCCTCCGCGGAGCGCAGTGCGTCCTCCGCCTCGGACCAGCCGTCGAGGGTGAACATGCAGCCCTCCACGAGCAGGGCGGCCCGGCGCAGCGCCGTGGCCGGGCTGTCGGCGCAGTGCGGCGCGAGGATCGCCGCCGCCTCCGCCCAGCAGCCGCGAGCCCGCAGGCGCCACACATCGGGCGCGCCCACCACAGATTCCGGCATGGCGGTATCCGCCACAACCTATCCCCCCAAGCGCATCGTCGAGCCAGTGGTCGAAGTCCAGCATGCCCTAGGGGCCCGCGCCAAGAGGGCGGTGATCAATTGCTCGTGATCCGAGTGATCCGAATGATGTCAGTGATCCGAGCGGCCGGTGTCAGCTCATGCGAAGAGCGAGGAAGAAGTCCAACTTGTCCTCCAGACGGGCGAGATCACGCCCGGTCAGCTGCTCGATCCGGCCGATCCGGTACCGCAGCGTGTTCACGTGCAGGTGCAGCCGGGTCGCGCAGCGCGTCCAGGACCCGTCGCACTCGAGGAACGCCTCCAGGGTCGGGATGAGTTCGGCGCGGTGCCGCCGGTCGTAGGCGCGCAGCGGGTCCAGGAGCCGCGCGGTGAAGGCGCGGCGGACGTCGTCGGGCACGAACGGCAGCAGCAGGACGTGCGAGGCGAGCTCCTCGTGCCCGGCCACGCAGACCCGCCCGGGGCGGGCGGCCGCGACCCGGCGGGCGTGCCGGGCCTCCTCCAGCGCGCCGCGCAGCCCCTCGGCGGAGTGCACGGTGGCGCTGACGCCGATGGTGAGCCGCCCGTCCTCCGCCAGCCCCCGGCTCAGCGGGCCGCGCAGGGTGTCGAGCAGCCCGTCGGCGCGCCAGTCGTCGGAGAAGCCGTCGTCGGACGGCTCGGCGGGCGGCAGCGGTACGAGGGCCACCGCCTCGTCGCCCGCGTGCGCCACGGCGATGCGGTCGGCGGGGTCGGGGCCGATGGCGGCCGGGTCGACCAGGGCCTCCTCCAGCAGCGCCTGGGCGGCCGGCCCCGCGGCCACCTCGCCGTCCGCCCAGTCGACCCGGGCCACCACGACCTGCCAGTGCGGCGCGGACGCGAGGCCGGGGACCAGCACGGGCGCGGCGGCCCGCAGCCGGGCGGCGATCTCGGCGGGCGGCGAGCCCGCCTGGACCAGCTCCAGCACCTCGTGCGCGAGCCGGCGGCGCACGGTGCGCGCGGCGTCGTGCCGGTCGCGCTCGACGGCGATCAGCTGGGTGACGCCCTGCAGCAGGTCCAGCCGCTCCGCGGCCCAGTCCCCGGCGTCGGCGTCGACGGCGAGGAACCAGTCGGAGAGCAGGGTGGCCCGCACGTCGGCCCCGGGGACGCCGCCGCCGGTGCGGATCGGGAAGAGCGAGTACGTGCTGCCCGCGCCGCCGGACGCGATCGAGGTGCGGTGCGGGGAGGGCCGGGCGGTGCGCAGGGCGGCCAGATGGGCACCGGCCAGCTCGGCGCGGACGGCGGTCGGCAGCGGGTGCTCGGAGCCGGCGATCTGCCGCCCGGTGGCGGACAGCACCCAGGCGCGCAGGTCCAGGTCGGTGCCGAGCAGGTCCAGCACGGCGTCGGGGCCGCCGCCCGCGGGGCCCGACGACATCAGCCGCCGGTGCCGGTCCACGACCGCGGCCAGGTCGCCGGCCCGCTCCGTGGAGACCTGCCGCACGACGTGTTCGGTGATGGACGCGAAGGCGACGTCCTCGTCCACGGCGAACAGCGGCAGCCGGTGCCGGAAGCAGGCCGCCACCAGGTCGTCGGGGATGGAGCCCAGCTCCGCTTCCCCCGCGGCGAGCCCCGCCACACCGGCGGAGGCGAGGATTCGTACGAATCGCTCGGAGTCGGCTGCTTCGTGTCGCCAGGCGAGTCCTGTGAGCACCAGCTCACCGCCCGTGAGATAACGGCTCGGATCGCGAAGATCCGTGGTCATCACGCCTCGGACGGTGCGGTCGAGCTCGTCCTCACCGCCGAGCAGCCGCAGCCCCAGAACGTCGGTGTCCAGCAGTGCGCGCAGCCGCATCGTCAATCGCCTTGTCTCGAACGCTTGCCTGGTCGGAGACCTACCAGGATGGCGCGTGATTCGTTCCACCGGTGTTGCCGGTCCGATGCCGCGAGGTTTCGGAGGGCGGCCTTTCATAGGAATCTACAAGACATGAGTACTGGCCAGCCAAGTCCTTCATGTTTTCGGTGACTGCACCCGGAAGGGTGCTGGGCCGTGTACTGGGCCCCACGCAGCGTTAACAACACGTGAACAGCCCCGCTCGAGATTCGAGAAGAGAACCCTCATGGACTTCCTGCGCCCCGCAAGCTGGGAGGAGGCGCTCGCCGCAAAGGCCGAGCACCCCACAGCTGTGCCCATCGCGGGCGGCACCGACGTGATGGTCGAGATCAACTTCGACCACCGCCGGCCCGACGTGATGCTGGACCTGAACCGGATCGGTGAGCTGCAGGAGTGGGAGGTGACCGAGGAGACCGTCCGCCTGGGTGCCTCGGTCCCGTACACGCAGATCATGGAGCACCTGCGCACCGAGCTGCCCGGTCTGGCGCTCGCCGCCCACACCGTCGGCTCGCCCCAGATCCGCAACCGCGGCAGCGTCGGCGGCAACCTCGGCGCCGCCTCCCCGGCCGGTGACTCGCACCCGGCCCTGCTGGCCGCCGGCGCCGAGGTCGAGGCGGTCTCCGTCCGCGGCACCCGGCTGATCCCGGTCGAGGAGTTCTACACCGGCGTCAAGCGCAACTCGCTCGCCGCCGACGAGCTAATCCGCGCCGTGCACATCAAGAAGGCCGACGGACCGCAGCAGTTCTCCAAGGTCGGCACCCGCAACGCGATGGTCATCGCGGTCTGCGCGTTCGGCCTGGCGCTGCACCCCGGGACCAGGACGGTCAAGACCGGCATCGGCTCGGCCGCCCCCACCCCGCTGCGGGCCCGCGCCGCCGAGGACTTCCTCACGGCCGCGCTCGAGGAGGGCGGGTTCTGGGAGAACGGCAAGATCATCACCCCGTCGATCGCCCAGCAGTTCGCGGAGCTGGTCTCCGGCGCCGCCAACCCGATCGACGACGTACGCGGCACCGCCTCGTACCGCCGTCACGCGCTGGGCGTCATGGCCCGCCGCACGCTCGGCTGGACCTGGGACGAGTACCGTGGGAACGAGAGGACGCAGTCATGCGCGTGACCTTCAATGTCAACGGCCGCCCGCAGGAGGCCGACGACGTGTGGGAGGGCGAAAGCCTCCTGTACGTGCTGCGCGAGCGCATGGGCCTGCCGGGCTCCAAGAACGCGTGTGAGCAGGGCGAGTGCGGCTCCTGCACGGTCCGCCTCGACGGCGTCCCGGTGTGCGCGTGCCTGGTGGCCGCCGCCCAGGTCCAGGACCGCGACGTGGTGACCGTGGAGGGCCTGGCGGACTTCGCCAAGGACCGCGCGGCCGGCCGCTGCGGCACCGGAGCCTGCGGCACCCCGCTGGGCGAGGCCCAGAAGTGGTCGGCCAAGCCGGCCGACGGGCAGACCGGCGCGAGCACCGAGGCCGGGGACCTGTCCCCGATCCAGGAGGCGTTCATCGACGCCGGCGCCGTGCAGTGCGGTTTCTGCACCCCGGGCCTGCTCGTCGCGGCCGACGAGCTGCTGGAGCGCAACCCGTCCCCGTCCGACCAGGACATCCGCGAGGCGCTCTCGGGCAACCTGTGCCGCTGCACCGGTTACGAGAAGATCCTCGACGCGGTCCGTCTCGCGGCAGCGCGCGGCGAGTCCGCCACCGCCGGAGAGGGCGTCTGACATGGGCGTTACCCGCAATCCCACCAACATCACGCAGGGCAGCAAGACCAAGGGCGGCCTCGGCGAGTCCACGCTGCGCCCGGACGGCACCCTGAAGGTCACCGGCGAGTTCGCGTACTCCTCGGACATGTGGCACGAGGACATGCTGTGGGGCTTCACGCTCCGCAGCCCGCACGCCCACGCCAGGATCCTGTCGATCGACACCGGCGAGGCGCTCGCCACCTCCGGCGTCTACGCCGTCATGACCCATGACGACCTGCCCGCCTTCACCAAGTACGGGCTGGAGTACAAGGACACCCCGGTCCTGGCCGACGGCGTCGTGCGCTACCACGGCGAGCCGGTCGCCCTCGTGGCCGCCGACCACCCGGAGACCGCCCGCCGCGCGGCCGCCAAGATCAAGGTCGAGTACGAGCCGCTGCCGCTGGTCATCGACGAGGAGACGGCGCTCGCCGAGGGCGCGCCGATCCTGCACCCGAACCGCGACGACCACCACGCGGGCCACGTCTCGCACCCCAACATCGTGCACCGCCAGCCGATCATCCGCGGCGACGCGAACGAGGCGGCCAAGCGCGCCGACATCGTCATCAGCGGCGAGTACGAGGTCGGCATGCAGGACCAGGCCTTCCTCGGCCCGGAGTCCGGCCTGGCCGTGCCCGCCGAGGACGGCGGCGTCGACCTGTACATCGCCACCCAGTGGCTGCACTCGGACCTCGGCCAGCTCGCCCCGGTCCTCGGCCTGCCCGAGGACAAGATCCGCATGACGCTCTCCGGCGTCGGCGGCGCGTTCGGCGGCCGCGAGGACCTGTCGATGCAGGCCCACGCCTGCCTGCTGGCACTGCGCACCGGCAAGCCGGTCAAGATCGTCTACAACCGCTTCGAGTCCTTCTTCGGCCACGTGCACCGCCACCCGGCGAAGCTCTGGTACGAGCACGGCGTCACCAGCGAAGGCAAGATCACGCACATGAGGTGCCGGATCGTGCTGGACGGCGGCGCCTACGCCTCGGCCTCCCCGGCCGTCGTCGGCAACGCCTCCTCGCTGTCCGTGGGCCCGTACGTGATCGACGACGTCGAGATCGAGGCCGTCGCGCTCTACACCAACAACCCGCCCTGCGGCGCGATGCGCGGCTTCGGCGCGGTCCAGGCGTGCTTCGCCTACGAGGCGCAGATGGACAAGCTCGCCGCCGCCCTCGACATGGACCCGGTCGCGTTCCGGCAGCTCAACGCCATGAGCCAGGGCACGATCATGCCGACGGGCCAGCCCGTCGACTCCCCGGCCCCGGTCGCCGAACTGCTGCGACGCGTCAAGGCGCTGCCGATGCCGCCCGAGCAGCAGTGGCTGGCCGGCGACTCCGCCGGACGCAGCACCGACGTGCGCGCGCTGCCCGGCGGCCTGTCGAACACCACCCACGGCGAAGGCGTCGTGCGCGGGGTCGGCTACGCGGTCGGCATCAAGAACGTCGGCTTCTCCGAGGGCTTCGACGACTACTCCACCGCCCGCGTGCGGCTGGAGGTCATCAACGGCGAACCGGTCGCCATGGTGCACACCGCGATGGCCGAGGTCGGCCAGGGCGGCGTCACCGTGCACGCCCAGATCGCCCGCACCGAGCTCGGCGTCGCGCAGGTGACGATCCACCCCGCCGACACCCAGGTCGGCTCCGCCGGCTCCACGTCCGCCTCCCGGCAGACGTACGTGACCGGCGGCGCGGTGAAGAACTCCTGCGAGGCCGTCCGCGAGAAGGTCCTGGAGCTCGGCCGCGCCCGGTTCGGCAGCTACCACCCCGCGTGGGCCACCGCCGAACTCCTGCTGGAGGGCGGCAAGGTCGTCACCGACGGCGGCGAGGTGCTCGCCGACCTGGTGGACGTCATCGAGGGCGAGGCCGTCGACATCGAGCTGGAGTGGCGGCACCGCCCCACCCAGGCGTTCGACCTGGTCACCGGACAGGGCCACGGCCACGTCCAGTACTCCTTCTGCGCGCACCGCGCGGTCGTCGAGGTCGACACCGAGCTGGGCCTGGTCAAGGTCATCGAACTGGCCGCGGCCCAGGACGTCGGCAAGGCGCTCAACCCGCTGTCGGTCGTCGGCCAGATCCAGGGCGGCACCACGCAGGGCCTCGGGCTGGCCGTGATGGAAGAGATCATCGTCGACAAGAACGCGAAGGTGCGGAACCCGTCCTTCACCGACTACCTGATCCCCACCATCCTCGACACCCCGACCATCCCGGTCGACGTACTGGAACTCGCCGACGAGCACGCCCCGTACGGGCTGCGCGGCATCGGTGAGGCCCCGACGGTCTCCTCCACGCCCGCCGTCGTCGCCGCCATCCGCGCCGCGACCGGTCTGGCACTCAAGCGCGTACCGGTCAGGCCCGAACACCTCACCGGTACGTGACGACCTCCGGACGGGGCGGGGGAATGACGATCCCCGCCCCGTCCGGGGCCACCCAGGCACCGCCAACGGGCCTGCTTGGCAACGGCATCCGCCGTGACCGCTCCACCCCGTTCGCCTCGGGCCGTCCCCCGGGTCGTGCAGCCCACGCACCATCCCAAAACCCGCGCACCACGTGCGGGTGTCCCATTGAACCTTGGGAGTCGGCACCATGACCCAAACCCCTGTAGAGCAGAAGACGACGGCGGAGGACGCGGGCGCGGGCTCGCGCCCACCGGCCGGCCGATCGTGGCTCGACCGGTACTTCCACATCTCCCAGCGAGAGTCGACGATTTCCCGCGAGGTCCGCGGCGGCATCACGACCTTCATGGCGATGTGCTACATCCTGCTGCTCAACCCGCTCCTGCTGTCAGGTCCGGACGCCGCCGGGCACAAGCTCAGCCACGCGGGGCTGATCACCGCCACCGCGCTCGCCGCGGCGGTCTCCACCCTGCTGATGGGCTTCCTCGGCAAGGTGCCGCTCGCGCTCGCCGCGGGACTGAGCGTCTCCGGCGTGCTGGCCACCCAGGTGGCCCCCAACATGACGTGGCCGCAGGCCATGGGCATGTGCGTGATCTACGGCGCCATCATCGTGCTGCTGGTGGTGACCGGGCTCCGCGAGATCGTCATGAACGCGATACCGCTCGCCCTCAAGCACGGCATCACCATCGGCATCGGGATGTTCATCGCCCTCATCGGCCTGGTGAACGCCGGCTTCGTCGGCAAGGGCGACGCCAAGGGCACCGCCCCGGTCGCCCTCGGCGCCGGCGGGCAGCTCTCCGGCTGGCCGGTCCTGCTCTTCTGCGTGACGCTGCTGCTGATCTTCATGCTGCAGGCCCGCAACATCCCCGGCGCCATCCTCATCGGCATCGTCGTCGGCACGGTCCTGGCCGTCGTGGTCAACTCCGTCGGCGGCCTGACCGACAAGGACTGGGGCGGTGCCTCCCCGGAGCTGAACGGCAGCGCGGTCTCCATGCCCGACTTCGGGCTCTTCGGCCACGTCGAGTTCGGCGGCTGGGGCTCCATCGGCGGCATGACCGTCGGCGTCATCGTCTTCACCCTGGTGCTGGCGGGCTTCTTCGACGCGATGGCCACCATCATCGGCGTCGGCACCGAGGCCAAGCTCGCCGACGAGCAGGGCCGGATGCCGGGCCTCAGCAAGGCGCTGTTCATCGACGGCGCGGGCGGTGCGATCGGCGGCGTCGCCGGCGCCTCCGGCCAGACGGTCTTCATCGAGTCGGCCACCGGGGTCGGCGAGGGCGCCCGTACGGGTCTGTCCAGCGTCGTCACCGGCCTGCTCTTCGCGGCCGGCCTCTTCTTCACCCCGCTGGCCCAGATCGTCCCGGGCCAGGTCGCGGCCGCGGCCCTGGTCGTCATCGGCGCGATGATGATGAGCAACGCCCGGCACGTCGACTGGTCGGACCGCTCGGTCTCGGTCCCGGTCTTCCTGACCGTGGCCCTCATGCCCTTCACGTACTCCATCACCGCCGGTGTCGCCGCGGGCGTCATCTCCTACACCGCCATCAAGGCGGCCCAGGGCAAGTGGCGCGAGCCCGGCGCCTTCATGTGGGTGCTCACGGCGGTGTTCGTCGTCTTCTTCGCACTCCACCCCATCGAGAACTGGCTCGGCGTCAAGTAGAGGAGCTGTTCACCATGCTGGACATCGCTGACGAGCTGCACCGCTGGTGTCGGCAAGGGCGTCCGTTCGCCGTCGCGACCGTGGTCGCGGTCGGCGGGAGCGCGCCCCGGCAGCCCGGTGCCGCGCTCGCCGTCGACTCCGACGGCACCGCGATCGGCAGCGTGTCCGGAGGGTGCGTCGAGGGAGCCGTCTACGAGCTCTGCAGGGAGGCGCTGGAGTCGGGGGACTCGGCGGAGCCGGTGCTCCAGCGCTTCGGATACTCGGACGAGGACGCGTTCGCCGTGGGACTGACCTGCGGCGGCGTGATCGACATCTTCGTCCAGCGGGTGGACCCCGGCGTGCGGCCGGAGTTCACCGCGGCGCTGGCCGCCGCGGCGGCGGGGGAGACCGCCGCGGTGGCCAGGATCGTCGAGGGCCCGGCCGAGCTGCTCGGCCGTGCCCTGACCCTGCGGGCCGACGGCGGCCACGACGGCGGCCTCGGCGACCTGGAACGGGACCGCACGGCGGCGGCCGAGGCGTACGCCCTGCTGGAGGCCGGCCGGACCGGCACCGTCACCATCGGCGCGGACGGCAGCCGCTGCGGCGCACCGCTCACGCTCCTCGTGGAGTGCAGCGTGCCCGCCCCCCGCATGATCGTCTTCGGTGCGATCGACTTCGCGGGCGCCGTCGTCAAGGTCGGCAAGTTCCTCGGCTACGAGGTGACCCTCTGCGACGCGCGCCCCGTCTTCGCCACCCGCGCCCGGTTCCCGGAGGCCGACGAGGTCGTCGTCGACTGGCCGCACCGCTACCTGGACGAGACCACCGCGGCCGGCCGCGTCGACGGCCGCACGGTGATCTGCGTGCTGACCCACGACGCGAAGTTCGACGTACCGCTGCTGGAGCGGGCCCTGCGGCTGCCCGTCGCCTTCGTCGGCGCCATGGGCTCGCGCCGCACCCACCTGGACCGCCTGGAGCGGCTGCGGGACGTGGGCGTCACCGAACTCGAACTGGCGCGGCTGCGCTCGCCGATCGGCCTGGACCTCGGGGCGCGCACGCCCGAGGAGACCGCGCTGTCCATCGCGGCGGAGATCGTCGCCCACCGGCGCGGCGGCAGCGGCGTACCGCTGACCGGCGCGCACACGCCGATCCACCACGAGGCCGACCCGCCGATATCCCGGCGCGTCGGGTCCTCGGCCGCGTAGACCGCGTCAGCATTGAGGACCGGAACCGTCCGCAGGGCGTCGTAGCGTAGGCGGTATGCCGACGACGACGCTGGACCGCCGCGCCCTCAACCGCGCCCTGCTGGAGCGCCAACTCCTGCTCGAACGGGCGAAGGCGCCCGCGATCGAGGTGATCGAGCGGCTGCTCGGCATGCAGTCCCAGGCGTCCAACGCCCCCTACATCGGCCTGTGGACCCGGCTGCGGGACTTCTCCTTCGACGAGCTGGCGCAGCTGATGAAGGACCGCGGCGCGGTGCGGCTGACCCTGATGCGCGGCACCGTCCACCTGGTGAGCGCGGCCGACGCGCTGATCCTGCGGCCGCTGCTGCAGCCGGTGTTCGACCGGATGGTCAGGAGCGCGGCGTGGGGTGGTGCGGCGCTGGACGGGGTGGACCGCGACGAGGTGGTCGCCGCCGGCCGGGAGCTGCTGGCCGAGCGCCCGCGCAACCCCGGTGAACTGCGCGAGCTGCTCGCCGTCCGCTGGCCGGGCGTGCCGCCCGACGCGCTGGAGAAGGCGCTGCGCCTGTGGGCCCCGCTGGTGCAGCTGCCGCCGCGCGGGCTGTGGGGCGAGAGCGGGCAGCCCACGTACGCCACCGTCGAGGAGTACCTCGGCGCCCCGCTCGCCGCGCCCGACCCCGGGCCGGTCGTCGAGCGCTACCTGGCGGCGTTCGGCCCCGCGAGCGTCGCCGACGTCCAGAAGTGGTCGGGCCTGACGGGGCTGCGTTCCGTGGTCGCGGGCCTGGACCTGCGGACCTACCGCGACGAGGAGGGCCGGGAGCTGTACGACCTGCCCGGCGCTTCGCTGCCCGACCGGGACACCCCCGTGCCGGCCCGGTTCGTCGCGGACTTCGACAACCTGCTGCTGTCGCACGCCGACCGGACCCGGATCCTCTCCGACGAGCACCGCGGCCGGGTGATGACGGTGAACGGCATCATCCGCGGCACGATCCTGGTCGACGGCTTCGTCGGCGGCACGTGGCGGTTCGACCGCACCAAGGCCGCCGCCGCGGTGAGCGTGACGCCCTTCGCGCCGCTGACGGCTGGCGACCGCGACGCCCTCCTGGCGGAGGGCGCGCGGCTGCTGGCCGTCAGCGATCCGTCGGCGGCGCGCCACGAGGTCCGGATCGGACCCGGGGGCTGACGCCGCCGCGCCGGTTCAGCTCCCCGGGACGGTGTCCACGTGGGTGGTGTGTGCCGCCCGGTAGACGGCCACCTGGGCCTGCACCTGCGCCGGGCTCAGCACCTGGTCCTTGGCGAAGTAGACGTAGTCGACCTGCTCGTTGTACGAGCGGGGCGTGCTGCTCGTCTGCCCGTTGAGGTCGATGAGCCAGTGGTTGAAGTCGATGAACATCGGCGTCTCGGGGAGGTACGGCTCGCCGTGCGTCCCGAACAGCTGCCCGTCGATGTAGTACTTGATGTCGGTGTTGTCGACCGTGACGACCAGGTCGTGCCAGCCGTCGTAGCTCTGCCGGCTCTCGGTGTGGGCGTTGACCGCGTTCCAGGGGTCGTTCTGGTAGGTCTCCCAGGACGTGGTGTACATGATGTTGCCGGTCTCGCCCCAGCCGCCGTTGGGCAGGTACTCGAAGTCCAGCTCCCCGTAGTCGGGGTCCATGTCGCGGGCGAGCGGGGTGAAGGAGAAGAACGTCTGGTTGACGTGGTCCCCGTCGGGGCCGGTCGCGGGCGTGTCGTTGAACTTCACCCGCGCGGCGTACGTTCCGTTGCGGAACTTGCGCGCGGTGGTCTGGATCTCCGTCTCCCTGGTGCCGGCGGCCGTGCCGTCGGTGGTGAGCTTGAGGTTCATGACGCTGTTGCCGTTCTGCGTCGCGAAGGTGACGTCCTGCGGCGACCAGGTGGCCCCCGGGACCCCGGGGCCGCCCTGCCCCGACTTCACCGTCCAGCCGTGCTGCTGCACCAGCGGGTCGCTGCTGCCGGTGTAGTTGAAGTCGTCGAAGAGCGCCGGGCCGTTCCCGTTCGGCGGCGTGGTCGGCGGGGTAGTGGGCGGCGTCGTCGGCGGGTTGGTCGGCGGCTGGGTGGGGTCGTTCCCCTCGGGCGCGGTGCCCCACAGGACGGTCCCGCCCCGCTGCACGGTGACCTTCGACCAGTTGGCGTACGACGTCTGGGCGGCGTTGAACGAGTAGTCGTCGCTCTGCCGCAGCGTGGCCCAGTTGGACCGGTAGAACCGCAGCTGCATGTCGCTGGTGTCGGCGCCGGGGGCGAGCGAGCCGGCGCCCGCGGTGAAGCCGACTTCCAGGTACCGGTCGGCGGTGGCGGTGGGATGCGCCAGGGTGCCGAACGTGCCGGTGATGTTGGCACAGCCCTTCACCGCCCAGGAACAGGCGAAGCGGTACGAGGAGTCGGCGGTGTCGGCCTTGAAGTAGTAGCGCACCGTCACCCCGCTGAGCGGCACGGTCGTGCTGCCGGTGTTGGTGACCTTCAGCCACGGCTCCGACTGGTCGGCGGTGGCCCCGGTCGCGCTGGTGCGGTACTGCGCGCTGAGCGAGTCCTGCGCGGCCGAGGCGGGCATGGCCGTCAGCGCGGCACACGCGAGCCCGGCGGAGGTGCACAGGGCCATCGCCGTACGCACGCGGACGGGTATACGTGATCTTGCGGACACGGTGAATCCCTTTCCAGGTGGGGGTATCGCAGGGGGGAACTGCTGGAAGGAACTACGGGTGGTGCGACTGCGGGTGATGCGGGTGGTGCGGGGTGGAACATCTGGGGGCGACGCCCGGCGGGATCAGCCGGACACGGCCTGGCGGCGGGTGCCGAGCGCCGCGAGCCGGGCCTCGTGGTGGCGCATGGCGGGCAGGAAGTCGGTGCTCCAGTCGCTGCGCGGGTTCCACGCGCTGTCGGCGAGCGCCGACAGCCGGGGGAAGGCGAGGTACTCGACCTGGGCGGGCGTGGCCGCGAACTCGGTCCACAGCTGCCCCTGCGTGCCCAGCACCCGGGCGGCGGCGTCCGGCTCCCACTCGCGCGGCGCGGGATCGTTGCCGTGCACGGTCCGCAGGTCGACCACGGCGCCGGACTGCCCGAGGGGCTCGCTCGCCCGGTCGCTCTGCGGGTAGTCGAGGTACGTGGTGCGGAACGGCGCCATCACGACGTCGTGCCCCCGGCGGGCGGCGGCCAGCCCGTGGTCGGAGTCGCGCCACGGCATGACGGTGAACTCCGGCGGCAGGATCCCGCCGTCCTCCGCCCAGCACACGGGCTTGCGGCCCTGCTGGAGCAGGAAGTCGCCGATCCGCCCGAGGAACCAGCCGTGCAGCGCCTTCGGCCCCGCCAGCCCCTCGTCGGCCGCCCGCTGCCGCGCGCGGGGGCTCTCCGTCCACTCCACGGTGGGGCACTCGTCGCCGCCGACGTGGATGTACGGCGACGGAAAGACGTCCAGGACCTCGCCGAGCACCGTGCGGCAGAACTCCAGCACCTCGTCGTGGACGCCGAGCACGTTCTCGCACACGCCCCACTCGGTCCACACGTCCAGCTGCCGGCCGGGCACGTTGCCCAGGTGCGGGTAGGCGGCGAGCGCCGCCCGCGCGTGGCCCGGCATCTCGATCTCGGGCACGACGCTGACGCCGCGCTCGGCCGCGTAGGCGACGAGCGCGCGCAGCTCGGCGGCGGTGTACGCGCCCCCGTGCGGGGTGTCGTCCCAGCGGGCGCTGCCGGCCCGGCCGGTCATGCTGCGCGCCCGGTGGCCGCCGGTCTCCGTCAGCAGCGGGTAGCCGGGGACCGGCATCCGCCAGCCCTGGTCGTCCGTGAGGTGCAGGTGCAGGACGTTGAGCTTGTGGAAGGCGATCAGGTCCACGAAGCGCCGCAGGAACGACACCGGCTGGAAGTGCCGGGCCACGTCGAGCATCGCCCCGCGCCAGTGGTACCGCGGCACGTCGGTGGCCTGCACGCACGGCAGCCGCCACGGCACCCCAGTGACGGGAGCGGTCGACAGCGCCTCGGGCGGCAGCAGCTGGCGGATCGTCTGCACGCCGTTGAGCAGCCCGGCCGCGGTGCCGGCCCGCAGCAGGATGGCGTCCGGGCCGACGGTCAGCCCGTACCCCTCGGTGCCCAGCCCGCCGAGCTGCGGGTCCAGGGCGAGGATGACGTTGCCGTCGGGGGAGGAGCGCAGCGGCAGTCCGGTGGCGGGGCGCAGCAGGGTGCGCAGCAGGTGGGCGGCGCCCTCCGCGCCCTCGGTGGCCCGGACGGCCGTGTCGGGGGTGAAGGTGAAGTGGCCCGGGATGCGGACCAGATGGCTGGGGTGGGGAATGATCACAGGTCGGCCTCCAGGCCCGTACGGGATTCGGGTCGTTCCGGTCGGCACGCGTCAGCCCTTGACCGCGCCGGCGGTCATCCCGGAGGTGACGCGGTTCTGCAGGGCCAGGAAGACCACCAGGACGGGGAGCATGAAGA
The DNA here is from genome assembly GCF_040636125.1 of Streptomyces sp. NPDC006733. Taxonomy (NCBI): domain Bacteria; kingdom Bacillati; phylum Actinomycetota; class Actinomycetes; order Kitasatosporales; family Streptomycetaceae; genus Streptomyces; species Streptomyces sp. NPDC006733. Next base: position 66,789 of record NZ_JBEYJD010000020.1, on the reverse strand, counting down.
GCGAGGAGGCGGCCATGGTGGCGCCCCAGTCGGTACCGAAGACGTTGCTGAACGAGGAGAGCCAGACCGGCAGTGTCCTGGCGTCCTGGTTCTTGATGATCAGGGTGTTGGCGAACGCGAACTCGTTCCAGGCGGTGATGAACCCGAAGAGCGAGGTGGACAGCAGTCCGGGGGCCAGCAGCGGGAACGTCACCCGGCGGAACGCCTGCGGCCGGGTGCAGCCGTCCACCAGTGCCGCCTCCTCCAGCTCCACCGGGATCGCGGCGAGGAACCCGCGCAGCGTCACGATGGTGAACGGCAGCGTGGTCATGAAGTAGACCAGGGTGAGCATCGACAGCTTGTCGAGCATGTCGGTGTCCCGGGCGATGACGTACATCGGGATCAGCAGCGCCTCCCAGGGCGCCATCTGCGCGGTGAAGACCATCAGGATGAAGGCCCGCCGCCCGCGCCAGCGCATCCGGCCGACCGCGAAGGCGGCCAGGAGCGCGACGACCAGGGAGAGCAGCACCGCGCCGAGGGTGACGGTGAGGCTGTTGCGCCAGAAGGTGCCGAAGCCGTCGGCGTGCACGGCGGCGGAGAAGTGGTCGAGGGTGAGGTGGCGGGGCAGGAACGACGGGGTGTCGGCCTGGATGTCCACGGTCGGCTTGAAGGCGGTCAGCACCATCCAGTAGACGGGGAAGACCGACACCGCGAGGACGAACAGCGCGGCGAGGTTGAGCGGTACCTTGCGCAGCGACCGGGTCACCGGACCTCTCCTTCCTGCTGGAACATGCGGCGCAGGTTGAAGACCAGCGCCACGAGGAGGATCAGCACGGTCAGCGTGGAGACCGCCGAGCCGACGTCGTACTTGTGGAGCGACTGCGCGATCTGGAAGGCGTAGACGGGCAGGGTGGTCGTCGCGCCGTTCGGGCCGCCCGCGCTGATCACCCAGATCTGGGCGAAGCACTTGAAGCACCAGATCACTTCGAGGGACGTGATCAGCGCGAACAGCTGCCGCAGCATGGGGAAGGTGACGTGGCGGAAGACCTGGAAGCTGCCGGCGCCGTCGAGCCGGGCCGACTCGTACAGCTCGGCGGGGATCGTGGTGAGGCCGCCGTAGAGGGTCAGCGCGGCGAACGGCACCGACTGCCAGACGACGAGGGTGACCAGGATGAAGAAGGTCGAGTTCCCGTCGGCGAACCAGGAGTAGTCGCGGTAGGACTCGAACCCGAGGGACACCAGCGCCCAGTTGACCACGCCGAAGCGGGACTGGAAGAGCCACTGGAAGACGGTGGTGGCGGCGATCACCGGCGTCGCCCAGGTCAGGACGAGCCCGCTCATCACGGCCAGCCGCATCCGCTTGCCGAGCCGCGCCAGCATCAGGGCGATCAGGGTGCCGAGCACCATGATCAGGACGACGTTGAGCGCGGTCCACCACAGGGTGCGGCGCACCACCGTCCAGAACTCGGGGTCGTTCAGCACCTCGGAGTAGTTGTCGAACCCGACGAACGCGGCGCCGCCGCGGATCAGTTCACCCAGCCGGAAGTGCTGGAAGGACATCACGGTGTTGCGGATCAGCGGGTACAGCAGGAGGAAGGCCGTGCCCACCACGGTGGGAGCGATCAACAGATACGGCCAGAGGGCGCCGAGCACGGGCCGCCTGCGGCGCGGTGCCGGGGGCGGAGCCACGAGGGCCTGTTGAGGGGGGCGCCGACGGGCGGCGGGGGGTGCAGCGGGCACGGCACTTCTCCTGTTGTCCTGGTGGCGTCTGTCTCGTCAGGCCGGGGCGCCCGCGCGGGGGCGTGCGGGCCGGTCCCCGGTTCAGGAAGCGGTGTTGAGGGCCTTGGTGATGGCTTCGGACGCGGTGCGGGCGGCCGTGGCCGGGTCGGCACCGGTCAGGTACTGCGTCATGTACTGCTTGATCGGGTTGTTCGCCTCGACGGCGGCCCAGTTGGGGGAGTTGGGGGTGCCGTGGCCGTTGGCCGCGCCGACCGCCATCACCGCGCCGCCCTCGTTGCCCGCCAGCGCGCCGGCCAGCGACGTCCGGTTGGGGACGTAGCTCATCTCCTTGGCCATGTCGGTCTGCCACTTCTCACCGGCCAGTGCCTTGACGACCTCGTAGGCCGCGTCCTGGTGCTTCGAGGCCTCCGGGATGATGAGGTCGGAGCCGCCGGTGAAGACCGCGCCGGGCTTGTCGGCGGTCTTGCCGGGGATCGGGAAGAAGCCGATCTTGTCCTTCATCGCCGGGTTGGCCTTGATGATCGCGGCCGCGCCACCGGGGACGGAGATGATCTGGGCGCTCCTGCCCTTGGCGAAGACCTCCGCCTGGAGCGGCTTGGCCTCGTCGGAGTCCTTCGGGCCCTTGCCCAGCGCCTGGAGCTTCTTGTAGAACGCCATCCCGGCCTGTGCCTGGGGCGTGTCGAGGGTGCCCTTCCACCGGTCGCCGTCCTTGACGGCGAACTCACCGCCCTCGTCCCAGACGAAGCCGGCCAGCGCGTACCAGGTCTGCCCGGTCAGGTAGATCCCGTCGTTGCCGCCGGTGTTGAGCTTGGTGGTGTCGGCGATCCACTCGTCGCGGGTCTTGGGCGGGGTGGTGATGCCGGCCTGGGCGAAGAGGTCCTTGTTGTAGACCACGACGCGGTTGGCGGCGTACCAGGGGATGCCGAACTGCTTGCCGTCGATCTTGCCGGGCTCGGCCAGGCCCGGTATCCAGTCCGCGCCCTTGAGGTCGTCGGTCTTCGCGGTCAGGTCCTTGACCCCGCCGCTGGCGGCGTACTGCGCGACCTGGGTGTTGCCGACCTCGATCACGTCCGGCGCGTCCTTGCTCGCCAGGGCACTGGTGATCTTCGCGCCGATGCCGTCCCACTCCTGGATCTGGATCTTGAGGGTGGTGCCGGCGTGGGTCTTCTCGAAGTCGGTCTTGAAGCGCTCCAGGAAGGGGTCGGAGACGCTCCCCTTCATGATCCACACGGTGAGCTCGGCGGGGCTCTTGCCGTCGCCCGCCGTGTCCGACGAGTCGGCGGAAGAGCTGCAGGCGCTCAGGCCGGCCACGGCGATCGCGAGTGCCGCGGTGCCTGCAAGGAGTCTGGTTCTCACGGGGTCTGTCACCTCGAATAGGAGCGGCGGAACTTACCACTTCACAACTGGTCTGGTGCTGGTTGGAGAAGGTGGCATAGACCAGTGGAGCCGTCAAGACCTCGTGCAGACAAAGGGTTGAGCGCCGGTTGCCGCCGGATCCTCCCCTTCGGGAGCGGACCGGCCTGGCGTACTGGTCAGGATCTGGATAGCCTCCAGGGGAGGGACTGGACAGGACAGCAGCCCGGACGCGCCGGGGCGGCACCCGGACGGCACGAAGGAGTGAGCATGGGAAGCGAGTCGCCACGGTCGGCGCTCAAGCGAGAACGGGTGCGGGACTACCTGTTGGAGCTCGTCGAATCCCAGCTGCCCGGAGACCCGATCCCCTCGGAGCGGACGCTGTGCGAGCAGCTGTCGGTCTCCCGCCCGACGCTGCGCTCCGCGGTCGACGAACTGGTCAACACCGGACTGATCGTCCGGGAGCACGGGCGCGGGATGTTCGTGGCGCCCACCAAGATCACCCAGGAACTGGTGGCGGACGAGCACTCGTTCTCGGTGCCGAAGGCGTCGGGCACCTGGTCCAGCCGGGTCCTGGAACTGACCACCGTGCAGGCGGGGGCGCGGGTGGGCCGCAAGCTGCACATCTCACCGGCGGCCGAGATTACCTACATCGCGCGGCTGCGGCTCGTCGACGGCGAGCCGATGGCGATCGAGTACCTGCACGTGCCGGCCGTCCTCGTGCCCGGCCTGCGGGCGCAGGACATGGAGTCCGGGGACTTCTACCAGTTCCTGCGCGACCGGCACCGGGTGCGCATCCACGAGGCGGTGCAGTCCATCGAGCCGACCGTCACCAACGAGGTCGAGGCCCGGCTGCTGGGCGTGCCGCTGCTCTCCCCGGCGCTGCTCTTCGAGCGCCTCACCAAGGACGACACCGGCCGCCCGGTCGAGTACGTCCACTCGCTCTACCGCGGCGACCGCTACCGCATCGTCTCGCGCCTCGCCCTCGGCGAGGCCGGGGCCCCGGGCCCGGACGCCGCCGCCCGCCACCACCCCGGCATCCCGCCGGGCGACCTCGCGGGGCGCGGCGACGTCCCCTCGTCGATGGTGGGCGACGTGCAGCCGGCGGTGTGACGCAGGGCGCGGTTCAGCGGTAGTCGAGCTCGGCCAGCTCGGTGGTGAGCCGGGTGCGGAAGGCCGGGACGCGGCCGGCCACCGGCAGCAGCAGGTTGCGCGCCGTGCGGAGCAGGGGGTTGCGGGTGGTGGCGATCCGGGTCATGCGGTCGGTGAACGCGACGACCCGCTCGGCGACCGGACGGCGCTGCGCCTCGTAGCCGTCCAGCCGGTCCTCGGCGAGGGCGCGGCCGAGCGCGAAGGCGTCCTGGATGCCGGTGTTCATGCCCTGGCCGCCGGCCGGGCTGTGCACGTGCGCGGCGTCCCCGGCCAGCAGCAGCCGGCCGTTGCGGTAGGAGTCGGCGACCCGGTGGTGCACGCGGAAGCGCGAGCTCCACACCAGCCCGGTGACCTTCGCCTGGCCGGGCGCCCGCTCGTCCAGGACGCGCTGGACGTAGGCGGCGTCCGGCTCCCTGGGGGCGTCGTCGACGGTGGCGACGACGCGGTAGCGGTCCTGCGGCAGCGGGGCGATGACGACCAGCCCCGCCGCGTGGAACTGCAGCGCCACCTCGGCGCGGCCCGGCGCCCACTCCATCGTCACGTCGGCGAGCACGAACGACTGCTCGTACGCGCTGCCCGTGAAGCCGATGCCGGCCGCCTCGCGGACGACGCTGTGCATGCCGTCCGCGCCGACCGCGTACGCGGCGCGCAGCGTCTCGCCGGTGGCCATCGTCAGCGTCACCCCGTCCTCGTCCTGCTCGGCCTTGGCGACCTCGTACGGGCGGTGCACGTCGCCGCCGAGCTCGCGCAGCCGCGCCAGCAGGACGGCCTCGGTGTCGTACTGCGGCACCAGCAGCGTGTACGGGTGCGGGGTCGGCAGCCGGCCGAAGTCCAGCGCGGCCAGCGCGCGGCGGCCGTCCCGGACGCGGAACCGCTCGACGACCAGCCCGCGTTCGACCAGGGCGGCCGAGGCTCCCAGCTCGTCCAGCACCTCGAGCGTCCGGGCGTGCACCACGCCGGCGCGGGAGGTGTTGGCGCCCTCGGCGAGCCGGTCCAGCAGGACGAAGTCCACGCCGGCCCCGGCCAGCGTGACGGCCAGCGCGAGCCCGGTCGGGCCCGCGCCGACGATCGCGACGCGGGTGGTGGCGGGGAGTGCGGCGGCGGTCATGTGGTGCCCCCTCTCGACAGCGTTGCCAACGGTTGTTGGCCAACGTCTGTGGACATGGTGCGCCGGGGCTCGCTGGCTTGTCAACGCTTGTTGGCCTACGCTTGTTGATGTGACCGGAACAGAGAAGCCGCGCCGCTCGGACCAGACGAAATCCGCCATCCTCACCGCCGCCCGCGAGCGCTTCGCCGGTCACGGCTACGAGCGCACCACCATCCGCGCCGTCGCCGCCGACGCGGGCATCGACCCGTCGATGGTGATGCGCTACTTCGGCAGCAAGGAGGGCCTGTTCGAGGCGGCCCTCGCCATCGACCTGCGGCTGCCGGACCTCACCGCCGTACCGCCCGCCGAACTGCCGCGCGCGCTGGTCCGGCACTTCCTGGACCGCTGGGAGGGCGACCCCACCGACGACGCGCTCCTCGTCCTGCTGCGCTCGGCCGTCACCAACGACCAGGCCGCCGCCCGCATGCGCGACATCTTCGCCCGGCAGGTGGCCCCCGCCCTCGTCCCGGCGCTGGCCGCCGCGGGCCCGGAGACCGCCCGCCGGGCGGGCCTCGTCTCCGCCCAGCTCCTCGGCCTCGCCCTGACCCGCTACCTGCTGCGCCTGCCGGCCGTCACCGCCCTGACGGCGGACGAGATCGAGACCGCGTACGCCCCGGCGATCGCGGCCCTGCTGGGCGAGGGGCAGCCCGCCGGATAATCCGTTGCCCCGGCGGACGCCGCCCGGCACAGTGGTGACACCACCGACGAGGCACGAGGGGAGCGCACGATGAACGTCCAGGCCGGTTCGCCGCGTTATCAGCGCTCTTCCAGTACCCGTTCCCAGCGCGGGAGCCTCGGGCAGGCCGCATAGCCACCGGTGACAGCCGTCACCGAGCCGCCTGCGGGAACCCCCGCCAGGGCGGCTTCTCCATTGCCGCCCCACCCTGTGGAGAGTTGGCCGAGTGGTAAGGCAGCGGCTTGCTAAGCCGTAGTCGGGTGTGAGCCCGCGCGCGTTCGATCCGCGCACTCTCCGCGTACGTCATGGAGGAGCCAGCCGAGAGGCGGCGCCGGCCGCGGTCCCGAAAACCGTCGGGGTGTGTGAGCACCCGTGTGGGTTCGACCCCCACCTCCTCCGCTCCGGGCGAACCGGGAATCGGTGATCCCAAGGGCCTGTAAAGCCCCCGCTTCGGCTGTGGAGGTTCGAATCCTCCTTCGCCCACCCGGAATCGCGGCGCACGCGGCCACCGTGCGCCACCATCGCGGTGCGCCACCACCGCGCGCGTCAGCGCTTTATCGTGTGGCCGCCGATGCCCGTCAGCCGGCCGGGGCCGCGGACGCCGTCCTCGTACCACCAGAAGCTCAGTCCGACGGCGGCGACGATGAAGCCGCCGACGGAGCCGAGGGCGATCAGGCCGCTGAGGCCCCCGCCCGGCTCGCCGAGGTGCCGGCCGCCGAGGTGGTGGATGGTGAGCCCCGACACGAGCATCGAGGCGCTGCCCGCCAGCGCCGTCAGCAGCCACGCCCAACGGCGCGCCCGGGTCGCGGGGATGGAGAAGACCGTGTACGTGAGCGAGGTCCGGCAGGTCTCGCAGGCCAGGGTGCACGACTGGCACCCCTTGGAGGGGCGCTCGACGGGGATCTCGAAGGTCGCCGGGCGGTGCTCGGTGTAGTTGCCGATGCGTTCCGACGAGAGCAGATGTGCGTATCGGGACTGGGGATATTGTCCTAAACGGCGCTTGCCCACCGCGGCTCCTTGACGTCTGGTGCTGCGGGCAAGGGTAGGCGTCAACGGGGCGGCGGCATAGGGAAGTTGAGGATTGAAGCAGACGCGGCGCGAGGTATGGGCCGACACGCGAGGTATCGCCGGGGGGGGTGCCCACGCACGGACGCACGGACGGTCCTGCGGGCGGACAGGCGGGGACGGCCGCGGGCCGCCGGTCAGTCCGTCCGGCCGGTGACCGCGACCGTGACGCCGAGGCCGATCATCGCCAGGCCGCCCGTGCCGCCGATGGCGGCGAGGCGGCGCGGGGAGCGCGCGAACCAGGTGCGGGCGGCGGACGCGGTCAGCGCCCACAGGCTGTCGAAGACCAGCGCGGTCAGGCTGAACACCATGCCCAGGACGAGCATCTGCAGCGGGACGCGGCCTGCGGAGCGGTCCACGAACTGCGGGAGCACGGCCGCGAAGAACACCATCGTCTTGGGGTTGGTCACGCCCACCACGAACCCCTCCCACAGGGTCCGCAGCCCGCTGCGCGCGCCGCCGCCGGGGACGTCCTGCGCCATGGTCAGGTCACGGCGGTGCCGCAGCGCCTTCACCCCGAGGAGGACCAGGTACGCCGCGCCGGCCAGCTTCAGGGCCAGGAAGACCGCCGCGGAGCCCGCCACGAGCGAGCCGAGCCCGAGCGACACCGCCACGACCAGGACGTAGGAGCCCACCGTGTTGCCGAGCACGCTCTCCAGGGCCGTGCGGCGGCCGTGGGCCAGCGCCCGGCCGAGGACGAACAGCACGCTGGGACCCGGTATCAGGATCAGCAGCACGGACATCGCGGCGAACGCCAGCAGGCGGTCGGTCGACACCAACACCCTCACCTCCGAGACACACCGGGTCGGTCAGGGAAGCAGCCCTGCCCGGCGCGCGGACACTACCGCCTCCAGCCGGGTGTGAGCACCCAGTTTTCGCATCGCGGAACGCAGATAGCTCTTGACGGTCTCCGGCCGCAGCCCCAGCCGCTGCGCGGCGGCGGCGTTCGTCGCGCCCGAGGCCACCGCGGCGAGCACGTCGAGCTCGCGCGGCGCGAGCGGGGAGAGCGGCGCCGCCGGGGGTAGCTCGCGGGCCGCGGAGCCCTCGCGCCCCGCCGTCCCCGCCGCCCCCGACGCGGCGGCGATCCGGCCGCAGGCGGTCAGCAGCGCCTGCCGCAGCCGGGGGTCGCCGATCAGCGGGGCGAGGGCGCGCAGCTCGCCGTGCGCCTCGCGGACCTCCTCCCAGGCCCCCGGGTCGACCGCGACCGGCTGGTGGAGGAGGGCCAGCAGCCGGTGCGCCTCGTCGCGGACCGCGAGGGACTGCTCCAGCTCGCGCGCCGCGGCCACGGCGGCGGTCAGCGGCCGGTCCCCGAGCGTCATCGGCTGGCGCAGCGCGCCGTACAGCACGCCGCGGACGCGGCTGCGGACGACCACCGGCACCGCCAGCACCGACCGCAGGCCCTCGGCGGCGACGGCCTGGTCGTACTCGTGGCTGATGACGCGCGACGCGTGGTAGTCGGTCACGGAGAACGGCCGGGACAGCGCGATGGCCTTGCCGCCCAGGCCGTTGCCCGCGGTGATCGCCAGGGTGCGCAGGGCGGAGGTCTCCGTGCCGGACAGCTCCGAGATCCGCAGCTGCCGCCCGCCCGACAGCAGCCCGCCGAAGGCGACCGGCAGCCCGCCGGCCCGCCGCATGCGCAGCAGGGCCGCCCGTACGTCGGCGGCCTCGCCCGTTTCCGTCACGTCACTCCCTCACCCCGAAGTCACTCCTTCAGCCCGACACCCCCGTCCGGGGGTGGTGGGACCCGGGCCGCTGGATGGACGATGCTACTCAGCGGTCGAGCACTGAGGAGGGCACATGACGGCGAGCGGTGCGACGACTGGCGGGACCGAGGGGCCGACGGAGCAGTTCCGGGCGGCCCGGGACTTCCTGCTGCGGCACCGCGAGGAGTACCGGGCGGCCTACGCGGGGTTCCGCTGGCCCGAGCCCGAGTACTTCAACTGGGCGCTGGACTGGTTCGACGCGATCGCCCGGGACAACGACCGCACCGCGCTGTGGATCGTGGAGGAGGACGGCTCGGAGGGCCTCTACTCCTTCGCCGAGCTGGCCGACCGGTCGAACCGGGTCGCGGGCCACCTCAGGAGCCTGGGGGTGCGGGCCGGCGACCGGATCGTCGTCATGCTCGGCAACCAGGTCGAGCTGTGGGAGACCGCGCTCGCCGCGATGAAGCTGCGTGCCGTCGTCATCCCCGCCACCCCGCTGCTCGGTCCCGCCGACCTGGCGGACCGCATCGAGCGCGGCGGCGCCCGGCACGTCGTGGTGCGGGCCGAGGACACCGCCAAGTTCGCCGACGTGCCGGGGGAGTACACCCGGGTGGTGGCCGGCGGCGAGGCCCTGGACTGGCACCCCTACGAGGAGGCGTACGCGAGCCCGGCGGGCTTCACGCCGGACGGCCCCACCAGGGCGTCCGATCCGCTGATGCTCTACTTCACCTCCGGCACCACCGCCCGGCCCAAGCTCGTCGAGCACACCCACATCTCGTACCCCGTCGGCCACCTGGCCACCATGTACTGGATCGGCCTCCAGCCGGGGGACGTGCACCTCAACATCTCCTCGCCCGGCTGGGCCAAGCACGCGTGGAGCAACCTCTTCGCCCCCTGGAACGCCGAGGCGACGGTCTTCATCCACAACTACACCCGCTTCGACGCGGCCCGGCTGATGGCGGAGATGGACCGCTGCGAGGTGACCAGCTTCTGCGCCCCGCCGACCGTGTGGCGGATGCTGATCCAGGCGGACCTCAGCGCGCTGCGCACCCCGCCGCGCGAGGTGGTCGCGGCGGGCGAGCCGCTGAACCCCGAGGTCATCGAGCACGTCCGGCGGGCCTGGGGCGTCACCATCCGGGACGGCTTCGGGCAGACGGAGACCGCGGTGCAGGTGGCCAACAGCCCCGGCCAGCCGCTCAAGACCGGCTCGATGGGCCGCCCGAGCCCCGGCTACGTGGTCGCGCTCGTCGACCCGCTGACCGGCGAGCCGGGCGACGAGGGCGAGATCTGCCTCGACCTCACCCACCGCCCGGTGGGGCTGATGACCGGCTACGCGGGGGACGAGGAGCGCACCGCGGCGGCGATGGCGGACGGCTACTACCGCACCGGCGACATCGGCTCGCGCGACGCCGACGGCTACATCACCTACGTCGGCCGCTCCGACGACGTGTTCAAGGCGTCGGACTACAAGATCTCCCCGTTCGAGCTGGAGAGCGTGCTGCTGGAGCACGAGGCGGTCGCCGAGGCCGCCGTCGTCCCGGCCCCCGACCCGTTGCGGCTCGCCGTGCCGAAGGCGTACGTCGTGCTCGCGGCGGGCTGGGAGCCGGGCGCGGAGACCGCGAAGGCGATCTTCGCGCACTCCCGCGCGGCGCTCGCGCCGTACAAGCGCATCCGCCGCCTGGAGTTCGCGGACCTGCCCAAGACCGTCTCCGGCAAGATCCGCCGGATCGAGCTGCGGGAGGCCACCGCCCGGGACGGCGGCGCGGAGTACCGCGAGGAGGACCACCGATGACGGCGACCGGGCCGATACCGCGGGCCGAACTGTCCTACGCTAGCGGCACCGGAACCACCGCGCTGCTCGGCGACACCATCGGCCGCAACCTGGACCGGGCGATCGCCGCGTACCCCGGACGCGAGGCGCTGGTGGACGTGCCGACCGGCCGCCGCTGGACGTACACCGAGTTCGGCCGGGCCGTCGACGAGGTGGCGCTCGGGCTGGCGGCCAAGGGCGTGGTCCGGGGCGACCGGGTCGGGATCTGGGCGGTCAACTGCCCGGAGTGGGTGCTCGTGCAGTACGCGACGGCCCGGCTCGGCGCCGTCATGGTCAACATCAATCCGGCGTACCGGGTGCACGAGCTGGAGTTCGTCCTCCAGCAGGCCGGCATCGCGGTGCTGATCGCCTCGACCGCGTACAAGGGCAGCGACTACCGGGCGATGACGGAGCAGGTGCGCGGCGGCTGCCCGCTGCTGCGCGAGGTCGTGTACATCGGCGACCCGGGCTGGGACGAACTGCTGGCGGCCGGGGAGCTGGTGCCCGCCGGGCACCTGGCCGCGTGCGAGGCGGCGAACAGCTGCGACGACCCGGTCAACATCCAGTACACCTCGGGCACCACCGGCTTCCCCAAGGGCGCCACGCTCTCGCACCACAACATCCTCAACAACGGTTATTTCGTCGGCGAGATGATCGGCTACACCGAGCACGACCGGGTCTGCCTGCCCGTGCCGTTCTACCACTGCTTCGGCATGGTCATGGGCAATCTGGGGGCCACCAGCCACGGCGCCTGCGTCGTCATCCCGGCCCCCGCGTTCGACCCGGTCGCCACCCTGCACGCGGTCGAACGCGAGCGCTGCACCTCGCTCTACGGGGTGCCGACGATGTTCATCGCCGAACTGGACCTGCCGGACTTCGCGACCTTCGACCTGTCGTCGCTGCGCACCGGGATCATGGCCGGGTCGCCATGCCCCGTCGAGGTGATGAAGCGGGTGGTCGCCGAGATGCACATGGCCGAGGTGTCCATCGCCTACGGCATGACGGAGACGTCGCCCGTCTCCACCCAGACCCGGCGCGAGGACGATCTGGAGCGCCGCACCGCCACCGTCGGCCGTGTCCTGCCGCACCTGGAGGTGAAGGTCATCGACCCGGCGACCGGCGCGACGGTGCCGCGCGGCACGACCGGTGAGCTGTGCACCCGCGGCTACTCGGTGATGCTGGGGTACTGGGAGGAGCCGGAGCGGACCGCCGAGGCGATCGACGCGGCGCGCTGGATGCACACCGGGGACCTGGCGGTGATGCGCCCCGACGGCTACCTGTCCGTCGTCGGACGGATCAAGGACATGATCATCCGGGGTGGGGAGAACGTCTACCCGCGGGAGGTCGAGGAGTTCCTGCACGCCCACCCGAAGATCGCCGATGTGCAGGTCGTCGGGGTGCCGGACGAGCGGTACGGCGAGGAGATCCTGGCCTGCGTGGTGCTGCGCGACCCCGCGGAGCCGCTCACCCTGGAGGAGCTCGACGCCTTCTGCCGCGGCCGGCTCGCGCACTACAAGATCCCGCGCCGGCTGCGGCTGCTGGAGACCTTCCCGATGACGGTCAGCGGCAAGATACGCAAGATCGAGCTGCGCGAGGACGCGGTGCGGGCGGACGCGGTCTCCGGAGGCGCGGTCGGTGAGGGCGCGGGTTCGTGACGACGCGGGTCGGTGAGGGCGCGGGTTCGTGAGGGCGCGGTTCGTGAGGACGCGGCCCGGGGGATGTCAGCCGAAGCGGGCGGCCAGGCCCTGCCGCAGTAGGCCGAAGGCCAGGTCGAGTTCCGCGACCGCCTCGGGATGGACCTCGTCGGCGCTGCGGCCGTCCGCGAGCTTCCGCCAGTTGGCCTGCGCCAGCACCCGGTGCACGGAGATGATCTGCGCCGCCGCGAGCTGCGGCAGCAGGTCGCCGGACGCCGCGGCGGACGCCTCCCGCAGCGCCCCGGCCAGCGCTTCCTGATCGCGGACGGTGTACTCGGCCAGCCGCGCCACCAGGCTGGGCGCCGAGTAGAGCAGCGCGAGGTACGCCAGTACCTCCGGGCTGTCGTTGAGCCCGCTGACCGGGTCGCGGGCGTCGAGGCCCGCCGCGCAGTGCCGGTGCAGCGCCGTGAGCGGGGGCCGGTCCCCGGCGGCGTCCCGCACCACCCGGGCGAACTCGCCCTCGTGGTCGGCGAACCGGTGCAGCGCCAGGTCCTCCTTGGCGGGGAAGTACCGGAAGAGCGTCGGCTTGGACACCTCGGCCGCGGCGGCGATCTCGGCGACCGGCACCTGGTCGAACCCGCGCCGCAGGAACAGCTCGATGGCCGTGTCGGAGATGTTCTGCCGCGTCCTGGCCTTCTTCAGCTCCCGCAGGCCGCCCGGTCGGCCTGCCCCGTTCCCGTCCGTCTCGTCCATGGCGCCGATCCTAGCGGAAGTGCAATCAGGTCAGAAACGTTACCAGGTTGCATATGAAACTCGGTCATGGTTCTATTCCTGTGTCGGCGTCGGACGGGCGTCGGCGGGGGTCGAGGAGGGGCAGCCGATGAGCAGCGTGCTGATCGTGGGGGCGGGGCCGACCGGGCTGACGCTGGCGTGTGAACTGGCGCGGCGCGGCACCGCCGTGCGGATCGTGGAGCGGACGCCGCAGCCGCAGACCGGTTCGCGGGGCAAGGGGCTCAACGCGCGCAGCCTGGAGGTGTTCGAGGGCCTGGGGATCCTCGACCGCATGCGGTCGATCGGCCGGGACGACCTGGTCTTCCGCAAGTACCGGGATGGTGCGGTGGTCGCCGACACCGACCCCTTCGGGGCGTTCACCCCGGGGCCCGGGACGCCGTACGTCCGCGGGCTGCTCGTCGCGCAGGGGAGCGTCGAGCGGGTGCTGCGGGACCGGCTCGCCGAATGGGGCGTGCGGGTGGAGTTCGGCACTGAGGTGGCGGGGTTCGAGCAGGCGGAGGACGGGGTGACCGCCACCACCGTGGCGGGGGAGCGGATCGAGACGTCCTACCTGGTGGCGTGCGACGGGGGCCGCAGCGGTGTCCGCAAGGAGCTGCCGGTCACCTTCGAGGGCCGGACGCTGTCGGAGCAGCTGATGGTCATCGGGGATGTGGACGCCGAGGGCCTGAGCCGGGACTTCTGGCACCAGTGGATCGACGCGGACGGCGGCCTCATGCTCTGCCCGCTGCCCGGCACGTCGGCGTTCCAACTGCAGGCGGCCCCCGAGCGGGACGCGGAGGGACAGCCGGTGGAAGCGTCGCTGGAGAGCTTCCAGCGATTGTTCGACCGCCATGCGCGGATGCCCGGCGTCAAGCTCACCAGCCCCGCCTGGATCTCCACCTACCGCGTCAACGAGCGCATGGCCGACCGCTTCCGCGTGGGCCGGGTGCTGCTCGCCGGGGACGCCGCCCATGTGCACTCCATCGCGGGCGGCCTCGGGATGAACACCGGCATCCAGGACGCGCACAACCTCGGCTGGAAGCTCGCGCTGGTGGCCGCGGGCCGGGCGGGCGACCGGCTGCTCGACACCTACGAGGAGGAGCGGCTGCCGATCGCCGCCTGGACGATCGACACCAGCGGCGAGCTGTGGCGCGCGGTCTCGCAGTCGATCAGGACCGCGGGCAGCGGGACGGAGGGCGTGGTCACGTCCGACATCCTCGGCCTGGGGCTGGGCTACCGCTGGAGCCCACTGGCCGTCGAGCGCGACGACCGCGCCGACGACGCCCCGGTGCGCGCCGGCGACCGTGCGCCCGACGCACCGCTGCGGGATGCCGACGGCGCCGCCGTGCGGCTCTTCGAGATCTTCGCCGGCACGCACTTCACGCTGCTCGGCTTCGGCCCCGGCAGCGCGGCGGCCCTCCGGGAGAGCACGGAGCGGCACGGCGACTCGGTGTGGAGCTATCTGATCGGGCCGGGCCCCGGCGGCCTGGACGACTTCGCGGGCCACGCGGCCCGCGAGTACGGCGTCACCGGCGACGCCCTGGTGCTGGTCCGCCCGGACGGGCACATAGCCCTCACCGCCCCGGCGGGCGACGTGCGGGCGGTCGACGACTACCTGGACTCGTTGCGGGGTTAGGTCCGGGCACGGCCGCGCCCCCCGGCGGTCAGGTCGGCCGGGGGGCGCGGTCGGGAGGTGCGGGTCCCGCTGGTGCGGCGGGGTCAGACGAGCGGCAGGACCGCGGTCGGGGCGTGGCCCGGCTCGGTGGCGATGTCCTCCCACTCGTTGACGCTGGCGATGTCGCTGCCGCTCATCGAGATGTTGGTGATGCGCTCCAGGATCGCCTCGACGACCACCGGGACGCGGTACTCGGCGGCCAGCTTCTTGGCCTGCTCGAAGGCGGGCAGCAGCTGGTCCGGCTCGGTGACCCGGATCGCCTTGCAGCCCAGGCCCTCGACGACCTTGACGTGGTCGACGCCGTAGACGCCCAGCTCCGGGGAGTTGATGTTCTCGAACTCCAGGTTGACCTGGAAGTTGATGTCGAGGTTGCGCTGCGCCTGGCGGATCAGGCCCAGGTACGCGTTGTTGACCAGGACGTGGACGTACGGGATCTTGTGCTGCGCGCCGACCGCCAGCTCCTCCAGCATGAACTGGAAGTCGTAGTCGCCGGAGAGCGCGACGACGCTGCCCTCGGGGTCGGCCTTGGCGACACCCAGCGCGGCCGGGATGGTCCAGCCGAGCGGGCCGGCCTGGCCGCAGTTGATCCAGTGCCGCGGCTTGTAGACGTGCAGCATCTGCGCGCCGGCGATCTGGGACAGGCCGATGGTGGTGACGTACCGGGTCTCCGGGCCGAAGGCGCGGTTCATCTCCTCGTAGACGCGCTGCGGCTTGATCGGCACGTTGTCGAAGTGCGTACGGCGCTGCAGGGTCGCCTTGCGGTGCTGGGTGGACGCGGCCCACTCGGCGCGGTCGGGCAGCTTGCCCGCGGCCTTCAGCTCCTTCGCCACCTCGACGAAGAGCTCCAGGGCGGCCCGGGCGTCCGACGCGATCCCGTACTCCGGCGCGAAGATCTTGCCGATCTGGGTCGGCTCGATGTCGACGTGCACGAACGTGCGGCCCTTGGTGTAGACGTCCAGCTTGCCGGTGTGGCGGTTGGCCCAGCGGTTGCCGATGCCCAGGACGAAGTCCGACTCCAGCATCGTCGCGTTGCCGTAGCGGTGCGAGGTCTGCAGGCCGACCATGCCGGCGTTGAGCGGGTGGTCGTCGGCGATGATGCCCCAGCCCATCAGGGTGGGGACGACCGGCGTGCCGGTCACCTCGGCGAACTCGACCAGCAGCTCGGAGGCGTCGGCGTTGATGATGCCGCCGCCGGCGACGATCAGCGGGCGCTCGGACGCGAGCAGCAGCGAGATCGCCTTCTCGATCTGGGCGCGGGAGGCGACCGGCTTGTAGACCGGCAGCGACTGGTACGTCTCGGGGTCGAACTCGATCTCGGTCAGCTGGACATCGATCGGCAGGTCGATGAGGACCGGGCCCGGCCGTCCCGAGCGCATCAGGTGGAACGCCTGCTGGAAGACGCCCGGGACCTGCGCGGCCTCCAGGACGGTGGTAGCGGCCTTCGTGACGGGCTTGGCGATCGAGGCGATGTCGACGGCCTGGAAGTCCTCCTTGTGCAGCACCGCGACCGGGGCCTGGCCGGTGATGCACAGGATCGGGATCGAGTCGGCGATCGCCGAGTAGAGCCCGGTGATCATGTCGGTGCCGGCGGGACCCGACGTACCGATGCAGACGCCGATGTTGCCCGGGTTGGCGCGGGTGTACCCCTCGGCCATGTGGGAAGCGCCCTCGACGTGGCGGGCGAGCGTGTGGTCGATGCCCCCGCCGGCCTTGAGCGCGGCGTAGAAGGGGTTGATCGCGGCGCCCGGCACACCGAACGCGTCGGTGACGCCCTCGAGCTTGAGGATCTCCACGGCCGCACGGGCGGCAGTCATACGAGGCATCGGTACTCCTGGGTCGGACTGTCGGGGTGGGCTCTTGCTGCGAGGCCAGGGCGCCCGGGTTCCGTCGTACTAGATTCCGTAATGCGGAAGTCTAGTTCTGCTATATGGAAGTAATCTAGATCGAGCCCTCCGGCCCGTCAAGGCGCTACCGGCTCCGGACACGAAAAAGCGGGCTGCCGACCGGCAACCCGCTCTCGTCGAAACTCGTTTCACAGCTGGTCAGGTGATGGCGGGGCCCGTTCGCATCAGGGTGTCGGCCGCGTCGTTCACCGGTTGGGGGGTGCCGGTCAGGTCCATCACGAAGAGCGGGACGCCCAGCTGGTCGGCGCGCAGCCGCGCGTCGTGGGCGTAGCCGGCCAGGGAGAAGAAGGCGCCGACGGCGTCCTCGTTGAGGCAGTTGAGCCACAGGCACTCGATGTCGCGCAGCGCGGTGGGCTCGGTGGTGGGGTCGATCTGGGCCACCAGGTCGTCGCCGCGCAGGTCGATGCCGTTGGCGGCCTGGTCACCGGCGAGCCGGACGCCGGCGAAGCCGAGCCACTTCAGGTACTGGGCGGCGGCGGTCAGCGCGTCACGGGCGGTGCGGATGGTGACCGGGCGGAACGGCGGACGCCGCGCGGGCGGCGGGGGTCCGGCGGCCGGGGGCAGTGGGCGCGGTGCGGCCGGGGCCGGAGCGGGGAGGGCGAGCGCCGCGGTGTCGACCGGCATGCGGATCACCGAGCCGCAGTCGCAGCCGAACTCGGGCTGCGGCCACTGGTCCTGCCGACCGCAGTCGGGGCAGCGCATGCTCACCCACGAGTCGTCCCACGAACGGTGCCGTATCTCGACCGGGACTCCGCCGCGCAGCAGGGGGAGCGTCAGCGGCGTGCCGCAGGCGCAGGGGTAGGTGGTGGTGCTGAACGCGTGCTCGCGGCGGCAGGCCGGGCAGCGCACGGGCACACTCTCTGCCATGGTTCGTTCTCCAAGGCGGGCTCCGGCGATGGTCGTTACCCCATCTTGCAGGAGATTGGAGCCGCCCGGCGACGCGGTTGGCGCGACAGGACAGTCGTCGCGCCGCCGGGCGGAACCTGCAGCCCGCGCCACCGTGACCTACCCCTCAGAAGTTCACGGTGGTGCGGGCCGGTCTGTGGGTCAGCCCTCGCGGATCGCGCGGACCGCCGCTTCCACGCGCGCACCGTACTCGGTGTCCGCGGCGTGGAAGTGGGACAGGTTGCGGTCGATCACGTCGTCGCGGGTGACCTGCGAGAGGAACCCGGCGATGTTGGCGACCAGACGGGACTTCTCGTCCTCCGACATGAGCCGGTAGAGCTCGCCGGCCTGGAAGAAGTGGTCGTCCTTGACGTGCAGCGG
The DNA here is from genome assembly GCF_040636125.1 of Streptomyces sp. NPDC006733. Classification (NCBI taxonomy): domain Bacteria; kingdom Bacillati; phylum Actinomycetota; class Actinomycetes; order Kitasatosporales; family Streptomycetaceae; genus Streptomyces; species Streptomyces sp. NPDC006733. The sequence continues at coordinate 48,914 of NZ_JBEYJD010000020.1, read as the reverse complement.
CGCCTCGTGGGTGCCGGTCCAGCCGGACACCGCCTGCGGGGCGGACAGCGCCAGGTCGGTCTGGGCCGGGCCGTCGTACGAGTTGGGCTCGTAGTTCTTCAGACCGCGCTTGCCGTTGCGGGTGGCCGCCAGGCCGTCGCGGCCGTAGTTGACGGCCTCGGTCGCCTTCGGCGCGTTGACGGGCAGCAGTGTGTGGTTGACGCCCAGGCGGTAGCGCTGCGCGTCGGCGTAGGCGAAGAGCCGGCCCTGCAGCATCTTGTCCGGGGACGGGCCGATGCCGGGCACGAAGTTGTTCGGGGAGAACGCGGCCTGCTCGACCTCCTGGAACACGTTGTCCGGGTTCCGGTCCAGCACGAGCCGGCCCACGCGCTGCAGCGGGTAGTCCGCGTGCGGCCACACCTTGGTGACGTCGAACGGGTTGAAGCGGTAGTCCGCCGCCTCGGCCGCGGGCATGATCTGCACGTGCAGCGTCCAGGACGGGTTCACCCCGCGCTCGATGGCCTGCACGAGGTCGCGCTGGTGGCTGTTGGCGTCGGCGCCGACCTGCTCGGCGGCCTGCTCGGAGGAGAGCGAGCGCACGCCCTGGTTGGTCTTGAAGTGGTACTTGACGAAGAACGCCTCGCCCTGCGCGTTCGTCCACTGGTACGTGTGCGAGCCGAAGCCGTTCATGTGGCGGTACGAGGCCGGGATGCCGCGGTCGCCGAAGAGCCAGGTGATCTGGTGGGTCGCCTCGGGGGAGTGCGACCAGAAGTCCCAGACGTTGTCGGCTTCCTGGATGCCCGTGAACGGGTCGCGCTTCTGCGAGTGGATGAAGTCCGGGAATTTGATCGGGTCCTTGATGAAGAACACCGGGGTGTTGTTGCCGACGAGGTCGTAGTTGCCCTCTTCGGTGTAGAACTTCAGCGCGAAGCCGCGCGGGTCGCGCACGGCGTCGGCGCCGCCGAGGCTGTCCGCGACGGTCGAGAAGCGGATGAACGTCTCGGTGCGCTTGCCGACCGCGCTCAGGAAGTCGGCGCGGGTGAAGCCGGTGACGTCGTCGGTGACCTCGAAGTAGCCGTAGGCGCCGGAGCCGCGGGCGTGCACGACGCGCTCCGGGATGCGCTCACGGTTGAAGCGGGCCAGCTTCTCGATGAGCTGCTGGTCCTGGATCAGCAGAGGGCCGCCGGCGCCGGCCGAGGCGGAGTTCTGGTTGTCGGCGACTGGGGCGCCGGACTCGGTTGTCAGCGTGTGCTTGGGCATGGCGGCCTTCCGTAACTACCAAGGGAAGCGAAAGCGTGTGGGTCGGTAGACCGGACAGTAGGTACCGGCCCCGAGAGATGTCAACAGATTGTTGAATGTCCTGGTGGCGCGAGGTGCGGCAGGTGGTGCGGCACCTGGTGCGCGGTGTGGTGCGGCGCTTGGTGCCGCCCGGCGGTGCGTTTGGGCGCGACAGGACAGGTCACGCACCGCCGGGCGGAATCGGGGGGCGAGGCGGGGCCTCGCGGGCCGGCCGGGGCCGGCGGCGGGCACGTCAGTCGTTGACGGGCAGGCCGGACAGCCGCTCGACACCGCGCAGCAGCGCCGAGTGGTCCAGGCCGCCGTCACCCTGGGCGCGCAGCGAGGCGACCAGGTTGGCGACGACGGAGCCGACGGGCAGGGCCGCGCCGACGTTGCGGGCGGCGTCGGTGACGATGCCCATGTCCTTGTGGTGCAGGTCGATCCGGAAGCCCGGGGCGAAGTCGCGCTTGAGGAAGTTGTCCTTCTTGCGCGTCAGCACGGTGGAACCGGCCAGACCACCGTTCAGGACCTCCAGGGCGGCTTCCAGGTCCACACCGGACTTCTCCAGGAAGACCACGGCCTCGGCGCAGGCCTGGATGTTGACCGCGACGATGAGCTGGTTGGCGGCCTTGACCGTCTGGCCGGAGCCGTGCGGGCCGCACAGGACGATCGTCTTGCCGAGCTTGTCGAGGATCGGCTTGGCGGTGTCGAAGTCGGCCTTGTCGCCGCCGACCATGATCGACAGCACGGCCTCGATGGCACCGGCCTCGCCGCCGGAGACCGGGGCGTCCAGCACGCGGATGCCCTTGTCGGCCGCGGCCTTCGCCAGGTCCACGGAGGTCTGCGGGGTGATCGAGGAGGTGTCGATCAGGAGCGCGCCGGACCGGGCGTTCTCCAGGATGCCGTCCTCGCCGTAGGCGATGGCCTCGACCTGCGGGGAGGCGGGCACCATCGTGATGATGACGTCGGCGTCCTCGACGGCCTCGGCGATGGAGCCCGCGGCGGTGCCGCCGTTGGCCGCCAGGCGGTCCAGCTTGGCCTGCTCAAGGGTGTACCCGGTGACGGAGTAGCCCGCCTTGACCAGGTTCTCGGCCATGGGGGAGCCCATGATGCCGAGGCCGATCCACGCGATCTTCGGAAGAGTGCTCATGAGTGACCTTTCGGATCAGCGGGCGGAGAGCCACTGGAAGTTGTCGGCGCTCGGGCCGGTGGGCTTGTACTCCAGGCCGACGTAGCCGTCGTAGCCGGCCTTGTGCAGGCGGTCCACGAGGTCGTCCAGCGGCAGGGTGCCGGTGCCCGGCGCGCCGCGGCCCGGGTTGTCGGCGATCTGCACGTGGCCGGTCCTGTCGGCGTAGCGGTCGATGACCTCGTTCAGGTCCTCGCCGTTCATCGACAGGTGGTACAGGTCCATCAGGAACTTGGCGTTGCCCAGGCCGGTGGCGGCGTTGACCTGGTCGACGACCTCGATCGCCCGCGGTGCGCTGACGATCGGGCACAGCGGCGACTCGGGCTGGTTCAGCGCCTCCACCAGGAGGATCGCGCCGACGCGGTCGGCGGCGCGGGCGGCGAGCACCAGGTTCTCCAGGGCCAGGGCATCCTGGACCTCGGGGGCCACGCCCTCCACCCGGTTGCCGTAGAGCGCGTTGAGCGCCGTGCACCCGAGCGACCGGGCGAACTCCGCGGCGACGTCGATGTTCGCGCGGAAGCGGTCCGACTCCTCGCCGGGGATCGACAGCGCGCCCCGGTCGGGGCCCGGCAGCTGCCCGGCGTAGAAGTTCAGGCCCACCAGCTGGGTGCCGGCGTCGTTCAGCGCGTCGCGCAGTGCGTCGAGCTCGGACTGGGCGGGGGTGGGGGTCTCGATCCAGGGCCACCACAGCTCGACCGCTGTGAAGCCGGCCGCGGCGGCTGCCGCGGGGCGCTCCAGAAGCGGGAGTTCCGTGAAGAGGATCGAGAGGTTCACATCGAAGCGCGCTTCGGAGAGGCTCACTAGCGTTGCGCTCCTTCCGTATTGCGGAAGTTAGTTTCTGCTTAACGGAAGACTGAACGAACCGGGCGCCGGCTGTCAAGTGCGGATGTCGCCACCCGAGGCCGACCGGTTAGGTTGGGCCCGTGAAACTGAGGCTGGAATTCACGACGGAACCGTTCGATCTGGACGAGGCTCCCGGCCACGCGCTGGTCGCCCGGGAGGTCGTCGGCGCGGCGGACCTGGACGCGGTGGACGTCGGACCGTTCGGCAACACCGCCGAGGGCTCCCCCGAGGCGGTGGTGGCCGCGGTGGCGGAGCTGCTGCGGCGCACCGTCGACGCGGGCGCCACTCGGGTCTCGCTGCAGGTGAGTGTCATCGGGGAGGGCGATAAGTGACCGGAACCGGGGGGCACCCGTTCGCCGAGGCGGTCAAGCCGCTGGTGGACGCCATGGGAGCCGAGATCATCGCGCCGGACCAGGCGCGTGGCGACGACGTGGTGCTCAGCTGGGAGGGGGAGGCGGTGCTCGCCGTCCGGCTGCCCCATCTGGCCGATTCGCTCGATCACATCCTGGCCGACCTCCAGCGCCGGCACGGCGCGCTGTCCGAGCTGAACCGCAAGGACAAGCAGGGCGTCGTGCGGATCCTGGAGGAGCGCGGCGCGTTCTCCGTGCGGCACGGGGTGGAGACGGTCGCCTCCGCCCTGGGCGTGAGCCGCTTCACCGTCTACAACTACCTGAACAGGGAGAACGCGGCGAAGGCCGCCGAGTGATCGCCGGGCGGCCTCGTTCGTAACCTCCCGTCCTCCTTTGTTACGGGAAGTTTTCAACAAAGTGTTGACGCGGGCGGATCCCGGCTCTTAGCTTGCGGCTGTGACTTCCAGCGCTTCGCCGGGCCTCGCCCGGCTCAACTCAGCCACCGCGTCCGACGCGGCCGGACTGCTGCACGAGGTGTGCGCCAGCCGGTCGTGGGGCGCGGCGGTGATCGCCGGCCGGCCGTACCGGGACCTCGACGCGCTCTTCGCGGCGAGCGACGCGGCCATGGCAGGACTGACCGCCGACGACCTCGGCGAGGCGATGGCCGGCCACCCGCCGATCGGCCGCCCCAAGCCGGGCGACCCGACCTCCGAGCGCGAGCAGGCCGGCGTCCAGGAAGCGGTGCGCGAGGAGCTCCTGGAGCTCAACCTCGCCTACCAGGACGCCCACAGGCACGTCTTCCTGATCTGCGCCACCGGACGCACCGGCGACCAGATGCTGGCCGCCCTCAAGGAGCGGATCGGCAACGACACGGACACCGAACGCGAGATCGTCCGCGCCGAACTGGGAAAGATCAACCGCATCCGGCTGACCCGCCTCGCAGAACAAGGAGACCCGGCATGACGGAGACCTCCGTGTCCACCCACATCCTGGACACCAGCGTCGGCCGCCCCGCCGAGGGCGTCCCCGTGGAGCTGTCGGTCCGCACCGGCATCGACGCCCTCTGGGCGCCGCACGGCGTGTCGAAGACCGACGCCGACGGCCGCTGCAAGGACCTGCCGGCCCTGCCGGAAGGCACCACACACGTACGGCTCGACTTCGCCGTCGAGCAGTACTTCACGGCACCAACCATCTCAGCCGAGGAACAGCAGGACGCCCCCCGCGCAAGGGACAGCGGCGCGTTCTTCCCGGAGGTGGCGATCACGTTCGCCGTCAAGCCGGGTGAGCACTACCACGTACCGCTGCTGCTCAACCCGTTCGGCTACTCCGTATACCGAGGGAGCTAGCACCGACATGCCCACGATTCTCGGCCAGAACCAGTACGGCAAGGCGGAAAACCGCGTCGTCAAGATCACGCGGGACGGCGACACCCACCACATCAAGGACCTCAACGTCTCCATCGCCCTGTCCGGCGACATGGAGGAGGTCCACTACTCCGGCAGCAACGCCAACGTGCTGCCGACCGACACCACCAAGAACACCGTGTACGCCTTCGCGAAGGAACACGGCATCGAGTCGGCCGAGCAGTTCGGCATCCACCTGGCCCGGCACTTCGTGACCAGCCAGGAGCCGATCAAGATCGCCCGGATCCGGATCGAGGAGTACGGCTGGGAGCGCATCGCGACCAGCGACGGCAACTCCCGCTTCATCGGCGCCGACGAGGTCAACCACTCCTTCGCCCGCACCAACCAGGAGCTGCGCACCACCCAGATCACCTACGACGGTGAGACGTGGGAGGTCATCTCCGGCCTGAAGGACCTCAAGGTCATGAACTCCACCAACTCGGAGTTCTGGGGGTTCGTGAAGGACAAGTACACGACCCTCAAGGAAGCGTACGACCGCATCCTGTGCACCGAGGTGTCGGCGAAGTGGCGCTACAACTGGACCAGCGACGACGAGCGCATGCCCAACTGGGAGAAGTCCTACGAGCAGGCGCGCAAGCACATGCTCCAGGCGTTCGCCGAGACCTACAGCCTCTCGCTGCAGCAGACGCTGTACCAGATGGGCGCGCGCATCATCAACAGCCGCTCGGAGATCGACGAGATCCGCTTCTCGCTCCCGAACAGCCACCACTTCCTGGTCGACCTCGAACCGTTCGGCCTGAAGAACGACAACGAGGTGTACTTCGCCGCCGACCGGCCCTACGGGCTGATCGAGGGCACCGTGCTCCGTGACGGTGTCGAGGCCCGCATCCCCGTGGACCTCACCAACCTGTAGTACGTCTGCCTCGTCCCCCGACGCGCGCGCCGGCGTCACGGTCCCCGCACCCCGTGCGGGTACCAGGGGGAGAGCGGGGGCATCTGCGCAAGGAAGTACCGCGGGCCCGGTCGTCACCCCGCTCGACCCCCGGGCCCGTCCATCGAGAAGGAAGCACGAGGAACTGCCATGGCAGCACCGCGCATCGTCATCGAGAACTGCGCTATCGCCACCGTGGACGCGAACGACACCGAGTACGCCTCGGGCCATGTCGTCATCGCGGGCAACCGCATCGAGTCGGTAGGCGCCGGCGCTGCTCCCCAGGGCCTGACCGGCGTCGTCCGCCGCGTCGACGGCACCGGCCATCTGGTCACCCCGGGCCTGGTCAACACCCACCACCACTTCTACCAGTGGCTCACCCGGGGCCTCGCGCAGGACAGCAACCTCTTCAACTGGCTCGTCGAGCTGTACCCGACCTGGTCGCGCATCGACGAGGAGATGGTCTACGCGGCCGCCCAGGGCTCCCTGGCGATGATGGCCCGCGGCGGCGTGACCACCGCAATGGACCACCACTACGTCTTCCCCCAGGGCTCGGGAGACCTGCTGGGCGCCGAGATCCGCGCCGCCAGGGAGATGGGCGTCCGCTTCACCGCCGCCCGCGGCTCCATGGACCGCGGCAAGTCCGACGGCGGCCTGCCGCCGGATTTCGCCGTCGAGACCCTCGAAGGCGCGCTGGCCGCGACCGAGGAGGCCATCGACACCCACCACGACTCCTCGTTCGACTCGATGCTGCACATCGCCGTCGCCCCGTGCTCCCCCTTCTCCGTCTCCACCGACCTGATGCGCGAGGGCGCGCTGCTCGCCCGCCGCAAGGGCGTCCGGCTGCACACCCACGGCTCGGAGACCGTCGAGGAGGAGAAGTTCTGCCACGAACTCTTCGGCATGGGCCCCACCGACTACTTCGAGTCCACCGGCTGGCTCGGCGACGACGTGTGGATGGCGCACTGCGTCCACATGAACGACTCCGACATCGCCGCGTTCGCCCGGACCAGGACCGGCGTCGCGCACTGCCCGTCCTCCAACGCCCGCCTCGCGGCCGGTATCGCCCGCGTCCCGGACATGCTCGCCTCGGGCGTCCCGGTCGGCCTCGGCGTGGACGGCACCGCCTCCAACGAGTCGGGTGAGCTGCACACCGAACTGCGCAACGCGCTCCTGATCAACCGCCTCGGCGGCGGCGAGAAGGCGCTCAACGCCCGCCAGGCGCTGCGCCTGGGCACCTACGGCGGCGCCCAGGTGCTCGGCCGCGCCGACCAGATCGGCTCCCTCGAAGCCGGCAAGCTCGCCGACCTCGTGCTGTGGAAGCTGGACGGCATCGGCCACTCCTCCATCGCCGACCCGGTCGCCGCGCTGGTGATGGGAGCGGCCGCCCCGGTCACCCTGTCGCTCATCAACGGCAGGCCGGTGGTGGAGAACAACCACCTCACCACGGTCGACGAGGACGCCATCGCGCGCCTCACCCGCGTCCAGGCCCAGCGCCTGGCCAAGATCGCGGGCCTCGTCTAGACCCCGCCCCCAGAGCAACCGGTCAGGGAGGGACGGCCCCTGACCGGCCGCCGGTCCCGCGTTCGCGCGGACCCGGCAGCGCCGCCCCCGGCCCGTGGACCACGGTCGGTCCCGGATCCCCGGGGGCGGCGTTTTGTGTACCCCCACATAACGAAGAACCGCTGTTCACACCCCTCCGCTTGATGGCAAGACCCGTACATGCACCTCCCTGAAACCCGCAGTGCGCTTCGCGTAACCGACAGGAGGAACCGTGGTCGCTCAATCCGTGGCACCGGATTCGGTACATCCCGTGGACCAGACCTTGCCCCCGGGCAAGCTCATCACCAGTGGCTTGCAGCACGTGGCCGCGATGTACGCGGGGGTGGTGGCGCCGCCCCTTGTCGTCGGTGCGGGGATCGGCCTGTCCACCGCCGACATCACCTTCCTCATGGGAGCCAGCCTCTTCACCGCGGGCCTCGCCACCCTGCTGCAGACCCTCGGCATCTGGAAGATCGGCGCCCGGCTGCCGTTCGTCAACGGCGTCTCGTTCGCCGGGGTCGCCCCGATGCTCGCCATCGGCAAGTCGGCGGAGCCGGGGCACGCGCTGCCCGTCATCTACGGCGCGGTGATCGTCGCGGGCGTGCTGGGGTTCGTCCTCGCCCCCTACTTCTGCAAGCTCGTCCGCTTCTTCCCGCCCGTCGTCACCGGCTCGGTGATCACCCTGATCGGGATATCCCTGCTGCCGGTCGCCGTCAACTGGTCGCAGGGCGGGGTGGCGACCGCCCCGGACTACGCGTCGGTCTCCAACATCGCGCTCGCCGCCGCGACGCTCGCCATCGTCCTGGTCCTGCGCAGGATCCTCACCGGCTTCCTGCAGCAGATCGTCATCCTCATCGGCCTGGTGCTCGGCACCCTGATCGCCATCCCGATGGGCAAGTCGGACTTCAGCCCCATCAAGGACGCGGGCCTGGTCGGCTTCCCCGACCCGTTCCACTTCGGGGCGCCCGAGTTCCAGATCGCGGCCATCATCTCGATGTGCGTCGTCATGCTGGTCTGCATGACGGAGTCGACCGCCGACATCCTGGCGCTCGGCAAGATCGTGGACAAGCCCGCGGACGAGAAGATGCTGGCCGCCGGGATCCGCGCCGACGCCCTCGGCTCGGCCCTCAGCCCGGTCTTCAACGGCTTCATGGCCAGCGCCTTCGCGCAGAACATCGGCCTGGTCGCCATCACCAAGGTCCGCAGCCGCTTCGTCGTCGCCGCGGCCGGCGGCATCCTCATCCTGCTCGGCCTGTGCCCGGCGCTGGCCTCCGTGATCGCCCTCGTGCCGCAGCCGGTGCTGGGCGGCGCCGGCATCGTGCTCTTCGGCTCGGTCGCGGCCAGCGGCATCAAGACCCTCACCGAGGCCGACCTCAACGACGGCAACAACCTGCTCATCGTCGCCACCTCGGTCGGCGTCGGCGTCATCCCGGTCGTCTCGCACACCTTCTACGCGCACTTCAACGACCACATGAAGATCATCCTCGACTCCGGCATCAGCACCGGATGCCTGGTCGCGGTCGTCCTGAACCTCGCCTTCAACCACCTGGGCCGGGGGCCCGGAGCCGGCGACCGGGACAACGCGACCGACCCCTGCGACCTCGCCGCCACCGACGAGCAACTGGCCCCCACCACCTCGGTGTTGCCCGTCCACTGACGCTCTGCGCGAACGGAGGGGCAGCCCGCGATCCGGGCCGCCCCTCCGCGTGTCAGGATGTGCCGATCACGGCACTCGGAGGGGGACGGGCATGAATGAGTCGGGTCGGGTCGAGGCGTTCAGCGACGGGGTGTTCGCCATCGCGATCACCCTGCTCGTACTGGAGATCAAGGTCCCGCCGCACGCGGGCGACCACCTGTGGTCGGCGCTGGGCGAGATGTGGCCGTCGTACGCCGCGTACGCGGTCACGTTCCTGGTCATCGGCATCATGTGGATCAACCACCACACGATCTTCCGGTACATCGCGCGCGTCGACCGCACGCTGCTCTTCCTCAACCTGCTGCTGCTGATGTGCGTGGCCGCGCTGCCGTGGCCCGCCGGGCTGATGGCCGAGTACCTGCGGGAGGGTGACGCCTCGCATGTGGCCGCCGCCGTCTACAGCCTCTTCATGGTCGCCCACGCGGTGGCCTACCAGGCCCTGTGGTGGCACCTGACGAAGACCGGTCATCTCTTCGACAGCCGGGTCGACGTCGCCGCCGCCCGGGCGACCCGGCGGCGCTTCGCCGTCGGATCCGTGGTCTACCCGGTCACCGTCGGCCTGGCGTTCGTCTCGGCCCCGCTGACGCTGGCCGTGCACGGCGTGCTCGCCGTCTACTACGCCTTCAACCAGGTGCCGGTGCCGACCCGTGAGCAGGGGCAGGAGCCGGTGGTGGCCGGGGCCGACGGGTGAGGCGGCCCCGGCCGGGGGTCAGACGCCCAGGCGGGCGCGCAGCCGGCGGCTGCCGAGGATGAGCGCGGCGCCGGCGAGCAGCGCCGGGATGCCCAGCGCCAGGTAGTAACCCGCCCCCGGCGTACTGGTCTTGGACAGCTGCACGGCGTGCCCGCCGACGCCCGCGCCCAGCGCCGCCGCCAGCCAGAACAGGCCGATCATCTGGCTGACGAACGTCCTGGGCGCCACCTCGGTGGTGACGCTCATGCCCACGGGGGCGAGCGCCACCTCGCCGCACGCCTGCAGCGCGAACGCCACGATCAGCCAGAGCGGCGACACCAGGTGGCCGTCGGAGCCGACCACCGTCGCCACCGCCATCAGCAGCAGGCTCAGGCCCATCAGCCCGAGTCCGATGCCGAACTTGGCGGGCGCGCCCAGCCGGTCGCCCAGCCGGACCCACAGCCAGGCGGAGACCGGGGCGGCGGCGAGGATGAACAGCGGTACCAGCGCCTGGAACCAGCTGGCCGGGACGGTGACGCCGCCGATGGTCCGGTCGGTGTTGACCTTCGCGAACAGGCTGAGCACGGTGCTGCCCTGGATGTAGAGCATCCAGAAGAAGGCGGCCGACAGGAAGAGCCAGATGTAGGAGCGGATCCGCTCCCGCTCGCGTGCGGTCACCACCGGGTTGCGCAGCAGCCGGCGGAAGCAGACCACCGGCAGGACGATTGACAGCAGCCCGCCGAGCGCGAGCGCGTGGCGCAGCTGGAACGTGCCGGCGGCGGCGTCCGCGCCGTAGACGATGGTCAGCACCGTCAGGACGGCGGCGGTGCGGCGCTTGACCCGGCGCCACGTCTCCGCGCTCGCGGGCCGCTCCGGCCGCTGTCCGATCTCCCCGAAGTACTTGGTGCCGCGCAGGAACTGCGCCAGCCCGAGGAACATGCCGAGGGCCGCGGCGCCGAAGCCCAGGTGCCAGTCGACGGACTCGCCGAGCGCGCCGCACACGATGGGCGCGGCGACCGCGCTGACCTGGATGCTCATGTAGAAGATCGCGAACCCGGCGTCCCGTTCGGCCCGGGAGTCGCGGGCGTAGCAGGCGGCGAGCACGGTGGCGAGGTTCGGCTTGAGCAGCCCGGTCCCGGCCGCGATGAGGCCCATGCCGACGTAGACGGTCGGCACGGCGGGCAGCGCCATCGAGCAGTGTCCGGCCGCGATGAGGACGCCGCCGTACAGGGTGGCCCGGCGGGCGCCGAGGATGCGGTCGCCGAGCCAGCCGCCGGGGACCGAGGCGAGGAAGACCGTCGCCAGGTACACGCCGAACAGCGCGGTGGCGGTGTCCTCGGACAGGCCGAGGCCGCCTTCGGCCTCGGTGGCGGAGGCGTAGAGGAAGAGGATCGCGGCCATGCCGTAGAAGCTGAAGCGCTCCCACATGTCCAGGCCGAACAGGGTGGTGAACCAGCGGGGACGGCCCAGGAAAGTGCCGCCGAGCGGCGCGGCGGACTCCTCTCCCGCAGTGGCCGTCGTGGTGGGAGCCGCCATGGGACCTCCTCCGGGCAGGGCCGGGCGGGAGCGCGGCCAGTGTGTCTGGGGAGGTTGCCAGCGTCCGATCGGGGACGGCTCAAGAACGTGCGAGCCGTCCCCGACCGGATCCGGTGGTTCCGGGGCGGGTCAGCCGCGGTCGGCCGGCGGCTTCCAGACGTACGGGGTCGTGGTGGTGACCGGCAGCAGCCCCAGCCGGGCCAGGATCGGCCGGCTGTCGTCGGACGCGTCGACCTGGAGGTAGCGCACCCCCCGCGCCACGGCGAGCCGGGCCCGGTGGGCGACGAGGGCGCGGTAGATGCCCCGGCCGCGCCAGGCGGCGAGCGTGGAGCCGCCCCACAGCGACGCGAACTCCGTGCCGGTGTGCAGCCGCATCCAGGCGGCCGAGACGACCTCGTCCCCCGCCTCGGCGACGACCACCACCGAGGGGTCGCCCTCGCCGTTCAACTCCCGTTCCAGGGCGTCCGGCAGCCAGCTGTGGTCGTGGCCCCAGACGGCCTCCTCCATGGCCTGGATGCGCTCCAGGTCCCGGCGGGCGGTGACCTCGCGCAGCGTCACGCCCTGCGGCGGGGCCGCCTCCGCGGCCAGCTCGGCCGCCTCGCCCACCAGCACCGTCTCCCGCTCGTCGGCGGCGAATCCGGCCGCCGTCAGGCGCTCGGGGAGGTCGGCGGGCAGGTCGTGGCCGTGGTACTTCCACTCCACGGCCACGCCGAGCGCCGCGAAGTGGTCGCGCTGCGCGGCGATGAACGTGTCGAGCTCCGTGCCCCGCAGGCCGCCGAGGTCGCGGTAGGTGATGAGCCCGCCGTGCCCCTCCAGCACCTGCCGGACCACGGGGCCGGAGCGCTCCGCCGCCTCGCGCTGCACGCCGCGCTCCCGGAGCTGCGCGTCGTAGGCGTCGCGGTACGCGAGGGCGCGTTCGTCGTCGGTCATGGTCAGAGCCCCCGGTACATGATGTGCAGCCCGACGTAGCCGTCGTCCGGGTGCAGGAAGCCCTCCGGGACCGTGCCGAGTATCTCGAAGCCGAGCGACTCGTACAGGCCCACCGCCCGGACGTTCGACGCGACGACCGCGTTGAACTGCATCCCCCGGTACCCCTCGGCGCGCGCCCAGCGCAGCGACTCCTCGGCCAGCGCCCGGCCGGTGCCGCGCCCGGTGTGCTCGGGGGCGACCATGTAGCTCGCGCTGGCGATGTGGGCGGAGCCGCCCATGTGGTTGCGGTTCATCTTCGCTGTGCCGAGCACGTTCCCGTCGTCATCGACGGCGACCACCGTGCGCGAGGGTGCCCGGAGCATCCACATGTCGCGCGCGGTGGCCTCGTCCAGGTCGCGGGGGTAGGTGAAGGTGTCCCCGCGCGCCACGATGCCTTGCAGGAACGGCCAGATGGCGGGCCAGTCGTCAGGAGTCACTTCTCGGATGAGCATGACGCTCATCATGGAGGCGACGGTGAGGTCAGGTCCAGTACGGCGGGGACTGCGGGAGCACGTCCGGAACCTCCGCGGGCGGCGCGGGGGCGGGCTTCGGGAAGCACGTGAAGCCGAGCTTCTCCAGGGCGCGGACCATCTGCGCGGCGCTGAAATCGCGCGGGTCCTGCCGGGTGATGAGCGCGCCCACCTGCTTGACGGGGTAGGTTTTGCTGCCGATCTTCACGGACTCGCCGGTGATGGCTTCGGGCTTGACCCCGCTCATCTTCTGCTCCACCTCGCTTGCCTGCAGATAGAAGGAGACTCCAGCGATGGTGCAGCGGATCATCATGCCTCAGCAAGGGCAGAAGGGACGTAACAGGAAGTCCCACGTTGTCACATACCGGCACGATGGCACAGCTCCACCGAATAACGAAGCAGGCCCCGGCCCAGGGGGCCGGGACCCGCCCGTGCGGTGGGACAGGTGGGAAACGGCAGGTCAGCCCAGCAGTTCGTAGGCCGGGAGGGTGAGGAAGTCGACGTACTCCTCATCGAGCGCCGTGCGCAGCAGCAGGTCGTGCGCCTCGGTCCACTTGCCCGCGGCGAAGTCCTCCTCGCCGACCTCGGCGCGGATGGCGGCCAGTTCCTGCGCGGCGACGCGCCGGACCAGGTCGGGGGTGGCCTTCTCGCCGTTCTCGAACACGACGCCCGCGTTGATCCACTGCCAGATCTGCGAGCGGGAGATCTCCGCGGTGGCGGCGTCCTCCATCAGGTTGAAGATGGCGACGGCGCCCAGGCCGCGCAGCCACGCCTCGATGTAGCGGGTGCCGACCTGCACCGCGCCCACCAGGCCCTCGTAGGTCGGCTTGGCGTCCAGCGAGTCGATGGCGAGCAGCTGGTCGGCGGTGACGTGGACGTCCTCGCGCAGCCGGTCCTTCTGGTTGGGCCGGTCGCCGAGGACCGCGTCGAAGGAGGCGCGGGCGATCGGCACCAGGTCGGGGTGGGCGACCCAGGAGCCGTCGAAGCCGTCGCCGGCCTCCCGGTCCTTGTCGGCCTTGACCTTCTCGAAGGCGACCTTGTTGACCTCCGCGTCGCGGCGCGAGGGGATGAACGCGGCCATGCCGCCGATCGCGTGCGCGCCGCGCTTGTGGCAGGTGCGCACCAGCAGTTCGGTGTACGCGCGCATGAAGGGCGCCGTCATGGTCACCGCGTTGCGGTCCGGCAGCACGAACTTCTCGCCGCCGTCGCGGAAGTTCTTCACGATGGAGAAGAGGTAGTCCCAGCGGCCGGCGTTCAGGCCCGCGGCGTGGTCGCGCAGCTCGTAGAGGATCTCCTCCATCTCGAACGCGGCGGTGATCGTCTCGATGAGGACGGTCGCGCGGACGCTGCCCTGCGGGACGCCCACGTACTCCTGCGCGAAGACGAAGACCTCGTTCCACAGCCGCGCCTCGAGGTGCGACTCGGTCTTGGGCAGGTAGAAGTACGGTCCCTTGCCCTTCGCGATCAGCCGCGTCGCGTTGTGGAAGAAGTACAGCCCGAAGTCGACGAAGGCGCCGGGGACGGCCTCGCCGTCGACCGTCAGGTGCCGCTCCTCCAGGTGCCAGCCGCGCGGGCGCATGACGACGGTGGCGAGCTCCGCCTCGTCCTTCAGCGCGTACGACTTGCCCTCTTCGGTGGAGAAGTCGATCCGGCGCTCGTAGGCGTCGATCAGGTTGATCTGGCCGCCGACGACGTTCTCCCAGGTGGGAGCCGAGGCGTCCTCGAAGTCCGCGAGCCAGACCTTGGCGCCGGAGTTCAGCGCGTTGATCGTCATCTTGCGGTCGGTGGGACCGGTGATCTCGACGCGGCGGTCGTTCAGCGCCGCCGGGGCCGGGGCGACCTGCCACTCCTGCGCGCGGACATGTGCGGTGTCCGCGAGGAAGTCCAGGGTGCCGGTACGGGCGATCTCGGCGCGGCGCTCCCTGCGGAGCGCGAGCAGCTCGGATCGGCGCGGGGTGAAGCGTCGGTGCAGCTCGGCGATGAAGGTCAGGGCCTGCTGCGTCAGCACCTCCTCCGCGCGGGGGACGGTGGGCGCGTCGTCGGCGACGACGGCCGCCGAGGACGGCACTGCTGCGGACATGGCTGACTCCTCCAGGGGACAAAGGGTGCCGGGCGGCCGCTGGGTCATGGCCTGCGGCACGGGGTGCCGGGCCTTACCGGAATACGGGCGCTTCTGCGAGGTGGAGCATAGTATCCGCATTGCGGAAGATCAACGTTTTGTGGCACGCGGTGCAGCGGGTTCGGTTCACGGCTCGCTCACGGCCTTGAGAAGGTGCAGGTCATCGGGGGTGTCGATGTCGGCGGGGTCGGCGATGTCACCACACTCCACGAGGGTGATCGCCGCCTGGTGGCGCTTCAGGTAGTCGCGGGCGCCCTGATCGCCGCCGGCCAGCTCCGCGACCTCCGTCCAGCGGTCCGCGCCGAACAGCACCGGATGGCCGCGCCGCCCCCCGTACGAGGCCGCCGCCAGGCTCGACGGGCCCCGGTACGCGTGGACCACCCGCGCGACCGCCCCCGCGCCGATCCCCGGCTGGTCCACCAGCGCCACGACCACCGCCTGCGCCCCGGTGCCGGCGCGCTGCGCCGGCGTGTCCGCCAGCGACCGCAGGCCCGCGCGCAGCGAGGACCCCATGCCGCCGGCCCAGTCCGGGTTGTCGACCACGACGCATCCGTCCAGGTCGGCCCGCTCGCGGACCGTGCCGGCCGCCGCCCCCAGCACGACGTGCAGCGGCCCGCACCCCGCCTCGCGCAGCGCGCGCACGGCGTGCTCGACGAGCGGCCGGCCCGCGTACTCCAGCAGCGCCTTCGGGCGGCCGCCCAGGCGCCGCCCGCCGCCGGCCGCGAGCAGCAGGCCTGCGACGCGGGGGAGGGCGGCGGAATCGCTCGGTGCGATGGGTTTCATGCCTCCTGCCTACAGGACCGGGCGGCCGGAGGCGAGGACGTGGCGGGCCGGGGAGCCGCCGGACGAGGACGCGGCGGGCCGAGGGGAGCAGGCGCCTCGGCCCGGCGCGAGGGTCCGGCCGGCTCGGGTGAGGGCCCGGGCGGCCCGGGGGAAGGGTCTGGCGGGGCCCCGGCGAAGAGGGGCAACCAGGGGCGTTTGGGCTCAGGGCGGCGGGCGGAGCACGGGCTTCGATAGGCTCGGCGCCGTAAGGGACGGGTATCCGCAGGCCAAGGGGCAGACGTGACGAATCATCAGCAGGACCCGGTGCCCGCCACCGTGGCGGACAACGCGGTTCCGGACCCCGAGGTCTTCCAGCCGCTGACGGACGACGACCCGAAGACAGTCGCCGGATACCTGCTCAGAGCCCGCCTCGGCGCCGGCGGCATGGGCAAGGTGTACCTCTCGTACACGCCCGGCGGCCGCCCGGTGGCGATCAAGGTGATCCGCCCCGAGTTCGCCGAGGACCCCGAGTTCCGCCGCCGGTTCCGCCAGGAGGTGCAGGCCGCCCAGCGCGTGCAGGGCCTCTACACCGCGCCGGTCATCGACAGCGACACCGACGGCCCGCACCCGTGGCTCGCCACCGCCTACGTGGCGGGCCCCTCGCTGCACTCGGCCGTCGCCGACCACGGCGCGATGCCGGTGGCGTCCGTCCTGCTGCTCGTCGCCGGGATCGCCGAGGCGCTGCAGGTGATCCACCACGCGGGCATCGTGCACCGCGACCTCAAGCCGTCCAACGTGCTGCTCGCCGCGGACGGCCCGCGGGTCATCGACTTCGGCATCGCGCGGGCCGCCGACACCACGGCGCTCACCGGCACCGGCGTCAGCGTCGGCACGCCGTCGTTCATGTCCCCGGAGCAGGCGGCCGGCACCAGCTGCACTCCGGCCACCGACATCTTCGCGCTCGGCCAGATCGCGGCCTTCGCGGCGATGGGCGGCGCCGCCTTCGGCGACGGCCCCTCGCACGCGGTCCTCTACCGGATCGTGCACGAGGAGCCGGACCTGTCCGAGCTGCCGGGCGAGCTGCGCGAGATCGTCACCCGCTGCCTGATCAAGGACCCGACGCTGCGGCCGTCCACCGCGCAGATCATCGCCATGTGCGGCCAGGCGTCGAAGGATCCGGCGCTGCGCCGCCCGGACGGCTGGCTGCCGCAGTCGTACGCCGCCGACCTGACGCAGGCCGCCGCCCCCGCGCCGGCCCAGCCCGCAGCCCCGCCGGTGGTTCCGCAGCCGGGCCACCCGCCCACGCAGGCGGTGCCGCCGACCGCGCCGCCGCTCCACCCGCCGACCCAGCCGGTGAACCACCAGCCGGTCCACCCGCAGCAGGCCCACCCGCAGCCCGGCGGGCAGCAGCCGTTCCAGCAGCCGACGCAGGCCGCCCACCCGCAGCAGGGCAGGCCCCCGGTCGGCGGCTACGCGTACCCGCCCACCCACGGCCCCGGCGGTCCGGGGGGCTTCCTGCCCCTGCCGCCGAAGAAGAAGCGAACGGGCCTCGTCGTCGCGGCGATCGTCGCCGCGCTCGTGATCGGTACCGTCGCGTACGTCGCCGGCCAGAAGAACGACAGCAAGAACACCGCGGACGGGGGCGCCAAGAGCAGCGCGGCGTCGTCCCACGGCGCGGCGCCGTCCGCGAGCGGCGGTTCGACCGGGGCCGGGCAGAGCACGGCTCCGGCGGACCCGCAGCCCGTCTCGTACACCGGAATCAACATCCCCGGCAGCTACACGCTGTACCTCACCGACGAGCCGCCGCGGCCGAAGAAGGCGGAGGTGGGCGTGCACTACGAGGGCGACTTCGGCTACTCCACGGACTTCATCGAGGGCGCGAACGTCTCCACCCACGGCGGCAAGAACACCCTGGCGCTGGTACAGCCCGGCGAGCCCGCGACGCTGGCCGGCTGCCGCGCCAACACGCGCTACACCGAGACGATCAAGCAGGACACGATCTCCAAGGGGACCAAGATCTGCGTGACGACCAAGGCCGGGCACATCGGGCTGGTGACCATCCGCGGCTTCGGGTCCTCGGGCTCGGGGACCGGGTACGTCTCCGTCGACCTGACCGTCTGGCGCAACGCCGTTCCCGCAGGCGAGTGAGGGTTCCGCATCCAGCGTCAAGTTACTTGCTGTGCAAGGAAGTTGGCGTGGATTTCGTCGTCCGTATGGCGTCCCGCGCCGCGTTTCGCGTTAACTGAGCGCGCGCCCCGGCCGGAATCGGGGCGCGCGGGCGAGGGCGCTGGGGGGCGCGCTCGCCGGGGCATGGGTGATGCGGGAGGTGGGGGTGAGGTCGGTGGACGACGAGAGCGGCGCGGCCGCGCAGACAGCCGCGGACGTCAGGCCGGCGGGGTCCGGCGACGACGATCCGCGGGTGACCGCGCTGCGCCTGTCGGTCGCGCGGGTGCGCCGGGAGCTGGCCGCGCTGCGGTCGGAGCTGCCGGACCGGGCGATCGCCGAGGACGAGCTGGGCGCGCTGGCCAACGCCGCGGACGCCGGGATCCTGGAGATCGACCGGATGCGGCACTCGCTGCTGCTGGTCGCCGCCGCGCTGGGTTCGGTGAGCGCGCTGGCGGTGGCCCTGGCCGAGTTGCGCAGGGCCGTCGACCTCTTCGGGTCAGGCTCCGGTGCCGGCCCCGGCGCTGGCGAGAGCGTGTGACAGCTGCCGGGCGATGTCCTGGAGGATCGGGATGATCTTCTCCGTGGCGACCTCGGTCACCCGGCCCGCGGGCCCGGAGATCGAGATGGCCGCGGCGGTGGGGGAGTCGGGGACGGTGACCGCCAGGCAGCGGACCCCGATCTCCTGCTCGTTGTCGTCCACCGCGTAGCCGGCCTCGCGGATCCGCTCCAGCTCGCTGATGAAGTCGTCCGCGTTGGTGATCGTCTTCTCGGTCGCGGCGGGCATCCCGGTACGGGCGAGCAGCGCGCGGACCTCGTCCGGCGGCACGTTCGCCAGCAGCGCCTTGCCCACGCCGGTGGAGTGCGGCAGCACCCGCCGTCCCACCTCGGTGAACATCCGCATGGAGTGCCGGGAGGGCACCTGGGCGACGTAGACGATCTCGTCCCCGTCGAGCAGTGCCATGTTCGCCGTCTCGCCGGTCGTCTCGACCAGCTCGGCGAGGAAGGGGCGGGCCCAGGTGCCGAGCAGCTTGGCGGAGCTCTCGCCGAGCCGGATCAGCCGGGGGCCGAGGGCGTACCGGCGGTTCGGCTGCTGCCGTACGTAGCCGCAGTCGACCAGCGTGCGCATCAGCCGGTGGATGGTGGGCAGCGGGAGCCCGCTGCTGGCGGAGAGCTCGCTCAGCCCGACCTCGCCGCCCGCGTCGGCCATCCGCTCCAGCAGGTCGAAGGCGCGTTCGAGCGACTGGACGCCTCCTGCGCGGTCTGACGACACGTGCGGTCTCCTCTGGGCGGTGAACGGGTGGTGGATGACGGGGGAAGCCTACCGGCCGACCCCCGCCAATTGATCTCTCCAGCACCGTCTCCTGTAGCTAGCTACGGAGAGTGTGGCGAAATGCGAATTCCGCTTTGTGGAATCTTACATGCCCTTGACGGTATGCCGCCCTGTCCTGCACATTCGTTCAACAGAACGTTGAATTTCCAGCGAAAGCGAAAGGGGAGGGCACGTGGCGGAACTGGTCCTGCGCTCGACTCGGGTCATCACACCCGAGGGGGAGCGCCCGGCCGCGGTCGCGGTCAGCGGCGGCACGATCACCGCCGTCCGGGCGTACGACGCCGACGTCCCGGAAGGGGCCCGGCTGGTCGACCTCGGCGACGACGCGCTGCTCCCCGGGCTGGTCGACACCCATGTGCACATCAACGACCCCGGACGCACCGAGTGGGAAGGCTTCGCCTCCGCCACCCGGGCCGCCGCCGCGGGCGGCATCACGACCCTGGTCGACATGCCGCTCAACAGCATCCCGCCGACGACGACCACCGAGAACCTCGCCGTCAAGCAGGACACCGCGCGCGGCAAGGTGCACACCGACGTCGGCTTCTGGGGCGGCGCCGTCCCCGGCAACGTCAAGGACCTGCAGCCGTTGCACGACGCCGGCGTCTTCGGCTTCAAGTGCTTCCTGCTGCACTCCGGCGTCGACGAGTTCCCGCAGCTCTCCCCGGCGGAGCTGGAGGACGCCCTGACGGAGCTGGTCCGCTTCGACGGCCTGCTCATCGTGCACGCCGAGGACCCCCAGCTCATCGACGGCGCCCCGCAGCGCGGCGGTCCGCACTACGCGGACTTCCTCGCCTCCCGTCCCCGCGCCGCCGAGAACGCCGCCATCGAGGGGCTGATCGCCCTCGCGAAGCGACTCAACGCCCGGGTGCACGTGCTGCACCTGTCGTCCAGCGACGCGCTGCCGCTGATCGCCGCCGCGAAGCGCGAGGGCGTCAGGGTCACCGTCGAGACGTGCCCGCACTTCCTCACCCTCACGGCCGAGGAGGTCCCGGACGGCGCGACGGAGTTCAAGTGCTGCCCGCCGATCCGCGAGGCCGCCAACCAGGACGCCCTGTGGGAGGGACTGGCCGACGGCACGATCGACTGCGTCGTCTCCGACCACTCGCCGTCCACCATCGAGCTGAAGGTCAAGGAGACCGGCGACTTCGCCGCCGCCTGGGGCGGCATCTCCTCCCTCCAGCTCGGCCTGCCCGCCATCTGGACGGAGGCCCGCCGCCGCGGCCACAGCGTCGCCGACGTCGCCCGCTGGATGTCCCAGGCACCGGCGGCCCTCGTCGGGCTCTCCACGAAGGGGGCCATCGCGGTCGGCTACGACGCCGACTTCGCGATCCTCGCCCCGGACGAGACGTTCACCGTCGACCCCGCCGAACTCCACCACCGCAACCGCATCACCGCCTACGCGGGCAAGACCCTGCACGGCGTCGTCCGGCAGACCTGGCTGCGGGGCGAACTCATCGCCGAGAACGGCGTCCCCAACGAGCCCACCGGCCGTCTCATCACTCGGGAGAACACATGACCTCCACTTCGTTCGTCGGTGATGCGCGGCCGTTCGGTGGGGGTGATCCGTATGCGGATTACCGGCGGGCGGAGTTGCCGTTCACGGGGTTGGTGGATCTGGCGGATCGGCGGTTGGGTGCGGGGGTGATCGCGGCGAATGACGAGTTCTTCGCGGAGCGGGAGAATCTGCTGCTGCCGGAGCCGGCGCATTTCGATCCGGAGCGTTTCGGGCACAAGGGCAAGATCATGGACGGGTGGGAGACCCGTCGTCGCCGGGGTGCGGGCGCCGATCAGCCGCATCCGGTGGACGCCGATCATGACTGGGCGCTGATCCGGCTCGGTGCGCCTGGGGTGATCCGCGGGGTTGTCGTGGACACCGCGCACTTTCGCGGGAACTACCCGCAGTCGGTGTCGGTGGAGGCGACCGCGCACTCGCTGTCCGCGTCGGCGGAGGATCTGCTGGCGGAGGGGGTGCAGTGGACGACGATCGTGCCGCGTACCGCGGTGGGAGGTCACGCGGAGAACGGGTTCGCGGTGGAGGTGGAGCGGCGGTTCACGCATCTGCGGTTGAAGCAGCATCCGGATGGGGGGGTGGCGCGGCTGCGGGTGTTTGGTGAGGTGGCGCCGGATCCGGGGTGGCTGGCGGAGTTGGGGACGTTCGATCTGGTGGCGTTGGAGAACGGCGGGACGGTGGAGGACGCGTCGGACCGGTTCTATTCGTCGCCGGTGAACACGATCCTGCCGGGCCGGTCGCGGAAGATGGATGACGGCTGGGAGACGCGGCGGCGGCGGGACAAGGGCAATGACTGGGTGCGGTACCGGTTGGTGGCGCAGGGTGTGATCCGGGCGGTGGAGATCGACACCGCGTATTTGAAGGGCAACGCGGCCGGGTGGGCGGCGCTGTTCGTGCAGGACGAGGGGTCGGATGAGTGGACGCAACTGCTGCCGCGCACGAAGCTGCAGCCCGACACCGTCCACCGGTTCCTGGTCAATCCGGTTCCGGCGACGCGGGTGCGGATCGACATCTTCCCCGACGGGGGGATCTCCCGGCTGCGCCTGCACGGTTCGCTGACCGCCCGCGGGGCGGAACACCTCACCACCCGCACCGAAGAAATCAGCTGACGACCGTCACGCCGCCCGCCCCCGACCGAACGCGGTCGGGGGCGGGCGGCGTGCGTGGCGGCGCACTCGCATAACCTGTGGCGTCCGACGCAGCATGATCACCCGCGGGGGGACCCTTCATGAGCACCGCCAAGCCCGTTCGCATGTCCTTCGGGGTGTTGCGCAGCAACCGCCGCCTCCTGGTCTTTCCGCTGCTCAGCGCTGTCGCGCTGCTGCTGGTGTTCGGGGCCCTGACGGTGGTGGCGTTCGTTCTGGACGGGGCCGGGTCGTCGCCGTCCACCGTCGACCTCGTCGCCTCCGGCGCCGGCTACCTCCTGCTGGGATTCGCCTTCACCCTCTGCAGCGCCGCGATGATCTGCGCGGTCGACGACGTGCTGCGGGGAGAGCCGGCCCGCATCGGCACGAGCTACCGGCGGGCCCTGCGGCACTGGCCGCGGCTGCTGGCGTGGAGTCTGCTCAACACGACGGTTCTGCTGCTCATCCGGCAGCTGGAGCGGATCCCGGTCGTCGGCTGGGTCCTGAGCACGCTCTTCAGCAGCGGCTGGGCGATCGCCACCTACCTGGCGCTCCCGGCCATGATGGTCGACGGCCTCGGGGTGGTCGAGAGCACCCGCCGGTCGGCGCGACTGCTGCGCGAGACGTTCTCGCGGCAGGTGTGGGGTTCATTGTGGATCGCGCTCCCGATGGTCTTCTCGGTGATCATCGGATTCGCGGCCTTCATGCTCGCCGCCGAGTCGAACGACCCGGGCCTCGCGATAGCGGGCGGCGCGTTCGCCGTCCTGATCCTGCTGGGCGCCCTCCTGGTCGGCACCACACTCTCCGGCATCTTCCGCACCGCGCTGTACCGGGACGCCGCGGCCACGGCCTGATCGCCGGTCCGAACACGGTGGGGAGCGTCGTGGCGTAGCCTGCGCGGGACAACTCGATCCGGCCGGAAGAACGGGGACGCCCGGTGGAGCCTTGGCCCGAGGGCCGCGCGGCCGATCCGAAGGCGGCGCGCGAGCGGTACAACGCCGACCTGAAGGGGGACCGCCAGGCGATCCGCGAGGTCATCCGCGCCGATCTGCCCGCCGCGCACTTCGGCCTGGGGGCGGTGCTCGTCGCGAGCGTGCTCGTGGGCTGCCTGGCGGGACCCGTCGCCGGCGCCCTGGTGACGGGCGCGTTCGCCACGCTCTTCGCCCTGACGCTGGCAGTGATGTTCCTCCGAGGCATCCGCGGCACGGACGCCCTACGGCGGGCGTACCTCTTCTCCTTCGGCTGGGGCGGCTGGCTCTAGCGCTCAACGCGCTTCGCCTGGCGGCGAGTTCAGGTCGGATTTGACCCTGGCCCTGATCCGGGCGCGAAGAGCGGGCGCAACGACGTCCTCCTCGCGGAGCCGGAGCCGGAGCCGCAGCCGCAGCCGCAGCCGCCTACGGTGGTTCGCTGCGACTCGGGGGTGGCTGAGGTCCCAGCAGTGCGCAGTGGTGCGTCTGCGGCGCTGCGCCCCTTGACCGGGGGGAGGGGCGGCCCCGGCGCGGCGCGCCGGCCAGCGGTTCGACCCGCTGCGCGGCCTGGCGGCGCGGCGGGGTGGATAGCGCCCGGTGGGGCTCTGCGGGCGGCGTGTTGTGGCGGAGCGGGCGGGCTCGCTGCGCTGCCCTTCGCGTGGGCAGGCCTTCAGCGCCACCACCTCGCCGCAAGGTGTGGCGGTTGTGACTGGCGATGTCCCGTGGGCCCTGTGGGGTGCCGGTCTGGCAGTTGTGGATCACTTAGGTCGCACAGAACTCCACAGAGCGGCGTTCCGAGCACACGAGCCACCGGGCCCCGCCCGGGGAGCGCAGCGGACCGGCTGCGCTGCCCATCCCGGGCCGCGCAGCGGGCCGCCCCACTGGCCGGCGCACCGCGCCGGGGCCTCCCCCTCCGCCCGCAGACGCCCTCTCCGCACTGCCGGAACCCGGACGGTCAGAGCTCCCCGGCGATGACGCCTTGCCTGAACGCGGCCCATTCCGCCGCGTCGAAGCGGAGGGGCTCCCGCCCGGGGTTCTTGGAGTCGCGGACGGCGACGGCGCCGTTCGGGAGATCGGCGATCTCCACGCAGTTGTTTTCGGCTCCGCTGGCGGATGACTTGCGCCAGGCGACGGCCGAGAGGTCGTGCGCATACAGCTCCGCCTTGGGTCCGCTCACTGTCTGTGGCCTTCTTCCATCTGCGCGATACGGGCGAGTGAGTCCTCCATCGGCAAGGCCGTCGCACGGATCCGCTCGAACGCCTTGGTGAAGGGCACAGCTCCATCGCCCTCAACGTATGCCGCTCCGCTCAGGTTTTCCAGCAGGACTACATCGGGGATGGGGCCGGGGAACGAGACGATGGAGAAGCCGCCCACGACGCCCGGATGGGCGGTGCAGTTCAGTGGCATCAACTGGATCGTCACGTTCGGCATCTCGGCTGCGTCGAGAAGGCGGCGGAGCTGCTCGCGCATGGTCGCCGGGCGTACCACGAACCGCTGGTGCAGGGCCGCTTCGTGGATGATGACCCACAGCTCCAGCGGACTTCCCGGACGGGTGAGCACGGACTGCCGTGCCAGTCGGACCTCGGCCAGTGCTGCGATGTCGTCAGGAGTTCGTGACGTGGTGATGCCCGCGATGTTCTCGCGTGCGTAGGCGGCCGTCTGCAGTAGGCCCGGAATCACCAGGGGCGCCCACTCGCAGATCTGATCGGCGTCGGACTCCAGCGAGATGTAGTCCGCGTAAGCCGGCGCTACGACCCCGCTGTACGTCTGCCACCAGCCCTTCTTCCCGGCGTCCCGCGCCAGGTTCTCCAGCGCCGTGTGGACTTCGCCGTCGCTGACGCCGTAGATCGAGAGCAGTGCGCCGACCTCCGCCGGGCGGATCGCCTGTGCGGCGTTCTCGATCTTCGACATCTTCGGGCCCTTCCACCCCATGGCGGCAGCGGCCTCGTCGAGGGTGAGCCCGGCGTCGTTGCGCAGGCGCTTCAGGGTGGCGCCGAGACGACGGCGCCGGACGGTCGGAATCAGCGGAGAGTTGGGCATAAGGGAGTCCTACACCGCGAACTGGGATGTGGGGAACGGTAAGTGACCGCTTGTCACTCGATCTGGGTAGAAAACTTGCGATCGGATCGGGAGGGCGTAACCATCGGAGAGCCGTCACGCTGAGTCAACGGACCGGCGCACGGCGCCACACGATCCGACACTGCCTGTGGAGGTGCCATGTGCGACATGGCGGAAGCGCACGGAACGCTCAACCCCGGCTTCTACCTGCGCAGCAGACCCCGCGGCTTCGTCGTCCATCTCCTCGCCTCCGGCGAGAACCTCCGTGCCGTCCGGGAGTTGACCGGTAGGGCGCTCGCCGAGGCCGGGGTCGATTCCGCTACCGCGGAGAGCGCGCAGCTGGTCGTGTCCGAGCTGGTCGGGAACTCCGTGCGGGCGTGTGGGCCGTCGGTGCCGCTCGTGGTGGAGGTGTCGGTCAGGCGCGGGGCCGTGGTGCTGGGGGTGCATGATCCGGATCCCGTGGGGGTGCCGCGGCGGCGGGGGGTGGCGATGGATGACGCCGAGGCCGAGTCCGGGCGGGGTCTGGCGCTGGTGGAGTTGCTCACCTCGGGGTGGCGGGTGGTGCGGTCGCCCGTGGGGAAGCAGGTTCGGTGCCGCTTGGAGGCCGTGACGTGTTGAGGCCCGGCCATCCGTACCCCCCACGGGTACGGATGGCCGGGCCTCGATCTCAGGCCGCGCGGCGGGCGCGGCGGTGGTGGGCGGTGATGATGTCGGCGTAGCGGCGGCCGCTGCCCTTGATCGTGCGCTTCTGCGTCGGGTAGTCGACGTGGATCAGGCCGAAGCGCTTGTCGTAGCCGTAGGCCCACTCGAAGTTGTCCAGCAGCGACCACGCGAAGTAGCCGGCCAGCGGGGCGCCGTGGCGCACCGCCCGCGCGCACGCGGCCAGGTGCTCCTCCAGGTAGGCCTGCCGCTCCGGGTCGTCGACCTGGCCGTCGGGGCCGACGGTGTCGGGGTAGGCGGAGCCGTTCTCGGTGACGAAGATCCGCTGGGCGCCGTACTCCTCGGAGACGCGGATGAGCAGCTGCTCCAGGCCGTCGCCGTAGACCTCCCAGTCCATCGCCGTGCGCCGGACGCCCGGCAGGTAGACCTGCTTGGCGCGCGGCGCCGGGCCGGTCGGGTCGTCGGCGATGACGTTGCGGAAGTAGTAGTTGACGCCGAGCCAGTCGAGCGGGGCCGCGATGGTGTCGAGGTCGCCGTTCTGGATCGGGAGGTCGACGCCGTACAGGTCGACCATGTCCTGCGGGTAGCCGCGGCCGTGGATCGGGTCGAGCCACCAGCGGTTGGTGTGGCCGTCGGCGCGGATCGCGGCGGCGATGTCCGCGTCGCGGTCGGTGGCCGGCTCGCACGGGCTGAGGTTGTTGACGATGCCGACGCGGGCGTTCGCGTTGGCGGCGCGGATCGCCTGGACCGCGAGGCCGTGCCCCAGGTGCAGGTGGTACGAGGCGCGGACCGCGGCCGTGATGTCGGTCTGGCCGGGGGCCATCTTGCCCTCGAGGTGGCCGATCCACGACGAGCAGAGCGGCTCGTTGAGCGTCGCCCAGTCGTGGATGCGGTCGCCGAGCGCCTCGGCGACGACCGAGGCGTACTCACCGAACCGCTCCGCGGTCTCGCGCTCCGGCCAGCCGCCCCGGTCCTGCTGGGCCTGCGGCAGGTCCCAGTGGTAGAGGGTCGGGAAGGGGGTGATGCCCGCTTCGAGGAGGGAGTCGGTGAGCCGGTCGTAGAAGGCGAGTCCGGCCGGGTTGACCGGCCCGCCGCCCTGCGGCATCACGCGCGGCCAGGCGATGGAGAACCGGTAGGCGTCCAGGTTGAGTTCGCCCATCAGGGCGATGTCCTCGGGCACCCGGTGGTAGTGGTCGCAGGCCACGTCGCCGGTGTCGCCGGCCGCCACCTTGCCCGGGGTGTGGGAGAAGGTGTCCCAGATCGACGGGGACCGGCCGTCCTCGTCCACCGCGCCTTCTATCTGGTAGGCGGCGGTGGCCGCGCCCCAGATGAAGTCGGCGGGGAGAGCGCTGAGGTCGTTCACGAGCAGCCTTTCGGTGGTGGTCACTTGACGGCGCCGGCGGTGAGTCCGACGACCAAGTAGCGCTGGAGCAGCAGGAACCCGGCGACCACGGGCACGCTCACGACGAGTGAGGCGGCCATGACCTGGTTCCAGTACACGTCGGTCTGGGTGGCGTATCCCTGCAGCCCGACGGCGAGGGTGCGGGTGGTGTCGTTCGTCATGACCGACGCGAAGAGCACCTCGCCCCAGGCCGTCATGAAGGCGTACACCGACACCGCCACGATGCCGGGGACCGCTGCCGGGACGACGACGCGGAAGAGCGCGCCGAGCGGGCCGCAGCCGTCCACCATCGCGGCCTCGTCGAGGTCGCGCGGGATGGAGTCGAAGTACCCGACGAGCATCCAGATGGAGAAGGGGAGCGAGAACGTCAGATAGGTCAGGATGAGGCCGCCGCGGCTGCCGTACAGGGCGATCCCCGTCGAGTTCCCGATGTTCACGAAGATCAGGAAGAGCGGGAGGAGGAAGAGGATGCCGGGGAACATCTGGGTCGACAGCACCGTGACGGTGAAGAACTTGCGGCCCCGGAAGCGGTAGCGGCTGACGGCGTAGGCGGCGAAGATCGCCACCGCCACCGAGGCCACGGTCGCGCTGACCGAGACGATCACCGAGTTCACGAAGTACTTGGCGAGCGGGACCGTGTGCCAGATGTCGATGTACGGCCGGATCGTGAAGCCGCTCGGGATCCAGCGGAACGTGCCCTGCACGTCCTGCAGCGGCTTCAGCGAGCTGCTGAGCATCACGTACACCGGGGCGAGCGTGAAGACCGTGAGCAGGGTGAGGAAGATCCGCCGGGTCCAGTGGAACGACCTGGGCTGCGCCATCGGTGACGGGGGAGGGGCGTTACGCATCGGCCGGATCCCTCCTTCGTGACGTGATGAGCAGGTAGATCGCCGTGACGAACAGCAGGAACAGCAGCAGGAGCACGGACATCGCCGAACCGGCGCCGAAGTTCCAGGTGACGAAGGACGACTGGTAGATGTGGATGGAGATCAGGTCGGCGGCCTCGGGCGCCGACCTGCCGAACAGCACGTAGGGCGTGTTGAAGTCGTTGAACGTCCACAGGAAGAGCACCAGCACCAGCACCTGGTTGACCGGCCGCAGCGACGGCAGGGTGATCCGGCGGATCTGCTGCCAGACGCCCGCGCCGTCCATCGACGCCGCCTCGTACAGCTCGCGCGGGATGTTCTGCAGCCCTGCCATCAGGCACAGGAAGGCGAACGGCCACGAGCGCCAGACGGAGACGGTGACGAGGGCGGTGAAGCTGTTGTCGCCGATCAGCCAGAACGACCGGTCGGAGGTGAGGTGCAGCTGGTCGTGGATGACGTGGTTGATCATTCCCGTGTCGCGCTGGAACATGAACGACCAGGTGATGACGGCCGCGTAGACCGGCAGCGCGTACGGGACCAGGAAGATCGCCCGCAGGAACCCCCGGCCGCGGAAGGCGTCCTGCATGAGGATCGCCGCCGCGGTGCCGAGGACCCACGAGAGCCCGACCGCCAGGACGGTGAAGCAGAGCGTGACCCAGAACGAGTGCAGCAGTGCCTCACCGACCGGGGCGTCGAAGTCCACCGCTATGCGGTAGTTGTCCAGTCCGGCCCAGGGCGCGGCGCCCCAGTCGCGGATGAAGAACTGGGTGAGCTGTTTGAAGCTCATCACGATGCCGACGATCATCGGGATGAGGTGGATCAGCAGTTCGAGCAGGAGCGCGGGAAGCAGGAGCAGGTAGGGCAGGCCGATCCGGCGCAGTCGCGCGATCACGAGGCCGGCATCTGCTGCTGGGCCTTGGTGAGGGCGTTCTTCACGGACTCGGTGGTGACGTCCTTGCCGGACGCGGCCTGCGCGAAGAGCTCCTTCATCGCGGTGCCGACCAGCGTCTCGAACTGGCTCTCGTTGGGGACCTGCGGCAGCGGGGCGGCGCTCTTGGCGAGCACGTCAGCCAGGGTCTTCAAGTCGGGCGTGGAGAAGGCCGCGTCGCTCTGCGCGTCCTTGACGGGCGGCAGCGAGCCGTAGGTGGCGTTGAGGATCTTCTGCTCGGCCGGGCTGGTCATGAAGTTGACGAACTTCAGGGAGCCGTCGAGGTTCTTGGTGTTCTTGAAGACGGCGAGGTTGATGCCGGCGACCATCGAGTTGATGGCGGTTGCGCCCGTGGCGCCCGCGGTCTGGAACGGGACCGGCGCCACACCGTAGTCTTCGGGCTTCATGCCGTGGGACTTCAGCGAGGAGGCGGCGGCCTGCCACATCAGCATCCCGGCCTTGCCGGTCGCGAAGTCGGCCAGGGACTGGTTGGCCGAGTACTCGGCGTTGCCGGGCGCCGTGATCTTGTCCTTGCCGATGAAGTCGATGTACTGCTTGACGGCGGCGACGTTCCCCGGGGTGTCGAACGTGGCCTTGCCGGAGGCGTCGAAGAAGTCCGAGCCGTGCTGCTTGGCGAGGACGAAGGCGTGGTGGATGTTCTCCGAGCCGTTGCCGCCCTCGACGGCGAGGCCGAACTTGCCGTCCTTGGTGAGCTTCTTGCCGTCGGCGACCAGCTCGTCCCACGTGGTGGGCGGGGCGGCTATGCCCGCGTCGGCGAACATCTTCTTGTTGTAGTAGAGCCCGTAGGCCAGCGAGTACAGCGGCACGGCGGCCGGGTCCTTGCCCTGCGCGCCGGCGGCGGCGAGGGCGGCGGTGACGAAGCGGTCCTTGCCGCCGATCTTGCCGAAAGTGGCGGCGTCGAACGGCAGCAGCGCGCCGGTGGCCTGCAGCGAGGCGGACCAGGTGTTGCCGATGTTCAGCACGTCGGGGCCCTGGCCGGACGTGGCCGCGGCCAGGATTCTGTTGAGCAGGTCGGACCAGGGCACGACCTCGAGCTTGACCTTGATGCCGGTCTGCTGCTCGAACTTCTTCAGCTCGGGCTCCAGGACCTGCTTGTCGTTCTCCAGGCTGGTGCCCTGGTTGCTCGCCCAGTACGTCAGCGTCTTCGGGCTGCTGTTGCCGCCGCTGTCGTTGTTGCTGGAGCCGCCGCCGCAGGCGGAAGCGGTGAGTGCCATCGCTGCGGCGATGGCGGTTGCCGCGACTGCCCGGTGGTAGGTACGCATGACGGTCCCCTCTCAGGGGTGGGATCGCTACGGAACGGAAACGGGAACGGGTCTGGAACAGGTCTGGAACACGTCAGCAACGGGTCATCGTCCGTTCAAGAAGTGAACGGGCGCCGTGTCTTATTTCAGGGCGTGATTTAACTTGTGAGAAAAGGTGGCGTCAAGAGTTCGCGCACCGATAGATTTCAGCCGGGGAGTCAGGGGAGGAGGACCGGATGGCAGATCGAGGCAAACGAACCGTGCGTGACCTGCGGCGCGGCAACCGTTCGGCGCTGTTGCGCCACCTGTATTTCGAGGGGCCGCTCAGTCGCCAGGAGTTGGGGCGGGACTCCGGCCTGAGCGCCGGATCGATCAGCAACGTCGTCGGCGACCTGATCGCCGACGGACTGGTCGAGGAGGCCGGCTCCGTCGACTCCGACGGCGGCCGGCCGCGGATCCTGCTGAGGGTCGCCGCCGGGTACGGCTGCGTGGTGGGGGTGGACGTGGGCGAGACCCGCGTCCGGGTCGAGCTGTTCGACCTCGCCCTGACCGAACTGGCCGCCGCCGACCTGCCGCTGTCGGACAGCGGCCATGACGTCGACCACGTCGTGCGGCTGATTCTCGACGGTCTGTCCGCCGTCGTCCGCGACGCGGGCGTCTCGGAGAGCGACGTGCTCGGCGTGGGCGTCGGGGTCCCCGGCATCGTCGAGCAGGGCGACGCCGCCCCCGGCACCGCGAACGGTTTCGGGGTCGACCTCGGCAGCGGCGAGGGCATCGTCGTGCACGGCCAGACGATCGGCTGGGACGCGGTCCCGTTCGGCCGCCTGCTGCGGGCCGGCACCGACCTGCCGCTCTACATCGACAACGGCGCGAAGACGCTCGGCCAGGCCGAGATGTGGTTCGGCGCCGGACGCGGCGCGGGCAGCGCCGTCATCGCCCTGCTCGGCTCGGGCGTCGGCGCCTGCGTGGTCGCCGACGGCAAGCCGTACCGGGGGGCGACCAGCAGCGCGGGCGAGTGGGGGCACACCACCCTCCAGGTCGGCGGCCGGCTCTGCCGCTGCGGCGCGCGCGGCTGCCTGGAGGCGTACGTGGGCGCCGAGGCGCTGCTGGAGCGCTGGGGCAGGGCACCGGCGGGGCAGAGCGAGGAGGTGGGGCTCACGGCCCTGCTGGCCGCCGCCGAGGACGACCCGTCCGCGGCGGCGCTCCTGGCGGAGACCGCCGAGTACCTGGGCGCCGGGATCGCCGACCTGATCAACCTCTTCAACCCCGAGCGCATCGTGATCGGCGGCTGGGCCGGGCTCATGATCGGCCCCCGGCTGCTGCCGGCCGTCCGCGAGGCGGCGGTGGCCTACGCGCTGCACCACCCCTGCGCCCAGACCTCGATCGAGATGGGACGGCTCGGACCCGACGCGGTCACCGTCGGCGCGGCCACCCTGCCGCTGGCCAGGCTGCTCGACTCGGGCGGCGCGCCGTGGAACCGGAACCCAACCGTCCGGGAGGCGCGGCTGGAGGTACGTTGACCGGACGGGCGGCTTCCGGCCGCTCCCGTCCCGTCGCCCCGCCCCGCGAGGAGTACCGCCGTGACCCTGCAGCTGCAGATCGTCGGCAATGCCATGCAGATGGCCGTCTGCACCCTGCAACCGGGTGGGACGGTGTACTGCGAGGCGGGGAAGTTCCTGTTCAAGACGTCGAACGTCACCATGGAGACCCGGCTGTCCGGGCCGGGCGGCGGCCAGGCCGCAGGCGGCGGTGGCGCGGCCGGGGGCATGGGCGGCATGCTCCGCCAGGCCATGGGCACCGCCATGCAGGCGGGGCAGCGGGCGCTCGCGGGCGAGAGCCTCGCCTTCCAGTACTTCTCCGCGACCGGCGACGAGGGCACGGTCGGCTTCGCCGGCGTGCTGCCCGGCGAGATGCGGGCCCTGGAGCTGGACGGGACACGGGCCTGGTTCGCCGAGAAGGACGCCTTCGTGGCCGCCGAGTCGACCGTCCACTTCGGCATCGCCTTCCAGGGCGGGCGCACCGGCCGCAGCGGTGGCGAGGGCTTCGTCCTGGAGAAGTTCACCGGGCGGGGCACGGTGGTCATCGCGGGTGCCGGGAACTTCATCGACCTGAACCCGGCGGACTTCGGCGGCCGCATCGAGGTCGACACCGGCTGCATCGTGGCCTTCGAGGAGGGCATCCAGTACGGCGTGCAGCGGATCGGCGGCCTCGACCGGCAGGGGCTGATGAACGCGGTCTTCGGCGGCGAGGGGCTGTCGCTGGCGACCCTGGAGGGCAACGGCCGCGTCATCCTGCAGTCGATGACGATCGAGGGCCTGGCCAACGCGCTGAAGAAGGCCCAGGGCGCCGACAAGCAGGGGCCGACGGGCGGGCTGTTCTCCACCCACTCGGGCTGACGGGACGTTCCCGCGCGAGCGCCCGGGACGCGGCGGCGGCCGGTTA
Organism: Streptomyces sp. NPDC006733; assembly: GCF_040636125.1. NCBI lineage: Bacteria > Bacillati > Actinomycetota > Actinomycetes > Kitasatosporales > Streptomycetaceae > Streptomyces > Streptomyces sp. NPDC006733. Next base: position 16,503 of record NZ_JBEYJD010000020.1, on the reverse strand, counting down.
ACTCCTGGAAAACAGTCGGTCGTTGGGATTGACGGACCCCTGTCTACGCGCGTCATGGTGGTCCCATGAGAACCCCACGTCTCACTCGAATCGGCGCGCTCGCCGTCCTCGCGGGCACCCTTCTCGTCGGCGGCCCGGCGGTCGCCGCCTCCCCGGCGGCCCTCGCCCCGGCCACCGCCTCCACGGCATCGGCCGCCCCGTCCGCCGCGGTCACCATCAACGCGGTCGGCAGCATCTGCTACTCGGCGCTGCCGTCGCAGGCCCACCACACCCTCGACCTCATCGACGCGGGCGGGCCGTTCCCGTACTCGCAGGACGGCGTCGTGTTCCGGAACCAGGAGCAGTTGCTGCCCAGCCACGCCAGCGGCTACTACCACGAGTACACCGTCGTCACCCCCGGCTCGCCGACCCGCGGCGCGCGTCGGATCATCACCGGTCAGGCGGTCGACGAGGACTACTACACCGCCGACCACTACGCGTCGTTCAAGCGGGTCGAGTTCAGCTGCTGAGCAGCTGACCCCCAGCTCGCCCCCACCCCAGCCGACCCCGCCGCGCGGGGCGTGCGCCGGAGCCTCCTCCGGCACACGCCCCGCGCTTTCGCGTGTTACGGACCGGACACGTCGGCGCGAACCGCGTGCCTCGATGTCGGAGGGACCCGATAGCGTGCCGGGCAGACGATGATGCGCCCCGTTCCACAGCCTCGAGGAAGGACGGCGATCCGCCGTGTACCGCTGGGAGATCACCCGGGCCGCGCTGGCCCAGCGGGTCTTCGCCGTCGTCCGCAGCGAGAGCTACGACCAGGCCGCCGCGGTGGCCGACATGCTGCTCTCCGCCGGGCTGACCACGCTGGAGATCTCACTCACCACCCCCTTCGCGCTCGAGGCGGTGACCACCCTCGTCCGCGAGGTCGGGGAGGACGCGGTGATCGGCGCGGGGGCCGTCCTGGACGCCACCTCCGCGCGGATGGCCGTCGACGCCGGAGCCCGCTTCCTCGCCTCGCCCGGCCTGGACGAGGGCGTCGTGCGGACCGGCCACCGCTACGGCGTCCCGGTCTTCCCCGGCGTGGCGACCCCGACCGAGATGGTCCGCGCCATGGAACTCGGCGCGGACGCGCTCAAGCTCTTCCCCGCCTCGGCCCACGCCCCCGGCTGGATCACGGACGTGGCCGCCGCCCTGCCGCAGGCCGCCGTGCTGCCCACCGGCGGCATCACGATCGACACCGCGCCGGAGTGGATCGCCGCGGGCGCGGTGGCCTGCGGCATGGGAGCCGAACTCACCGAGGGCGACCGGGACACCGTCGCCAAGCGCGTGACCGAGCTGCTGGCCCGCCTGGCGGACGCCCGCTGATCCCGTCCGCCCCGCCCGTCCCGTCCACCCCGCAGGCTCCTCCGTGAGGGGGAGGCGCGCCCCGGCGGCGGCCGGTTACGGTGCGAGGACGGCACGTCGGCCCGAACCGGGGGAGGTTATGGGTATGTCCGAGATCGTCGATCTGACCGCCTACGGCGAGGAGTTCACCGCCGATCCGTACCCGATCTACGCCAAGCTGCGCGAGCAGGGCCCGGTCCACCGGGTCCGCACGGTCGACAACGGTGAGCTGTGGCTCGTCGTCGGCCACGAGGCGGTGCGCTCGGCGCTGGCGGACCCGCGGTTCAGCAAGAACTGGCGCACCCTGGACCCGCTCGCCGAGATGAACAGCATCAGCGCCAACATGCTGGAGGCCGACCCGCCGCACCACACCCGGCTCCGCAAACTCGTGGCCAGGGAGTTCACCGGCCGCCGCGTCGAGGCGCTGCAGCCGCGGATCCAGCAGATCACCGACGAACTGCTCGACGCGATGCTGCCGCCGGGCCGCGCCGACCTGGTCGACGCGCTCGCGTTCCCGCTCCCGATGACCGTCATCTGCGAGCTGCTCGGCGTCCCGTCGCTGGACCGCGACGCGTTCCGCCAGTGGTCCAACGTGATCGTCGGCCAGTCCGGCGCCGAGGCGGAGCACGCCGCCGTCGAGGCCATGGGCGCGTACCTGGCGGAGCTGATCGAGGACAAGCGGTGCAGCGCTCCCGCTGACGACCTGATGAGCGCGCTGCTGCGGGCCCGGGACGAGGACGGCGACCAGCTGTCGGCCGAGGAACTGGTCGGGATGGCCTTCCTGCTGCTGGTCGCCGGGCACGAGACGACCGTCAACCTGATCTCCAACGGGGTCCTGGCGCTGCTCCGGCACCCCGCCCAGCTCGCCGAGCTGCGCGCCGACCCCTCGCTGCTGGACGGCGCCGTCGAGGAGATGCTGCGCTACGACGGGCCCGTCGAGACGTCGACGTGGCGGTTCACCTCCGAGCCCGTCGCGATCGGCGGCACGGTCATACCCGCGGCCGAGCCGGTCCTGGTGGCGCTGGCCTCCGCGGACCGCGACCCGGCGCGCTTCGAGCAGCCGGACACGTTCGACATCCACCGCTCCGCCCAGGGGCACCTGGCGTTCGGCCACGGCATCCACTACTGCCTCGGCGCCCCGCTGGCCCGCATCGAGGGGCGCACCGCGATCCGCACCCTGCTGGAGCGCTGCCCGGACCTGGCGCTCGACGCGGACCCCGCGACCCTGAGCTGGCGCCCCGGCATGCTGATCCGCGGGGTGCACCGGCTGCCGGTGCGTTTCTGAGCCGGTCCGGGTCCGCCACCGGCCAGGAGCGCACCTAGAATCGGTCCCGATCAAGGCATCAGCAGCGCCGCTGACGCGCGTCCGCGTCGTATCGGGAGGCCCAGAAGTGTCCGTTGTCGCCGTGCCGGGTTCCAAGTCGGTCACCGCCCGAGCGCTGTTCCTCGCCGCCGCGGCGGACGGCACGACCACGCTGCGGCGGCCGCTGCTCTCCGACGACACGGACGGCTTCGCCGAGGGCCTGGTGAAGCTGGGCTACGCGGTCGAGCGCGCGCCGGACCTCTGGCGGATCGAGGGCCGCCCGGCCGGGCCCGCCGTCGGGCAGGCGGACGTGTACTGCCGTGACGCGGCCACCGCCGCGCGCTTCCTGCCCGCGCTCGCCGCCGCCGGCCACGGCACGTACCGCTTCGACGCCTCCGCCCAGATGCGCCGCCGCCCGGTCGCCCCGCTCACCGACGCCCTGCGCCGGCTCGGGGTCGACCTGCGGCACGAGGAGGCGGAGGGCCACCTGCCGCTGACGGTGACCGGGCGCGGCATCAAGGGCGGCGACCTCGAACTGGACGCGAGCCTGTCGTCCCAGTTCCTCACCGCGATGCTGCTGGTCGCCCCGCTCACGGCGGAGGGCCTGCGGATCCGCGTGACGGGGCTGGTCTCCGCGCCCTACGTCGAGATCACGCTCGCGATGATGCGCAGCTTCGGCGTCGAGGTGCTGCGGGAGGGCGACACGCTCACCGTCCCGCCCGGCGGGTACCGCGCCACCGACTACGACATCGAGCCCGACGCCTCCACCGCGAGCTACTTCTTCGCCGCCGCCGCGCTGACCGGCGCCTCGGCGACCGTCCCGGGCCTCGGCGCGGACGCGCTCCAGGGCGACCTGCGCTTCGTCGACGTCCTGCGGCGGATGGGCGCGCGGGTGGAGACCCGCGCGGACGCCACCACGGTCACCGGCACCGGCAGGCTCTCCGGTATCACCGTCAACATGCGCGACATCTCCGACACCATGCCGACCCTCGCCGCCATCGCGCCGTTCGCGGACGGCCCGGTGCGGATCGAGGACGTGTACAACACCCGGGTCAAGGAGTGCGACCGGCTGGACGCCTGCGCGGAGAACCTGCGCCGCCAGGGCATCAGGGTCGAGACCGGACGCGACTGGATCGAGATCCACCCCGGCACGCCGGTCGCCACCGAGATCGCCTGCCGCGGCGACCACCGCATCGCCATGAGCTTCGCCGTCGCGGGGCTGCGCACCCCGGGCGTCACGTTCGACGACCCGGGATGCGTGAAGAAGACCTTCCCCGAGTTCCACGAGGCCTTCGCCGCGCAGCGCCGCGCCTGGGGCGTCTAGGCACCCGGCCCGTGACGCCGGGTCTCAGCGGGAGCCGTACTCGGTGAGCGCCAGCCGCAGCGTCTCGCGCATCAGGTCGACGCCGACGGCGATGCACTCCTCGTCGACGTCGAACCGTCCGCTGTGCAGGTCGTAGGCGGTCTCCCGGCCGCGGGGCCGGACCCCCAACCGGGCCAGGCCGCCGGGGACGGACTCCAGGTACCAGGCGAAGTCCTCACCGCCCAGGCTCTGCGGGGTCTCGTAGCGCGCCCCGGGGGCGAGCGCGGAGGTGACGGCCGCGTCGAACACCCGCATCGCGTCCGGGTCGTTGGTGACGGCGGGCGCCACCTGGTTGAACTCGGCGTGCAGGGTCACGCCGTACGGGGAGACGATCGCGGTGGCCAGCCGCTGGAACAGCTCCGGCACCGCCGCCCACGCCTCACGGCTCAGCGACCGCACGGTTCCCAGGGACGTGACGCTCTCCGGCCGGCCGTCGGCGCCGGGGACGCTGTTGACGGTCCCGAAGACCGCGGAGGCCACCATGGCGGCCCCGGCCGGCAGCGCGTTCTGCAGGGCGGTCGGCAGGTCGGTGATGAGCTTGGCCATCACCATCACCAGGTCCGCGGGGTGGGCGCCCGGCTCAGCGCCGGCCGCGGGCTGGGTGATCCGGAGGTCGAACGCGGTCAGGCTGGAGGTGATGGGGCCGGTGCGGATGCCGACCCGGCCCACCTCGCCCGCCGGATCGCAGTGCAGGGCGTAGATGACCGCCACGTCCTTGAGCACCCCGGCCGCGATGGCCTCGTGGGCGCCGCTGGGCACGGCCTCCTCGGCGGGCTGGAAGACGAACCGGACCCGTCCCTCGATCGCCTCCGGCGCCTCGGCCAGCTCCAGCGCGAGCCCGAGCATGATCGTGGTGTGCACGTCGTGCCCGCAGGCGTGGCAGGTCCCCGGCACGGTCGAACGGTAGGGGACCTCCTTCTCGTCCGCGACGGGCAGCGCGTCGATGTCGGCGCGCAGCGCCACGAGCGGGCCGCGCCCGTCGCCGATGTCGCAGGACAGCCCGGTGCCACCGGGGAAGACCTGCGGGGCGAGGCCGGCGGCGGTGAGCTGCTCGGCGATGAAGGCGGTGGTGCCGAACTCCTTGCGCGCCGTTTCCGGGTGCGCGTGGATGTGGCGGCGGATCTGCACCAGGCGGGCGAACCTGTCGGGATTCATCACTATCCAGTTCCAGCGGTGACGGAGGTCGTAGCGCGGACGCTCGCTGCTCGACGGCGTCATCGTATGCGAGCCGGTCGGACCGGCGGGCCCGCCGCGTCCGCCCGGCAAGTGCGGCGCACGCGGCGTCCGTTGCGGTGGACGGGAGTGCCGGGAGCCGGCGGGGCGGGGGACCGGCCCGCCGGATGTCCCGCGAAGGTGTGAGCGTCCGGCCCTCAGTGCGATTCCTTCGGCGCCTGCCGGGGGAGCCGGTCGAGGACGACGCCGAAGGAGTCGCGGTAGACGGCGAGCAGGTCGTCCCGCGCCACCTCCCGCTCCTGCCGCTCGCCGTCCTCCGTGCTGATGAGGGAGTCGCCGCTGAGGGTGATCCGCCCGGCCGGGGTGAGCCGCGAGCAGACCGGCGACCGGGTGAAGTGGGACGCGGGGGAGGTGCTCTGCCACCAGCAGGTGGGTGCGAAGTCGGCCAGGCCGCGCGGGCGCTGCTCCAGCCGGTACTCGGGCTCGCCGTCCTTGAGGACGTCGAGGTCGCCGTCCGGCGCGTCGACCACGCGGAAGACGCCGCCGGGGTCCTCCTGGTCCGCGCGGCTGTCCAGCCGCAGCGGATGGTGGGCGAACCGGCCGAAGCCGACGTCGACCAGCCAGGGGCCGGACGCCTCGACGCGCACCGCCAGGTGGTCGAAGGGCGGCCCCGGCACCCCGTCGTCGCCGAAGACCCGGCCGGCCAGCAGCGTCACCGGGTACCCGAGCCGGGCCAGCAGCGCGCCGAACAGGCCGTTGAGTTCGTAGCAGAAGCCGCCGCGCCCGGCCCCGACGACCTTGGCCAGCAGCGCCTCCTCGGTCAGCCCGATCTCCTCGTCGAGGTGGATCGAGAGGTTCTCGAACGGCACGGCGAGCAGATGGCGCAGCTGCAGCTCGCGCAGCGCGGCGGCGTCGGGGGCGGCGGGGCGGGCCGCCCCGATGCGCGCGAGGTAGGCGTCGGCCTGGGATGCGTCCATCAGGCAGTTATGCCCCAGCGCCGCGCGGAGCGCCAAACGGATCCGGCCCGGCCGCCCGCGGCGGGTGCCGCCGGGCCCCGGAGCCGGGTCCCTCTGCGACGTTTACGTAAGTATGTCCGTACAAAGTCTTGACGCTGCACCGCGCCCCCCGTTAGAAACCACCAGTGCCGTTCACCGGACCGGACCCGGGCGGCCGGAGGAGAAGGCGGACCCACCATGGCACGCAGGCGTACGGCTCTGTCCGCGGCGGCACTCGCCCTGGCGATAGCGCTCGCCGCCGCCGGATGCAGCAGTTCCGGCGGGAAGAAGACCGAGGAGAAGGACACCGCGGACGCGGTGAACGGGGCGGGGACCCCGCAGCTCACCATCGCGATGGTCACCCATTCGGGCGAGGGCGACACGTTCTGGGACATCGTGCAGAAGGGCGCGAAGCAGGCCGCGGCCAAGGACAACGTGAAGTTCCTCTACTCCAACAACAAGGAGGGGAACGAGCAGGCACAGCTGGTCCAGACCGCGATCGACCAGAAGGTCGACGGGATCATCGTGACGCTGGCCAAGCCGGAGGCGCTCAAGGCGGTGTTGCGCAAGGCCGTCCAGGCCGGCATCCCCGTCGTCAGCATCAACTCCGGCTCCCAGTTCTCCGCCGCCTACGGCGCGCTGAGCCACATCGGCCAGGACGAGGCGGTGGCCGGTGAGGCGGTCGGCGAGGAGATGGCGAAGCGGGGGCTGAAGAAGGCGCTGTGCGTCATCCACGAGCAGGGCAACGTCTCGCTGGAGGAGCGCTGCGCCGGGGCCGCGAAGACCTTCAAGGGCTCGATGCAGAAGCTCTACGTCACCGGCACGAACATGCCCGACGTGCTCTCCTCCGTCACCTCCAAGCTCCAGGCCGACAAGACCATCGACGCGGTGCTGACCCTGGGCGCGCCCTTCGCCGCCACCTCCGTGCAGGCCGTCAAGGCGACCGGCGCCAAGGTCGAGGTCGACACCTTCGACCTGAACGCGGCCGTGGTCAAGCAGCTCAAGAGCAAGGAGGTCGGCTTCGCCGTCGACCAGCAGCCCTACCTCCAGGGGTACCTCGCGGTGGACGAGCTGTGGCTCTACCGGACGAACGGCGACGTCATCGGCGGCGGCCGTCCGGTGCTGACCGGACCCGCCCTCGTCACCGAGAAGGACGTGCCGCAGCTGGAGAAGTACACGCAGCGCGGTACCCGATGACAGCGCCGCCGCCCCCCTTGACAGATACTTGGGCCGCCGGGGCCGATCATGGGGCTCCCGGCGGCACCGGGATCCGCAGGGAAGGGCACAGCTTCGTGGCGATGGCTAGGACGGGGACGCGCGCGATCGGCGCACTGCTGGCGGCGGTGCTCGGGGCCTCGCTGGCGGGGTGCAGCAGCACCGGCGGCAAGCGGGCCGAGGAACGGGCCGCGCAGTCCGCGGGCGGCGGCTCGGGCGTCGACACGCCGAAGTGGACGGTGGCCATGGTCACCCACTCGGGCGCCGGCGACACCTTCTGGGACATCGTCCAGAACGGCGCCAAGCAGGCCGCCCGCAAGGACAACATCAAGTTCGTCTACTCCAGCAGCAACCAGGGGAACGAGCAGGCGCAGCTCGTCCAGGCCGCCATCGACCAGCACGTCGACGGCCTGGTGGTCACCCTCGCCAAGCCCGACGCGATGAAGGACGTCGTGGCCAAGGCCGTCCAGGCCGGCATCCCCGTCATCACGATCAACTCCGGCTCCGACCAGTCCAAGGCCTTCGGGGCGCTCAGCCACATCGGGCAGGACGAGAAGATCGCCGGCCAGGCCGTCGGCGAGGAGCTGGCCAAGCGCGGGAAGAAGCACGCCATCTGCGTCCTGCACGAGCAGGGCAACGTCGGCCACGAGGAGCGCTGCGCCGGCGCGAAGGGCACCTTCGCCGGGACGATGGACAACCTCTACGTCGACGGCACCAACATGCCCGACGTGCAGTCCACGATCCAGGCCAAGCTCCAGGCCGACAAGTCCATCGACGCGGTGGTCACCCTGGGCGCGCCGTTCGCCGCCACCGCCGTCAAGGCCAAGCAGCAGGCGTCGAGCAGCGCCGAGGTCGACACCTTCGACCTCAACGCACAGGTCGCCGACGCGCTGTCCGCCGGCACGATCGGCTTCGCCGTCGACCAGCAGCCGTACCTGCAGGGCTACGAGGCCGTGGACCTGCTCTGGCTCTACCGCTACAACGCCGACGCGCTGGGCGGCGGGAAACCGGTGCTCACCGGCCCGCAGATCCTGACGAAGAAGGACGCCGCCGCGCTGGAGAAGTACACCGAACGGGGGACGCGATGACACCGGCCACGACACTGGACAAGTCCGCGGGCCGGGACGGCCCGGACCCGGCGGGCGGGGCGCCGGACGACCGGCTGGTGCACCGCTCGGCGGCGCGCCGGCTGATGGGGCGCCCGGAACTGGGCTCGGTCGTCGGAGCGGCCGCCGTCTTCGTCTTCTTCTCGATCGCCGCCGACTCGTTCCTGCAGTGGTCCAGCTTCGGGACCGTGCTGTACGCGGCCTCGACCATCGGCATCATGGCGGTGCCCGTCGCGCTGCTGATGATCGGCGGCGAGTTCGACCTGTCGACCGGCGTGATGGTCACCAGTTCCGCGCTGGTCTCCTCGATGTTCAGCTACCAGATGACGGCGAACGTCTGGGCGGGCGTCGCGGTCTCGCTGGCCGTCACCCTGGCCATCGGCTTCTTCAACGGGTTCCTGCTGACCCGCACCAAGCTGCCCAGCTTCATCATCACGCTCGGCACCTTCCTGATGCTCACCGGGCTGAACCTGGGCTTCACCAAGCTCATCAGCGGCACGGTCAGCACCAAGTCCATCGCCGACATGGAGGGCTTCGAGTCGGCGCGGGTGCTCTTCGCCTCGCACCTGACCCTCGGCGACATCGACCTCAAGGTCACCATCCTGTGGTGGGCGGCGCTGGTCGCCGTGGCCACCTGGGTGCTGCTGCGCACCCGCGCCGGAAACTGGATCTTCGCCGTCGGCGGCAACGCGGACGCCGCCCGCGCGGTCGGCGTCCCGGTGGTCCGCACCAAGATCGGCCTGTACATGGCGGTCGCGTTCTGCGCCTGGATCTCCGGCCAGCACCTGCTCTTCTCGTTCGACGTGGTGCAGTCCGGCGAGGGTGTCGGCAACGAGTTCCTCTACATCATCGCGGCCGTCATCGGCGGCTGCCTGATGACCGGCGGCTACGGGTCGGCGATCGGCTCCGCGGTCGGCGCGTTCATCTTCGGCATGACGAGCAAGGGCATCGTGTACGCCCAGTGGAATCCGGACTGGTTCAAGTTCTTCCTCGGGGCCATGCTCCTGCTGGCCACGCTGCTGAACGCATGGGTCCGCAAGCGGGCGGAGGCGACCGCATGAGCGCGCTGGTCAAGCTCACCGACGTGAGCAAGTACTACGGCAACATCAAGGCCCTGGAGGGGGTCTCCCTGGAGGTGCACGCGGGGGAGATCACCTGCGTGCTGGGGGACAACGGCGCCGGCAAGTCCACCCTCATCAAGATCATCTCGGGGCTGCACCAGCACGACGCGGGCACCTACGAGGTCGACGGCGAGCCCGTGCGGCACACCTCGCCGCGCGAAGCCCTCGACCACGGCATCGCCACCGTCTACCAGGATCTCGCGGTGGTGCCGCTGATGCCGGTGTGGCGGAACTTCTTCCTCGGCTCCGAGCCCACCAAGGGCCGCGGACCGCTGCGCCGCCTCGACGTGCGCACCATGCGCGAGACCACCCGCGGCGAGCTGCTGCGGATGGGCATCGACCTGCGCGACGTGGACCAGCCCATCGGCACCCTGTCCGGCGGTGAGCGGCAGTGCGTCGCCATCGCCCGCGCCGTCCACTTCGGCGCCAAGGTCCTGGTCCTCGACGAGCCGACGGCGGCGCTCGGCGTCAAGCAGTCCGGTGTCGTCCTCAAGTACGTCGCCGCCGCGCGCGACGCCGGGCTCGGTGTGGTCCTGATCACCCACAACCCGCACCACGCGTTCCTGGTCGGCGACCGGTTCATCCTGCTCAAGCGCGGCGCGATGGCCGGAAGCTACCCCAAAACGGGCATTACGCTGGAGGAACTGACCCGCCAGATGGCGGGCGGCAGCGAACTGGAGCAGCTCAGCCACGAGCTCGCCCGCGAGGGCTGACCCAGCCCGGGCTGCGCGGGGCACGTCCTCGGTGCGGCACAATCGGCACCACAGCCACCGATCCGGAGACGACCCTTGCCAGCAGTGTCACGCAGCGACCGATCAGCATTCCAGCGCAAGGGCGCCGCCCGGGCGACGGTGCTGCAGACCGTCGGCCGCCGGGAGCGCCGCTCCCACCTGACGGCGCCGCGGGTGCCGACGGTCGGCATCGACATCGGCGGCACCAAGGTGGCGGCCGGGGTGGTGGACCCGGACGGCAACATCCTGGAGCAGCTCCGCACCGAGACACCGGACCGGAGCAAGAGCCCGAAGGTGGTCGAGGACACCATCGTCGAGCTGGTCCTGGACCTGTCGGAGCGGCACGACGTGCACGCGGTCGGCATCGGCGCCGCCGGCTGGGTCGACGCCGACCGCTCGCGGGTGCTCTTCGCCCCGCACCTGTCGTGGCGCGACGAGCCGCTGCGCGACCGGCTGGAGGAGCGGCTGCTGGTGCCGGTCATGGTCGACAACGACGCCAACACCGCGGCGTGGGCCGAGTGGCGCTTCGGCGCCGGCCGCGGCCAGGACGACCTGGTCATGATCACCCTCGGTACCGGCATCGGCGGCGCCATCCTGGAGGAGGGCCACGTCAAGCGCGGCCGCTACGGGGTGGCCGGCGAGTTCGGCCACATGCAGGTCGTCCCCGGCGGCCACCGCTGCCCCTGCGGCAACCGCGGCTGCTGGGAGCAGTACAGCTCGGGCAACGCGCTGGTCCGCGAGGCCCGCGAGATGGCGGCCGCCGAGTCGCCCGTCGCGTACGGGATCATCGAGCGGGTCGGCGGCAACATCGGCGACATCACCGGGCCGCTGATCACGCAGCTGGCCCGCGAGGGCGACGCCATGTGCGTCGAGCTGCTCCAGGACATCGGCCAGTGGCTCGGCGTCGGCATCGCCAACCTCGCCGCCGCGCTCGACCCCTCCTGCTTCGTCATCGGCGGCGGCGTCAGCGCCGCGGACGACCTGCTCATCGGGCCGGCCCGGGACGCCTTCCGCCGCAACCTCACCGGGCGCGGCTACCGCCCCGAGGCCCGCATCGTCCAGGCCGAGCTGGGCAACGAGGCGGGGCTGGTCGGCGCGGCCGACCTCGCCCGGCTGGTCGCCCGGCGGTTCCGCCGCGCCAACCGGCGCCGCGTCGAGCGCTACGAGCGCTTCGGCCGGGCGGAGGGCCGATGAGCACCGACCGCCCGCACGGCAGGCCGCTGCGCCAGGTGCCCCGCTGGGTCCACTGGACGGTGGTCCCGCTGCTGATCCTGGTCCCCGTCGGCTACGTGATCATCTCCGCAGAGCAGAGCCGCAACAGCGGCCAGGAGAAGGAGGAGTCGGCCGCGGTCAAGCACCTGACGTGGGACTGGCCCACCCAGGTGCAGCGCCGGATATACCAGGTGCCGATCCCGCTGGACTGGACCCGCAAGATCGCCTACGTGGAGACCAACAACTGGAACACCAGCGAGCTGTTCGTCCAGTTCGCGCCCACCGCGGGCGGCCTCGACACCTTCCTCGCGCAGGTGGGCACCAGCCGCTCCGCGCTGAAGCCGGGCAACGTCACCATCACGCCCGCGCAGGCGAAGGTGCCCGGCTGGTCGTTCGGATCGGGCCGCGTCTGGGCCGGAGTGGCGACCACCCAGCACGGTGACAAGCCGGACCACGACATCACCGTCGACCTCACCGACGCGGCTCACCCGATCGTGTACGTCGTCTCCACCATCAACTTCTGACGGTCCCTCCGGACATGGCGGGCGGGCGCCGGGGTAGGCGAACCGCAATGCCCGCTGTGCCCGGGAGGCCGAGAACCATGTCCATGCTGGCCGCGCAGACCCGTGTGAACCCCGCCGACGACCGCTGCGAGAGCCCCGGTCCGATGGTCGGGGAACTCCCATGGATCGCGGAGGCGGACAAGGTCGCCCCGAAGGACGCGCGGGCCCTGTCGAAGCTGTTCTTCGACCGGCTGCGGACGGCCGAGGAGGGCACGTACGAGTACCAGTACGCGCGCAACACCCTCATCGAACTGAACCTGTCCCTGGTCCGGTTCGCCGCCGGCCGGTTCCGCAACCGTCCGGAGGACATGCAGGACATCGTCCAGGTCGGCACGATCGGGCTGATCAAGGCGATCGACCGGTTCGACCTGTCGCGCGAGGTGGAGTTCACCACCTTCGCCATCCCCACCATCGTCGGTGAGATCAAGCGCTCCTTCCGGGACACCAGTTGGGCCGTCCACGTGCCGCGCAGCCTCCAGGAGCGCCGGATCGCCCTCGCGCAGGCCAACGAGGCGCTGGCGCAGCGGCTGGACCACGTGCCCACCACGGCGGAGCTTGCCGAGCACATGGGCCTGACCCGCGAGCAGGTCATGGAGGGGGTCGTGGCCGGCAACGGCTACACGGCGGGGTCGCTGGACATCACCTCCGGCGACAGCCCCGACGATCCCGCGAGCTCGCTGGGCGACCGGCTCGGCGCGGACGACCCGGGGATGGAGGGCGTCGAGAACCTGCACGCCCTCAAGCCCCTCCTCGCGGAGCTGGGCGAGCGCGACCTGCGGATCCTGCGGATGCGCTTCGGACAGGAGATGACGCAGTCGGAGATCGGCGTCGAACTCGGGGTCTCGCAGATGCACGTCTCGCGGCTCCTGAGCCGCATCATCCGCGGCCTGCGCGCCGGCATGCTCACGCAGCTCTGACCTCCCCTTTCCGATCCGCGGCTTGCGACCCGCCGCCGGGCCTCAGGCCGAGGCGGACGGCTCCGGCCGGACGTCGCGGTCGCGGGAGGGGACGCAGCGCAGGGGCTGCTGCGGCTTCTGCCCGAAGCCCGACGCCAGCATCCGCACCTCGCCCCGCTCGCTGATCTCGGCGCGGATGATCCCCGTCGAGTCGACGTAGATCGGGTACCCGCCCGGTCCTGTCGTGGACGTCCGCGCGACGTGGACGCTGTGCTGCCCACGGTTGGCGGCACCCCGCAGGGGCGATGCGTCCGCGTCGGCGAATATCAGTTCGAAACCTGGGTGTGCGGACAAGACGCCCTCCTCGAAGATCCTCCGGCCGAACGGGAACGGCGCCCCTCGCGAGCGAACGCCCCACCGGGCCCGTGGACCCCACGAGTGACCCCGGTCCGCGAGCGCCTTCCCCGCCTCCGCCCGGATATCCCGCAGGTTTCACCGCAAACCTCCTCCGTCGGGACCGGCGCGCGCCTCCTCCGCCGCCCGCCGCCGGATGGGCGTATCCGCGTGCCGGATGGGGTGTGCGTGCCGAGGATGGCGGGGTAGGCGATCGGCGCCAAGCGGACATCGACGGACAAGAGAGGTGATCACGGTGCCCCGGGGATCGAACGCGAAGCGCGAGCGGCAGTACGAGCACATCAAGGACAGTCAGAAGCGCCAGGGCCGGAGCACCGAGCGCGCCGAGGAGATCGCCGCGCGGACGGTGAACAAGGAGCGCGCCCGCGCCGGCGAGTCCCGCACCGCGAGCCGCAGCTCCCTCGAGGACATGTCCTCCGCCAAGCGCGGCGGACAGCGCTCCCACTCCGGCTCGGGCGGACCCACCCGGGACCAGCTCTACAACGAGGCGCGCCAGCGCAACATCAAGGGCCGCTCGAAGATGAACAAGGCCCAGCTCGCCAAGGCCCTCGGTCACTGAGGCCGCGTCGGGAGTGCCGAGCGGTGAGCCTCCCGACGCGCCTCGTCCCCCTGCCTCTCTCCCCATGAACGGAACCCCGTGAGCGCCCAGAAGAAGAACCCCGTGGCGGCAGCCACCGAGAAGGTCGTCGAGAAGGTCCAGGAGGCCGTGCACCCCCGCAACGACATTCCCGGGGCGCCGGCCCCGGTGCCGCCGCAGCTCGACGAGCCGACGGAGCCGACCGGCCCGCTGCCGCCCAAGCCCGACCAGACGGGTCCCGACACGTACAGCCCGACCGGCCAGCCCACGGGCACCCCGCGCAAGGAGGTCGCGCAGGGCGGCGAGCGGCTCACCACCGCCCAGGGCGCCCGGCTCTACGAGACCGACCACTCGCTGAAGGCCGGTCCGCGCGGGCCGGTGCTGCTCCAGGACCACCACCTGCGCGAGAAGATCACCCACTTCGACCACGAGCGGATCCCGGAGCGGGTCGTCCACGCCCGTGGCGCCGCCGCGCACGGCACCTTCGTGGGCTACGGCGCCGCCGCCAAGATCAGCAAGGCGGGGTTCCTGGCCAAGGACGTCGAGACGCCGGTCTTCGTGCGCTTCTCGACCGTCCTGGGGTCGCGCGGCTCGGCCGACACCGTGCGCGACACCCGCGGCTTCGCCACGAAGTTCTACACCGACGAGGGCGTCTTCGACCTGGTCGGCAACAACATCCCGGTGTTCTTCATCCAGGACGCGATCAAGTTCCCCGACGTGATCCACGCCGGCAAGCCGCACCCGGACCGGGAGATCCCGCAGGCGCAGAGCGCGCACGACACCTTCTGGGACTTCGTGACGCTGCACACCGAGGCCACCCACCACACCCTGTGGAACATGTCCGACCGCGGCCTTCCCCGCTCGTACCGGACGATGGAGGGCTTCGGCGTCCACACCTTCCGGCTGGTCAACGCCAAGGGCGCCACGACCCTGGTGAAGTTCCACTGGAAGCCGAAGCTGGGCGTGCACTCCCTGGTCTGGGAGGAGGCGCAGATCGCGGCCGGGATGGACCCCGACTTCCACCGCCGGGACCTGGCCGACGCGATCGAGGCCGGCGCGTTCCCGCAGTGGGAGCTGGGCGTGCAGACCTTCCCCGACACCGAGGACCAGATGTTCGAGGGGATCGACCTGCTGGACCCGACCAAGTTCGTGCCCGAGGAACTGGCCCCCGTGCAGCCGATCGGCCTGCTGACGCTGAACGCCAACCCGTCGAACTACTTCGCCGAGACCGAGCAGGTCGCCTTCCACGTCGGCAACCTCGTCCCCGGCATCGACGTCACCAACGACCCGCTGATGCAGGGCCGGCTCTTCTCGTACCTGGACACCCAGCTCACCCGGCTCGGCGGCCCGAACTTCAACCAGCTCCCGATCAACCGCACCCACGCGCCGGTCAACGACATGCTGCGCGACGGCATGCACCAGACCGCCGTCCACAGCGGTGTGGCCCCCTACCGGCCCAACTCCCTCGACGGGGGCTGCCCGTTCCTCGCCGGGGCCGACACCGGCGCCTTCATCGAGGTGCCCGTCGAGGTGGCGGCCGGCCGCAAGGTGCGCGACGCCGCCGCGTCCTTCGACGACCACTACAGCCAGGCGCGGCAGTTCTGGCTGAGCATGACGGCCACCGAGCGCGAGCACATCGTCGCCGCGTACAGCTTCGAGCTCAACAAGTGCTACGAGTCGGCCATCAAGGAGCGCGCGCTCGCCGTCCTCGCGAACATCGATCCGGTGCTGTGCTCCGAGGTCGCGGCCGGGCTGGGCCTGCCCGCCCCCGAGCCGACGATCGCCCTGGCGGACCCCGCGCCCAGCCCCGCGCTGTCGCAGCTCGGCGCCCGCTGGCCGGTGGACGGCCGCGTCGTCGGCATCGTCACCGCGGGCGACCAGGACCTGACCGCCGTTCGGGCGGCCCGGCAGACGGTGCTCGACGCGGGCATGGTGCCGCTGGTCATCGCGCCGACCGGCGGCGTGCTGGACACCGACGGCGACCCCGTCACCGTGCAGCGCACGTTCGCCACCGCCCGCTCCATCGAGTTCGACGCGATCCTGGTCGCCGGCGCCCCGGCACCGGGAGCCGACGCCTACGGAGCGCGCGACGCCAAGGTGGACGACGACCTGGCGGCGTCCGCGGGGGTCGACCCCCGCGTGCTGCTCCTGCTCACGGAGGCGTACCGGCACGGCAAGGCGATCGGCGCGTGGGCCGACGGCGCCGACGCGCTGGAGACCGCGGGCATCGCCCCGGACGCGCCCGGTGTGGTGTCCGCGGCGGACGGCGGCACGGTGGTGGAGGGCGTCACCGAGCTGCTCGGCCGCCACCGCGCCTGGGACCGCTTCACCCCGGCCGTCTGACGGCACCCCCCGCGGCTCCCGCCCCTCGGGCGCGCCGGACCGGACGGCGGCGCACCGGGGTGCTGGCGAGCCATGCTGACCAGTGCGAACCCTGTTCCTGGGTGATCATGGAATCGCGGGCGATCG
>NZ_JBEYJD010000019.1:0-155538 GCF_040636125.1 Streptomyces sp. NPDC006733 | reverse complement strand
GGCCCCCCTGGTCGGCGGCTTGCGGGGCACCGGGGCCTGTTCGTGTACCGTTATCGGCCTGATGGGCGTACCAAAGGCCGGACGGACGGCACCACCCGCACTGCGCCTCTACCTCTTCGACGGATTCCGGGCGGTCCGTGACACCGGGGCACCCTTGGCCGAACGGTGGCCCCGCCCCAGCGCCCGCATCCTGGTCAAACTGCTCGCTGTCACCCCCGGCCACCGTCTGCACCGCGAACAGGCCATGGAGACCTGCTGGCCCGACACCGACCCGTCCGCCGCCGCCGGCAGCCTTCGCGTCGCCCTGCACGCCGCCCGGCACGCCCTCGAACCCGAGCTCGCCCCCCGCGCCATCTCCTCCTACCTCAAGGCCGACGGCGGACTGCTGCTGCTCGACCCCGCCGCCGTCTGGATCGATGCCGACCACACCGAACAGGCCGCCGAGGACGCCCTCGCCGACGGGCGGGCCGAGCACCTCGCCCGCGCCATCAGCCAGTTCACCGGCGAACTACTTCCCGAAGACCGCTACGCGCACTGGGCCGAACCCCGCCGCACCCGGCTCGACCGGCTGCGGGAACAGCTCCTGCTCCGCCTCGCCGCCGCCCACCTCGACCAGGACCGCCCCGAGGACGCCGCCGTCTGCGCCGAACAGGTCCTCGCCACCAGCCCAGCCGAGGAACTCGCCCACCGCCTGCTCATCGACGCCTGCCTGCGCCAGGGACAGCGCCGCCGCGCCCTGCTCCAATACCACCAGTGCCGCGAAGCGCTCGACGCCGAACTCGGCATCCGCCCCGGCCCCGAGACCGAACGCCTCCACCGCGCCGCCCTCGCCGCCGCCCCCGCACCCGCACCCGCCCCCGCAGCACTCCCCGCCCGTCTGCGCAGCGCCGCGCCCGCCCCGCTGCACGGCCGGGAGGAGGAACTCGGCCGCCTGCTCGCCCCCGCCGGGCCGCCCGTCCGCCTGCTCACTGGCGAGGCGGGCATCGGCAAGACCCGCCTCGCCGCCGAGGCCGCCCGCCGCGCTGCCGGCGGCGGCACCGCCGTCCTGTGGGGCAGCGGCCAGGACGCCGAGGACCACACCCCCTATGGCATCTTCGCCGCCGCCCTCGACGGCTGGCTCGCCGAGCACGGCCCCGCCGAACGCGCCAGGGTCGGCGCGGAGTACCCCGAACTCGCCGCCTTCCTGCCTTCGCTGGGCCAGGTGCCGACCGGTGCCGCCCGCAGCCCGCAGGAGGAGCGCGACCGCCTCTTCCGGGCCGGGGCCGCCCTGCTCGGCGACCTCGCCGCCACCCGCTCCGTCCTGGTCGTCCTCGACGACCTGCACGCCGCCGACAGCGGCTCCTACCAGTTGCTCGGCCACCTCGCCCGGCGCGCCCACGACCGCGGCACCCTGCTGCGCTTCCTCGCCACTTACCGTGAGGAGGAGCTCCCCGACGGCGACGCCCGCCGCCGGTCTGTCGCCGCCCTGCTCCGCCAGCAATTGGCCGTGAAGGAGGAGCTGGGACGGCTGGGGGAGGCCGCCGTGCTGGCCGCCGTCCACGACGCCACCGGCCGCGCCGCCCGCCCCGATGTCTGGGAACTCTCGCTCGGCAACCCGCTGTTCGCCCTCGAACTCGCCCGCGAAACGGGCCCCGGCAGCGACCGGAACCGACCCCCGGCCGGAGTGCGCGACCTGGTCGGTGAACGCCTCATCCGGCTCGACCCGCACGCCCGCCGCTTTGTCGAGGCGCTGTCGGTGGTCGGGGGCGAAGCCGCCCTCGCCGAACTCCTCGACGTCGCCGAGCACGGCCTGCACCCGCCCGTCGCCGGCGCCGCCGCAGCCGACGCCGTCGAACACGCCATCGGCGCCGCCCTCGTCGAGGAACGCCAGGTCGTCATCGCCGGACGCGCCGAACCCGGACTCGCTTTCCGCCACCCCCTCGTCCGGCTCACCTGCTACGACGGCCTCTCCGCCGTCCGCCGCCGCCAACTGCACATCTCCTACGCCCAGGCCGTCCAACGCCGCCGCCCCGACGCCGTCGACACCCTCGCCTCCCACTTCACCCGCGCCGACGACCCGCGCGCCGCCGACTACCTGCGCCGCGCCGCCGAACGCGCCGCCGCGCTCTACGCCAACGACACCGCCGACCGCTACTACCGCGACCTGGTCGCCCGCCTCGACATCGACGCCGCCCGTGCCCGCCTCGCCCACAGCCAGGTCCTGCGCCGGATGGGCGAACCCGGCCGCGCCGCCGAGACACTGCGCGCCGCCCTGACCGACTTCACCGCTCGTGGAGACCATGACGACACCGTCACCACCGCCGCCCACCTCGCCGAAACCCTTGCCCGGACCGGCGAGCACAGGCAGGCGGCCGCCGTCTTGGACGCTCACCCGCCGCAGGCCGCATCCGGCCCGGAGGCCCGCGCCCTATACCACCTCGCCCACTCCACCCTCCTCATGCTCGGCGGCCGCCACGAGGAGGGCCATCGTGCCGCCCGCCGCGCCCAGAATCCCGCCCAAGGCCTCTCCGGCCCCACCGGCCAGCTCCTGCAAGCTCGTTCCTACGCCATGCAGGCCGTCAACCTTGGCCTGGCCGGCCGCTTCGGCGAAGCCCGGCGGGCCGGCGACCGGGCCCTCGCTCCTGCCCAGGCGTACGGCGACCCCGTCCTGCTCGGCTCGGTGCTCTCCACCCTGCGCGAGAACGCCCGCCGGCACGGCCGCCTGCACGACGCCGTCCGCTTCGGCCGCCAGGCCCTCCACCACGCCCAGCAGTCCAGCAATCCTGCCGCCACGGCCTTCGAACAGCTCAATCTCGCCGAACTCCACCTGCTCCTTGAGGAGTTCGCCACCGCAACGGCGTTCGCCGAGGCCGCCGTGGCGAGCGCGGACTGGGAGGACGCTTGGCCCCTGCCGTACGCCTTGACCGCCCACGCCCGAGTCTTGCTGCGCACCGGCCGGGTCGACCGCGTCGCCGGACTCCTCGAACGGGCCAGGGAAGCGGCCGACCGCTCCGCCGACCGCCAGGCCCAGCGCGAAGTGTTCCGCGCCAGCGCCGAACTGGCGCTGCACACCGGCGAAACCGCGCAAACTGCCCATCACGCCCCCGACCTGGCCGCGCGCGCCCTTCTCGCCGCCGATCGCCCTGCCGAGGCCGCAGCGGTCGCCGCCGCCGAGGCCGCCAGGGCCGCCGCCAGCGGCGAGCGCCTCGCCGAGGTGGAGGCGCTGCTGGCCCACGCCGCAGCCCTGCACGCCCTCGGTGACACCCCAGCAGCAGCCACCCCGCTGACGCACGCCGAAAGCCTCTGCCGCGCCCTGCCCTACCCGGCCGGCCTCACCAGGGCCCGTGTCCTGAGGGCGACGCAGGAGAGCTGATGGCGCCTTGAGCGGGGGGTGCCCTGCCACTGGATGGTGCAACGACCGGACCTGGGCTCGTAGCGCCCGGGACGAGTCTCGTAGTCATGGGCGCTGCGGCGGTGCTTGTCGATCCACGCGGAAGTCTGCTCGACTACCCGACCAGGTGGGGGCACCACGAAGACTTTCATGTCGTCGGTGCGTTTGCTCACCTCCGCAGGGTGGTTCAGGTCCGCCGTCGGCCAGGTCACGAGGCGCCCGGGATGCCTTGTCGGCCTGGTCCACTGTGATCGTGCCGCACGCGGGGCGCGGGCGGGGTCAGCAGTCGGATGGCCACCTCCTTCTCTTGAAGGCCGGCCATCGTGGCGAGCACGGTGCGTGGCAGGCCGCCCGTGTCGACTGCTACGTGCCGCTTTGCGCCCGTTGGGCCCCTTGCGCCGTCATACCCGCGACTGCCGGTAGGTGCCGTGTCAGCTCCGCGCACCGGGTGTAGGTCGATCGCCGTTGCGGTGGGCAAGGGTTTGCGGTTCTCACGTACGCGTACCTGATCGCGCAGAGCGTCGTGGAGGCGCTGCCATGATCCGTCGCGCACCCGGCGCCGGTGGATTCCGCGTACCTCGTCGTCGGTGGCCGGAGCTGGCGCGGCAACTGCCGCCGCGCACGACAGAGGAGATCGCGTCGAGCATCATCGGCGCGGATGCTTCTCCGGCCGGCCGCTTCTGCCTCGCGTATTGGCTGGTGCAGGCAGGTCGCGCTGGACAATCGCCCCTGCTGGTCCCCCCATCGGTGAGGACGGGCGGGCCCGACAGCCGGCTCCGCCGCAGCCTGGTCACGGGCGGGGCGGACCCGGCACAGGCAGACAGGCGGGACGGACGCGAGAGCTCCTGGTAGGACTGAAACGCGGACACCTCCCGCCCTACCAGGGGCTCTTGGCCGTGTCGTGCATGTCCGCAGCAGGTCCACCCCCGGCCCGGCCGCTCACCGACCGCAGCGCGGCCCGACGGCCACCCGTCCGGTCCCGGTCCTCGTAACGAGGACTCGTCGCAGACCGACCCCGCTGCGACGCCGCTACGCCCGGCCGGTACCAGCCTGCTCAAGCGGCGCCAGCCACTCCTGGAGCTCGATCAGATTCCCTTCCGGATCCTCCAGGTACGCGACTCGTATCCGGTCGCCCATCGGGCCTGGATCCCGGGTGAACTGCGCCCCGCCGCGAAGTGAAATCGGCATGGGCGGCGTCGAGGTCGTCCACCCGCAGCACCACCAGCGAGCGGTATCCCTCCGGCTCCGCCCCCAATCGCCCCAGCACGCCGCCCATCTGCGCCCGGTCCTGCACGCGATCGCGGCGTGCCCGGTATCGGGGCTGAGCTTGGCGTACGGGCCGCTCCCAGCCTCGAACTGCGGCTTGAGTCCGAGCACGTCCCGATAGAAGCGATAGACGGCGGGGAAGTCGGACACCATCAGACGTATCTGGGTGAGTTCCATACTGATCTCTCTAGCCCAGTTCTGACTCCATCGCGATCCTTGCCGAGAGCCCCGCGGGCGTTCAGCGACGCACACCAAAACTGGAGTGCTGGCGTACTTCAGCCCTACCAGTTCGCGTAGTCGCCCATCGCGACGTCGTCACACAGGGTCTCCCAGAACCCGTTGTGTGCCAGCGCGGTGTCATCGAGGGCGACGAGGAGCTCGCGCAGATCGTCCGCCGCCTCGTCGAATTTCTCCGCCTCACCCTCGTCGTAGAACGGGAAGCGGGCGATGACGGCTGCCACGCACCGGTGGAAGGCCCCGAGGTCCCGGTTCACGTGGTTGACGTCCGGAGCCTCGGTGCTGGGGATGTGCACGATGAGGCGCGAAGCCGCATCGACGCCGATCAGCCCGAACACACTGCAGGACCCGAAGACGACCACCCCGCACTCGCCGAACCCGTCCAGAACTGCCGCCTCGGCCAGCGGTCGGTACTCGTAACCGATCAGTCCCGCCGGCACGCCGGCCTGCCCCAGGTCGACGGCGATCTCCGCGGGCACCCGCGGCGAGCAGCCGATAGGGGCCACGGCGTACCGGGGCCGCGGCAACGGCGGCAAGTCTCGAATCACGTAGACATCATCCTCGTGCTCCCGTCGTGCGGAACCCGCAAGTCGGGCCCCGCCCACTGCCCGGCAGACCCCGACACCGCGGATTCACGTTCAGTATCCCACCGCCTGCGGTAACACTGATCCAGTGAAAGAAGCCTCCACTGAGCCAGCGCCCGTCGTGCCCGGCAGAGACGACCTCCGCGACATCGGCAAGGGCGTCGGGAGTTTCGTGGCGTCGCCAAGCTGGCCAAAGGAGTGAAGCACCATGGGCGTCACCCTTGACAGGGCACCCATCGCGAGCCAGGCAGACCTGCACCGGGATCTCGCCGGGCCTCTGAACTTCGGTCCGTATTGCGAACACAACCTGACCGCCCTGTGGAAGCGTCAGAGCAGGGATATCGAGCGCTCGGTGGGACCGTGTAGGAGAACGCTGAAGCGGAGTTCGTCCTGGCACAGGTTCAGGAAGGCTCCCTTGAACATGGACGCTCGTCGTCCGTGCTCATCTACCCCTCGAAGGGAACCGCACCCGGAGCGGTTCCTGCGCCACGGGTCAACACACCTCGGTCACCTCCCACGGTCTGCTTTTGCGGTGAGGTCGCTCAGCGTCGACCTAGAAACCGTCCAGCTGACCCAGCATGCCTGGACCGTCCGCTGCGACAGCACCTTCTGCAAGGGGATCGCTGGGCGCGTGATCCGCCAGTACGTCCCGGAGATCGACCTCGAGACACGGCAGAACCCGGTCGCGGGAGCCACATAATGGCTCTTGATGAAGAGGTTGCAGAACCACCCGGGGAGCAAGAGTCCGG
The DNA here is from genome assembly GCF_040636125.1 of Streptomyces sp. NPDC006733. NCBI lineage: Bacteria > Bacillati > Actinomycetota > Actinomycetes > Kitasatosporales > Streptomycetaceae > Streptomyces > Streptomyces sp. NPDC006733. The sequence continues at coordinate 149,332 of NZ_JBEYJD010000019.1, read as the reverse complement.
ACAGCCCTTTCGTCGCGAGGCCGACGACACGAAACGAGTCTCCAACCGCGAGGAGCCTTTCCGGTTCGGGCGGCCTGTAGGCAAGGACCCGGACGACACATGGCAGGCCGTCTGCGGCCACATGCCCGATAACCAGAACCAGGACATCGCCAACCCCCTTGGCGTGCGGAAATTCCCAAACGCGCGCACAGGACGGTGAAGCCTTCTATGGGGGAACCCCAGGATGCGAACACTGCGCCCTGGGCGTGTCCTCCGCCAACCCGACCGACGATCCGGTGAACCGGCCCGAGGACTTCGACCTCGCCACCAGCTGGCGCCAGATCGCCGACGAGCTCGACCGCCAACGAACACCCCTGGAGGTTCAGGCGCTCTGCACACCCCACGGCATCGGCATCCCGCGGATCGGACTCGGCGATCGGCTCGACGTGGGAGGCACCACGGCCGACGGCCGCATCCAGGTCGTGATCCGCGGCCGCGACCCCTACACCCTCGCCGGCGAACTCGCCGGACTCGTAGCATGGCTCGAAGTGACCGGCCCTGCGCCCCTGCGAGCCCACCTGGCCTCGATCGGCGACGCGCTCATCGAACGCTACCGGTGAGACCGCTGTGCTGCTGTCCGGAAATCTCGAGTCGGACCCGCTGTGCGGCGAACGCAGCGTCGTACAGCGGGTGAGGGCAGGTCAGGGTCTCAGCTACCGAGGTCGCCTTGCCGGTGGAGACGGGTGCATCCACGCCCGCGCCCCATGGCCGGCCTCAGCCATCAGGCCGAAGGCCCCGCGCAGCCCACCCACGTAGTGCTCACGATCGCGACCGCTGCCGACCACCGCGGGCCGGCAGCGCGACAGGCGGTGCTACGACGTCACATTGGCAATCACGACAGTCGTTTGACAACAACCCTAGGAAGCGATGAGCTCCAGCTCACGGTCCGGCGTCGTGGCCTCGGGCTTCCTGTTCGGCAGCGAGAGCCGCCAGACCTTGTGCCATGCGGAGTACACCTGCTTGGGTAGCGGCCCCGTGACGTACTTCAGCTCGTACTTCTCGAACAACGCGCGCACCTTCACCGCGACCTCGGCGTACCGGTTGCTCGGCAGGTCCGGGAACAGGTGGTGCTCGATCTGGTGCGACAGGTTGCCGGTCATGAAGTGCATGGCCTTGCTGCCGCTGATGTTCGCCGAGCCCATCATCTGGCGCAGGTACCACTGACCGCGCGTCTCGCCCTCGATCGACCGGCGCTCGAAGACCTGCACGCCCTCGGGGAAGTGCCCGCACATGATCACCGAGTGGGACCAGATGTTGCGGACCAGGTTCGCGGTGAACGTGGCGGCGAGGGTGGCGGGGAACGACGGGCCCGAAAGGAGCGGGTGGATCACGTAGTCCTTGAGTACCTGCTTGCGGATCTTGCGGCCCACGGCCCTGGCCCGCGCGCGGAACTCCGGGTCCTTGCGGCGGCGCTTGCCCAGGTTCTTGCCGAGTTCCAGATCGTAGGCGGCGATGCCGTACTCGAAGAAGCAGGCGTTGATGAGGTTCCATAGCGGCTGGCCGAGGTGGAACGGGTGCCACCTCTGGTCCTCGTCGACGCGCATGATGCCATAGCCGAGGTCGTTGTCCTTGCCGATCACATTGGTGTACGTGTGGTGCAACTCATTGTGCGCGTGCTTCCACTGTTCGGCCGGCGAGACATGATCCCAGTCCCAGGTGGTGGAGTGGATCTTCGGATCCCGCATCCAGTCCCACTGGCCGTGCAGGATGTTGTGGCCGATCTCCATGTTGTCCATGATCTTCGCCACGGACAGGCCGACGGTGCCGATCAGCCACGCGGGCGGGAAGATCGAGAACAGCAGGACGCCCCTGCTGACCAGTTCGAGTCTGCGCTGAGCCGAGATGATCTTGCGGATGTAGGCGGCGTCCTTCTCACCTCGGCTGGAGATCACCTCGTCACGGATCACGTCCAGCTCGCGGCCGAGCTCCTCGATCTGCTCCGCGGTCAGGTGGGCGGTGGGGTCGATGGCGGTCAAGGCGCTCCTACCGTTCGATGTAGCAGGGGCCCGCCGCGGCGGACACACAGGTCTGGATGAGGACGCCCGGCTCGGCTTCGGTGATCTCGCCGGTGCGCAGGTCGCGGACAGCGCCCGCTATGAGCGGCGTGACGCAGCCGAAGCAGATGCCCATGCGGCACCCGGACGGCATGAGCACGCCGGCCTCCTCACCGACGTCCAGCAACGGCGTGGCGCCGTCCGCGTCGACGGTCTTGCCGGTGGTGCCGAACGTGACCTCGCCACCGTCGCCGGCGACGACGATGCTGGGGCGGAAGCGTTCGGTGTGCAGACGCTCTGGGACGCCGTGCTCGGTCCAGTGCTCTTCGGCGGCGTCGAGCAGGCCGGCGGGCCCGCAAGCCCAGGTCTCGCGCTCGGCCCAGTCCGGCACGAGTTCGTCGAGACGGGCGATGTCGAGCATGCCGTCCGTGTCGGTGTGCAGCTCGGTGAGCCGCAGCCTCCTGTCCGCGACCAGGTGGTGCAGGTCGTTGCGGAAGATCACGTCGTGCGGCCGTGGCGCGGAGTGGACCATGACGACGTCGTCGAGCTCGATGTCGCGCAGCATGCCCATCACCGGCGTGATGCCGCTGCCGGCCGTAAGGTAGAGCACCTTGGCGGGCTTGGCCTCCGGCAGCACGAAGTCACCGGTCGCCTGGTCGAGCTGGATCAGCGTGCCCGGTGTCGCCTTGCGGACCAGATGATTGCTGACCTTGCCGTCCGGGATCGCCTTCACGGTGATGGTGATCCGGCCGTCCCGGCGGTCCGTCGGCGAGGTTACCGAGTATGCACGCCACAGGCGCACCCCCTCGACGTCGACCCCGATCCGCACGTACTGACCGGCTGTGTGGCCGCGCCAGCCTCTCCCCGGCCTGATCACGACAGTCACGGCGTCGCCCGTCTCGGGGTGCACGGCCTCGATGCGCCCTCGCAGGTCGGCACCCGCACGCAGCGGACTGATCAGGTCGAGGTAGTCCGACGGCAGCAGCGGCGTCGTGAGCATCCCCAGCAGGTTCCACGCCCTACCGCGGAGGGCTGTACTCGTCATGACCCCAGCTTGATGCACCTCTGGGGGTAATGTCCTGTCCGTAGGATGTGAATCTGGGCAGTCTATTTGTTCACAGGGAACAAAATATGAATCACGCAATCCGAAGGGCCAGCGAACTGATCCTCGATGAGACGACGGTCACCGCGCTCCGGGCCGCGCTGAGGACCACCGCCGACGAGGTCGTCCAGGCGATCATCGACGAGGTCCCTCCCTACGCCAACGCCCTCTCGGGACGCATGGGCTCCACCATCCGCCGCGCTGTCCGCACCGCCCTGGGCCTGTACCTGGACCTCGCGAGCGGGAACGCCACAGGCGGCGACGCCAGCGACGCAGCCTACGAACTGGGCCGCGGCGAGGTCCGCGACGGCCGTTCGATGGACGCCCTGCTCAGCGCCTACCGGGTCGGCGCCCGCGTGGCCTGGCGAGGCCTGGCCGCAGGTGCCGTGCCCGCAGGTCTGCCCGCCGCCGAGGTCGCCAAGTTCGCCGAGCTGACCTTCGCCTACATCGACGAGCTCTCCGCCGCGAGCGCCGCGGGCCACGCCGACGAATTGGCCGCCCGCGGCCGCGCCCACGAGCGCCACCTGGAACAACTGGCCCGCGACCTTCTCACCGGCGCGAGCCCCGACGCGCTCCTTGCCGCTGCCGGGCGGGCCGGGTGGCAGCCGCCGCTTTCACTGACCGCAGTCCTGCTGCCCGCCGCCCAGGCCCGCCCCGCCTACCGCGCGCTCGACCCGGGCACCCTCATCCTCGACGATCTGCCGGACGCCTTCGGCGTGCTGCTCGTCCCCGATGCCGACCGAGCACATCTTCTGAGGCAGCTGCCCGACCGCACCGCCGTGGTCGGCCCGGCCCGGCCATGGACGCGTGCGTCCGCCTCGTACGCACGAGCCGTACGCGCGCGCTCCCTCTCCTCCGATATCCGCGACACCGAGGACCACCTGCCCGAGCTGGTACTGAGCGCCGACGCGGACGCGTTCGCGGACCTGCGTGCCCGAGCCCTCGCACCGTTGCTGGCCTTGCCCACCACGACCGCGCGACGCCTTGAGGAGACGTTGCGGGAGTGGCTGCTGCATCAGGGCAGGCGGGACGAGGTGGCAGCGGCGCTGTTCGTCCACCCCCAGACCGTCCGGTACCGGATGTCCCAGGTCCGGGAGCTGTTTCCCGACCTCGGGACCCCGCAGCGAGTCCTCGAGCTGACGCTGGCGGTCGGTCTCCGGGTGGGCTGATGGGCTCTTCGAACTCCACGACCGCATCCCCGAACGGTCCAGGAACCGTGCCTCGCTCTGGTGCGATCGGGGCTCCTGAGGCCGGGGGAAGGAGCCCTACGACCCTGCTGGGGCTGGAGACTCATAAGGACCAGGCGCATTCGATGACTGCTCCCACCAGTAACGCAATGGTGCGTACGGGGCCCTGCATCACGGCACTTGCGGAACAAATACACCCCGCCGATACCTCTCAAAAGCTTGGGGTCCTGCGTGAAGTGCTTCGAGGGCGCGCCCGCCGACCCCTCCCCCTACGCCCCTCCCCCCGCAGCCCACGGACCGGCCGCCTGATCCACCAACCCCTCAAGGGAGAGTCACCGTGGCTCGGTTCACCCGCCCCGCCCCCGCGCCGGAGACCGGGACACCAAAAGGCACGAGCGCCGCCCGGCGCTAGCGGATACTGGGCGGCGAACCCGTCCTGGTCCACACCGCCGACACCGACCCGGCGACCGCGTACTACGCCATGGCAGTTATCGGCTGATGATTGCAGCCACTGGACGGGGGCTTTGATGTGGTGCTGAACATGCGGGCGAGGATCGCCGCGCGGACGCACGGTCCCCAAGGGGACGAAGCATGCACGCTGACGCAGGCCGCCACAGGCGACAGGCCCTGACCGTCCTGTCGGACCCAGCTGCGAGGATCGGTCCCATGGAACCCGCTGACGCCCTCGCCGGCCTCGACGCCCATCCCTGGGCCTCCGTCTCGCACGCCTACGGCCCCGCCGAGGATCTGCCCGACCTCCTGCGCGCCCTCACCGAGGGCGGCGGGGAGGCCGAGGAGGCGATCTCCGAGCTGTACTCGTGCATCCTCCACCAGGGCACGGTGTATTCCGCCAGCGTGGACGCCGTCCCGTACCTCGCCCGGATCGCCGCTGCTGCCGGGCCCGGGGCGACCGAAGTCCTCTGCCTGCTCGGCGGAATGGCCGAGAGCGAGGATGAATGGAAGATCGCTCCAGGCGCTGTCCGGGCCGCCGTGGTCACCTACGTCCCTTTGTTGATACCGCTGCTGACGCATGCCGTCGTGAACGTCCGGCTGCTCACCGCTTGGACGCTAGGCCACACCCGCAATCCCGAGGCCGCCCTGGCCGCCCTGCAAAGCCGGTGGACGGCCGAGGCCGATCCCGATGTCCGGGCCGAACTGCTCATCGCCCTCGGCCGGGTCGACCTGGCCGGCGCCGCCCTCGAGACGCGCGCGCTGCTCGGTACAGACACGCCCGCGCCGCTGCGCCTGGCCGCGCTCCTCGTCGCTCTGGCCGCCGGGGAGCCGTGGACCGACGCCCACCACAATGCCGCGCTCGGCCTGCTGCCCGCCCGCGAAGTCACCATCGACCGGTACAGCTTGCGCCACCGAGAGCCGCTGCACGCGATCGTCGACAGCCTGCTGCGCCGCGAGACCACGGCAGACCGCGAGGCCGCCTTCGCCCTGCTGGACTCCGCCCTGCGCGACGGCCGCCCCGAGGTGCGAGCCGAAGCGCTCTCCGCGGCCGATCACGCCTGCTACCTCTCCCGCAGCGCTCCCACTCGACTCGTCCCGGCGATCGCCCCACTCGCCGCCGAGTACCCGGCGTCAACCCTGCTCGGCAAGCTCGGCCCGGCCGCCGCCCAGGCCGCGCCCGCCCTCGCCGAACTCGCCGCCCAACCCGATGACGAGGCGGCTGACCGGGCCTTGGCCGTGCTCGTGCGGGTCGCGCCCCGACAGGCCGCCCCGCTCCTGGCCCGGAACCTCGACCGGCGGCCCCGCGCGCTCGACGCGGCAGGAGACTTCCATGCCCCCGCCTTCCCCTTCGACCCGGCCCTGCTCGCCGCGGTCCGCACACGCCTGGCCGCAGACGGGCTCGGCAACAACGAGACCGCCGCCCTCGTCCACCTTTTGCGTCAGTGGGGCCCGCAGGCCACTGCGGCCTTGCCCGAGCTGTACGCCGCGCTGCCCCGCTTCCCGTACGCGGCCACCGCCATCACCGCCGTGGCAGCCGCCGGCCCGCAGACCGAGCGCGATCAGGCCGGCGCCGTGCTGCGTGCCGCCGCCGAGTCGCTGATGGTGGCGCGGGCCCACCACGACCTCACCGGCGAGAGCGACGTTCTGCTCGACGGCGTCACCACGGCGCTCAGCGCCGGTCCGCGCGACGTCGCCGAGGCCGCCCAGGCCGCCGCTGCCCTGGGCGCGAGGGCCGTAGGACTACTCCCCGCCCTGCGGACAGCCGTCAGCCAGGACGTTGAGCCGACCACCCCGCAACTGGACACCAACATCGCGATCGCCACCGCCCTGTGGCAGATCGACGGTGCCGACGAGGAAGCCGTCACGATCCTGGCTTCCGTCCTCGACCGCACCACCGGCAACCAGCTCCGGTACCGGTGGACCGCCATCCGCGCCATCCGCGCCGCCGCCTTCCTTGGCCCGGCCGCCCGGCCCCTGATCCCCCGACTTGAACAACTGCTCGCTGACCCCGAGAAGGCCCCTGCTGCCGCCCTCGCACTGCTCGCCATCACCGATCCGAACGTCGTCGACCTTGGCCAACTCGTCGAGGCGGCCCTCCACTCCGCCGAAACCGGAGCGGACATTTCCGGCGCTTGCGAGGCTCTCCAAGTCCTCGGTGCCACCGCCCTGAGCACCCACCAGCGCCTGCGCGTCGCCCAGCTCGCCGAGCAGGACCGGCGCATCGTCAACTCAGGTGTCGCGAACAGCATCATCCGTGAGGACGAGCGGCTGCGCGCGATCGTGACCACCATCTGATCCCGAGACCGGGGCGGACGAGGAATCGATCAGCGCGACGGCCCGCCCCGGATAGCGTGCTGCCGAATGAATCCTGGTGCAGGCCGTTCCGCCATCGCCGGATCGGGTGCCGAGGACGTCCCCACCACCGAGACCACACCCGGCGGCCGCACAGTGTGCCGGTTCCGTCCGGCCTGCCTGCCCGACAACCAGGACACGGCCGCCGCCGAGGCGTCTGCCGAGTGAGGTGCGCGCCTCCGATCTCATCTCCGCGATCGTGGCCAGCTGCGCATGTTCTCCAACGCGAAGGCACCGTGTTCGACGATCATCACAGATGCGTCGTTGAATTCCTCGGGCGGCGTGTCGTCGCAGACGCAGAGCGCGATATGCCCAGCGAAGAGGTGATCAGCACGGAATCGATGCCGAACGGGTCGATGGAGCCGACCCGCAAGGGCCGCGACACCTGATTCCCGGAGGGTCTTGGCAACGCCTGCCTGCACCTACCGGCTCCGGACGGCACGCCCGCAGTGAGTGACGACGCACACGGCCCCGCCCCAGGTCACCCCGCGACACAACGAACCCAGTCCCGGGCAGGCCGAGTTGTAGTGCTTCGGCCCAGCCGAAAAGATCCCTGGAGACCTCCGGAAGGCGCCCACCCCGCCGACTGCCCGCACCCGAGCAGCCACCCCCGGCCCGCGGCCGACCGGAGCGACCGGAGCACATCCAGCCGGTCCGGCCTCCCCCCGTCGCCCGGCTGAACAGACCGGGAGTCCGCGACGCCCGGTGCGGATGCCTTGACGGTGTTCACACGTAGCGGACACGAACCGACTGTGCAGGAGTACGGCTGCGATGAACCGTCAAGCAATGCCGTGCCGATTGTCCGTTGATCCGGTGATCGACCTGCCCGCCGGCGCCATCGTCCTGCGGGATGAAGGCACGAGGACGGACTGGTCGATCGAGGTGGCCGCCTTCTGGCTGGCACCGACCCCGGTCACCCGCGAGCTTCACACCACAGTGCTGGACACGGCGCCGCCGAGCTCCGCAGGCCCACAGACCCCGACGACCGAGGTCTCCTGGTTGGACGCCGTTTGATTCTGCACCCGGTATTCGCAGGCCGCCGGCCTCACTCCGTGCTACACGCTGGGCGACAGCCGCGACGCGGAGGACGTGGTCTGCGACGGGGAGGCCGACGGCTACCGCCTGCCGTCCGAGGCAGAGTGGGAGTTCACCTGCCGGGCCGGGCGGGTGGAGGCCCGCTACGGAGACCTGGACGCGATCGCCTGGTATCGAGGCAATTCCCAGGGCGAGTTGCACAACGTCGCGCTGCGCGCGCCGAACGCGTGGGGATTCCACGACATGATCGGCAACGTGTGGGAGTGGTGCTGGGACGTCTACGACCCTCGCGTCTACGGCCCCTACCGCGTCTTCCGCGGGGGCGGCTTCTTCGACGAACCCCGGGGATGCCGAGTGTCGTGCCGCCGTAAGAGCCGCCCTACCCTCGCCATCAAACCTCGGGTTCCGGCTCGCCCGTTCCCGGTGAGCGCCGCACAGAGGACGGCGGCGCGAGTACGCGACCGCGTCCTCGGGGCCAGGCGTGATCGCCGAGCTGCTACCGTCGCCCATCGGCACCGGCAAGCTCCTTCGTGGACTACGCCGCGGCGCTGACCGCCCTGTAGGCCGTGTCCATGGGTGCCTTCTGATCATCGCGGCGTTGTGGGGATGCCTGCCGGATCGGCGGACCGTACCGGCTGGCCGGATGGATCGTCAGCATCGTTTCCCCTGATCATCACCGGTTCCCGCAGCCGCGCGGGGCAGCCGGAACCGCCAGGCGACGCAACGCTGGCAGGCCCCTGATTTGCCGGGCGCGATGCCCGCCCTCGGGCACGCTGGGGCGCCAGGCGACATCCATGCCCGGTGACCGGGTGGCCCTGCTGGCGGATCTGGTTTGACAACACCTGCCGCCGGATCTTCCTGGCTCCAGCGGAGCAGCCGCGGCTGGAGGAGTCCCGGGCACGTCCGGAGCAGTCCGGAGTGCGGAGGTCGTCCACAGGGACGACTGTTTCCTTCATGGGTATCGAAGATTTCGGTGGCGGCCAGTCCGACCAGGCTGATGTCCTGGTGGTGACCACGAACGAAGCGCACGGCTACCGCGTGGAGAAGGTGATCGGCGAAGTGTTCGGGCTGACCGTGCGCTCCCGCCACCTGGGCAGCCAGATCGGCGCCGGGCTCAAGTCGATGGTGGGCGGTGAGCTGAAGGGCCTGACGAAAACCCTAGTGCAGACCCGCAACCAGGCGATGGAGCGACTCGTCGAGCAGGCCCGCGCCCGTGGGGCGAACGGCGTTCTCATGATGCGCTTCGACGTGACGGAGGCCGCTGACGTAGGTACCGAGGTGTGCGCGTACGGCACGGCGGTGGTGCTGGTGCCGGGGTAGCCCTGCGGCCGGGCTTCCGCGCTCCGGTTCACCTGTTGCGGGCGGCGTTGGCCAGGATCGCCTCCTGTAGAAAGGCGGCCAGGCCCTCCTTGTCCTTGTCGAGGTTGTGGCGGAAGCGCTCGTCGGCGACGAACATCTCGCCGAGAGCGGTGTGGATCTCGTAGCCGCACGCGTAGTGGACCCGGCAGATCTGCTGCCGGTGCTCCTCAGCGAGGTCCATCGCGGCTTCCGAACCGGCCTTCTGGCCGGAATCGATCACCGCGATCAGACGCCGGGTCCACTCCTCGTTCGCCTCCTTGATCCGCAGCCAGTCCCGCTTGCTGTACAAGGCGGCCCGGCGCTGAGACTCCCGGTAGGCGTCGGTGTCGCCCCAGCGGCGTTCGACCTCCTGCGCGTACTGCTCGGGGTCGTGGTCCCCGAAGACCTCGAACTTCTCCTCGGGCGTGAGGTTGATGCCCATCTTCTTCGCCTCCATAGCTCGTTCGACGGCGGCGGCCATCTCCCGGAGACTGCTGATCCGGGCGGACAGCAGCTCGTACTGTCGGCGCAGGTGCGCTGAGGGATCGGCAGCGGGGTCGTCCAGCAGGGTAGCGACTTCGTCCAGGGGGAACCCGAGCTCCCGGTAGAACAGGATCTGCTGGAGCCGGTCGAGGTCGGCGTCGTCATACCGTCGGTGGCCCGCGTAGCTGCGGCCGACCGGGCGGAGCAGCCCGATCTCGTCGTAGTGGTGCAGGGTGCGCACGGTGATGCCGGCGTATCCCGCGACTTCTCCCACGGAGTAGCCCATCGTTTCGCCGCTCCTTTCCTTCCCGCTTCCGGTTTCCACCGTGACGCCTCACGTCGCGTGAGGTGCAAGCAGCACACTCGATCGCCTGCCCACCAGGTGCTCGGCACTGCCGGCCGCGACCTCGTGCACGTCGCCCCGCCATCAATGCCTCCACGCAATACCACCCGCCGCCGAGTGCCGGCGCTGCCGACAGTCGTGGGCGTGTCAACGCCGAGGGCTCCCGAGGCGCGTGTGCACCATGGCGATCACCGAGTACGACGCCGCCTGGCCCTTCGAGCCGGCACAGGCCGTGCGGCAGCCGGCGTGGACCCCACTCGCGCTCTGCCCGCCAGGTTCCGCCCAACGTTATGCGGCCACGGCCGGCGCCAACCAGCTGCAGGGATCGTGCTCGGTGAGTTCGGTTGGGTGCTCCCTGTCCGGATGGGTCCTGTGGACGTGGGCGTTCTGCGCTGTGGGACGGCCGACACCTGCCCGCCGCGGTGTCCATCGGCGCTGCTTCCACCCGCCACCACGCCTTCGCGCAGGCACTGCGAGCTGCCGACACCTCGATGTACGCGACCGAGCACGCCGGCCGTCCCCGGCTGTGGGCCCGGTGCGACTCCCTTGCCGACAACGTCACCGGCCGCCGCACCACCCACCTGCACACGCCCGCTGCACAGCGCGTGGCCGGCCCAAAAGCGCATCTGCCCTGGCTGTCGTGAGCCGCTGGTCTTCGCCGGCTAGGATTTCGCCGCGTCCCGGCGGCGCGACACGAAGGCATGGTCGGTGATCCTCGCCTGCCGCGACGCCTTCACTCCGGAAGGCCGCGACGAGGATCCCCCCTCTCGGTCGGACGCCACGCCCCGATAGGACCTGAGCGTCGCGCCGGAGGGTGGCTGATGAAGCACCGGGTTGGTGGGATCGCGGGGACGGAGCCGTCCTGGGTATCCCCGTTCACCGGCCTGAACCCCCGTGCGTCCGAGAAGCGGATCGAGATGCTGCGGCGCCAGGCTACCGGCGCGGTGCGCCCGGGACGTCCCTGATCGCTGGCCCGGGAGAATTGCACGCTCCTCGTCGCGGCCTCCTGAGGCACGAGCCTGAGGCTGCGACAGCCACTGTGTGAAGCCTAGACGTCTGGACGGTGCGCCCGGCTCGCCGGGGAGAGCGCACCGGGCGTGGTGTGGCGCTGCCGCGAAGGCCGGGCGCGGGGGACGCGCTGCCGGGAGGACTGCCAGGTTCTGACTACTGCCGTTCTGCGATTCGGCCTCCGTGGAGCGAGATCGGCACGCACAGCCCGGCCACATTGCCGATGTAAAGAACGATAGACATCGTGTCAGCTCTGCCATACATTCATGGCATGTCATACGACGAGAAGAACGCCTGGGTCTACGCCGTGGTCGCGATCGGCGGCTACGCGGGCTACCTCGCGGTGATCCTCGACAGGGCACAGGGCGTCCCGCTCAGCACGGTCGCCTACGTCCTGCCGATGATCCTGGCGGTGGGTGCGGCGGCCGTCGCATCGGTCGTCGGTCACCTTGTGATCGCCGCTGCCTGGCCCACCGAGGCCGGCAGGACCGACCAGCGGGACAGGGAGATCCACCGGCATGGCGAGTACATCGGCAGCATGGTTCTCGCCGCGGGCGTGTTGGTTGCGCTCGGCCTGACGATGGCGGAGCTCGACCACTTCTGGATCGCCAATGCGATCTATCTGGCGTTCGTGCTCTCCGCGCTCTGCGGGACCGCGGTGAAGCTCGGCACCTACCGCCGGGGGTTCTAGCCGTGGGGAAACCGACCAAGGTCACCAACGACATCCGGCGCCTGCGGTTCGCGAACGCCGAGATGACCCAGGCAGAGCTGGCGGACCGCATCGGTGTCACCCGACAGACCGTCATCGCAATCGAACAGGGCCGCTATTCGCCCTCCCTGGAGATGGCGTTCCAGATCGCCCATGCCTTCCGGGTGCCGCTCAGCGAAGTTTTCCAGTACCCGGACAACGGACCGGACGACGCAGGAGACACACCATGAGGGCTGTTGTCCAGGACGCCTATGGATCGGCGGATGTCCTGGAACTCAGGGACATCGACCAGCCCCTGGTCGGCGACGAGGAGGTCCGGCTGCGCGTGCATGCCGCGAGCGCCGGGATCGGAGACTGGCACGTCATGACCGGCAAACCGTACCTGATCCGGTTCTTCGGGTTCGGACTGCGCAGACCCCGGGCCCGCGTGCGCGGCATCGACGTGGCGGGGAGCGTGGAGGAGGTCGGCGGCAGCGTGACCCGGTTCCGGCCGGGCGACGAGGTCTTCGGCACGTGCGACGGCGCCTTCGCCGAGTACGCGTGCGCTCGGCAGGACCGCCTCATACCCAGACCGGCGCACCTCAGTGCGGAGCAGGCCGCGGCCGTACCCGGCTCCGGAGTCGCCGCCCTGCAAGCCCTTCGCGACCAGGGGCAGCTTCAACCCGGCGAGAAAGTCCTGGTCATCGGGGCCGGAGGGGGTGTGGGGACGTTCGCGGTGCAGTTGGCGAAGGCGCTCGGGGCGCATGTCACGGGGGTGTGCGGCACGACGAAGGCCGACCTCGTCCGCTCCATCGGGGCGGACGAGGTCATTGACTACACGCAGGACGACTTCGCGGACGGCACCCGGCACTACGACCTCATCCTCGACACGGCGGGCAACCGCCCCCTGTCGTTGCTGCGGCGCGCCCTCACCCCCGAGGGGACCCTCGTCATCGTCGGGGCCGAGGGCGGCGGGCGATGGCTGCAGGGCTCGGACCGCCAGCTCCGGGCGATGCTGCTGTCCCCCTTCGTGCGCCAGAAGCTGCGCGGGCTCATGTCCGTGCAGCGCGAGAGGGACTTGCGGTACCTGGCGGAGCTCATCGAGGCGGGCAAGCTTGATCCGGTCGTCGGCAGGACGTACCCGCTGAGCAAGGTCGCCGACGCTATGCGGTACCTGGAGGAGGGACACGCGCACGGCAAGGTCGTCATCACCCTCTGAACGCGGCCGCCGGCCGGTTCGACACCGGAAGCCTCCGCACGGTCATGACAGCGGCGATCGGTGCTGCTGGGGAGGAGAGCACGACATTGCACGTTGATCACCAGCCCGCGTTCGGTGCTGCGCTCACGTTGTCGCCGGCTGGGACCGTCGGAGGAGGTAGAGGCCGGCGCTCGAGGCGAGGACGGCCATGCAGGCGATGAAGACCAGTCCGGCGCCCTCGAGGCCGAGTGGGCCAGTCAGCAGGCCCACGCCGATGACCGGCACCGAGATGCCCGTGTACGCCACCACGAACAGTGTCGAGATCACCGAGGCGCGTCGATCCGCGGGGGACGCCTCGGCCACTGCGGTCAGGGCCCGGCGGAACGTCAGGCCCTGACCGGTTCCCCCGACGAGGGCACTGAGGACCACGAGGGCGAGCAGGTCCCAGTGCAGGGCGGCTGCGAGGAGTGCCAGGCCGGCCAGGAGTCCGGCGCAGCCCAGGGGCAAGGACCACCTCGCTCCGGCTCGGCTGACCGCGAGTTGGCCGGCCGTCGAGGCAAAGAAGGCCAGCGCGACGATCAGTCCCGTCAGGGCATGGTTGTCCACGCCCAGGGACTGAGAGAGGAACGCGGGGCTGACCGAGGTGAAGACCCCGAACAGGGCGAATCCGACGAAGGAGGCGAGGGCTGCCGGTACGAACACTGCCCGCACCTGCTGGGGCAGTCCGGACCGTTGCGGACGGGCCGCGGTCAGGGGTCGGCGTTCGCGGACGGTCTCGGGCAGGCGCAGCAGTATGGCGGCCGAGCCTGCGACCAGCACGATGTGCACGATGAAGGGCAGTTGCAGCGGCCAGGGGGCGTACTGCGCGAGCACTCCGGCCAGCAGGGGGCCGCAGCCCAGTCCTCCCATGTTGGCGGCGGTCGCGACGAACGTGGCCCGTGCAGTGCCTCCGATCGGTGCCATCTCCATCACGTAGGCCGTGGCGGCGCCGGTGAACAGGCCGGCGGACAGGCCTGAGAACAACCGGCCCGCATACAACCAGCCCAGTCCGGTGGCGCACAGGAAGCAGGTGGCGCTGGCCAGTGCGCATCCCAGGCCGACCAGCAGCGCCGGCCGCCGGCCCACCACGTCCGAGGCGTTGCCGGCGAGGAGGAGCACCCCGATGACCCCGAGGGCGTAGACGGCGTAGACGACGGTCACCGTCAGCTCGGAGAAGCCGAACTTGTCCTGGTAGAGGCCGTACAGAGGGGTCGGCAGCGTGGTGCCGACCATGCAGACGGCGAACACCGCCCCGCCGAGGAAACACCGACGCCACCCTTGGCGATCACCGATCATGCTACGGACGGTATCGGCACGCGCCGCTCGAGGCCGGGCGGGTCCTGTTCGACACGCAGCGGCCCTCAGCGTTCGGGGCCGTCGCGGAGCATGCCGTGGATGGTCCGGCACGGAACCGCGGTCGCCTGGGTGCCCCGCTGCCGTCAACGCGGTGTCCCGAGGCGAGCCGGCCGCGGCGGAGGGCGAGGGCCGGGGAGCCACGCCCGGCCCGACGCGCCGTCAGTGCGCGGGCCGGAGCGTCGGGGTGAGCTGTCGGTGGTGGCGGTGGACTCGCTCGTGGGCGGGCGACGCCATCGATGCCCTGCCGCCGCCACGCTGGGGTCGCGTCCGGACTACCCGGCCCTTCCCGGATGCTCCTGCGGTCGTCGGCGCCGGGGTGGGGTCCGGGTCAGTGGGCCGGCTGAAGGTCGTCGGCGCTGCGGCGCGCGGCGCGCAGGTGGGTGGTGAGGAAGTGGGCGGCGCGGTCGAGGGCGGCGTCCGCCTCGTCCAGGTGCCCGTAGTGGTGGTGGTAGACGTGCGGGAGGCCGGGTCCGACTTCGAGGGTGACCTCGACGCCGTCCGCGCCGGCGCGGCCGGCCAGCCGGATGGCGTCGTCAAGGAGGACCTCGTTGGCGCCGACCTGCACGAGCAGTGGGGGCAGTCCGGTGAGGTCGGCGAAGAGCGGGCTGACCAGGGGGTGGGCCCGGTCGCCGGTGGCGACGTAGAGGTCGGCGGCGGCGCGCAGGTCGGCCGCGGCGAAGATGGGGTCGGCGCTCTCCTTGGAACGGACGCTCTCTCCCGCGAGGGTGAGGTCGACCCAGGGGGAGAAGACGACCAGGGCGGCGGGCTGGGGCAGTCCGGCCTCCCGGGCGGCGAGCAGCGTGGCGATGCTCAGTCCGCCGCCGGCGGAGTCGCCGGCCAGGACGAGGTCCTGGGGGTCGGTGCCCGCGGCGAGCAGGTCGCGGTAGGCCGCGAGGCCGTCGTCGACGGCGGCGGGGAAGGGGTGCTCGGGCGCCAGGCGGTACTCCACCGAGGTGGTGTGCAGCTTGGCGCGGCGGGCCAGTTCGCCGACGAGTCCGGCGTGGGTGTCCGGGGAGCCGAGGATGTAGCCGCCGCCGTGCAAGTAGAGCAGCCGGCCGGGGCCGGAGGGTTCGGCGGGCTCGAGCTCCAGGGTCGGCCGTCCGCCCAGGACGCTCCTGCGGGTGCGGACGCCCTCCGGCGCGAGGCGGGTGGCCGCGGCCGCGAACCCGTTGCGCAGCTCGTCGAGGGTGGGCGGTGTCGCGCTGCGCGGGACGGAGCGGAGGGTGGTGTCGAGGGCGTCGCGCTGCTGTCGGGACATGGGGGGCCTCCGGGAGTCGGGGTGCGAGAATGGATTCCTGGGAATCCATCTGTCTGATCCTAACCAGATTCCCAGGAAGTTGATTCCCTGGAATCTATTGGAGGTCACTGTGAGCCGCGTCACCTCGATCTTCACCGACCTGGTCCGTGTCGAGACCCGGCTCTACAACGCGGTGAACGCCCGCCTGCGCGCCGAACAGGGTCTGAGCCTGGGCCAGTTCGAGTTGCTGGAGATCATCGACCGCGTGCCGGAGTGCCGGGTGCTCGACATCGTCGGCGAAGTGGCGATCACGGTGGGGGCCGTCAGCAAGGCGGTCGACCGGCTGGTGGCCGCGGGCTGGTGCGAGCGCTTCGCGCACCCCCAGGACCGCCGCTCGTCCGTCCTTCGCCTCACCCCCGAGGGGACGCAGCAACTGGCTGCCGCCCGCCCCATCGTCGAGAGCGAGCTCGCCGCACTGACCGCGACCATTGCCCCTGACGCCCTGTCCGGCGTCGCCTCCACCGTGGCCGCCCTGCGCGCGACCCTTGAGGCGGGTGCCCACGGCCAGCCGGGATGACGAGCCATCTCCTGCGCCCCCAACCGCCTGACGCCGTCCCACCGGAGTCGAGCGGCCGTACTCGGCTCGGCGAAGGTCGACGTCGCGCGTTCCCCTGTGTCGCGACGGCGCGTCGCAACCACTGGGCGCCGGCGCGTGGGCGCTCGCCATTCGCCGGCCGGCCGCCTGCGGCGCAGCGTGATGCTGCGCGCTATTCGCCGTCATCCGAACTCGGGCGCCCGACGGAACCGGCTCGCAGGTCCTTCCATGCGCAGACCGTCTCGCCGAGGGCGCGGAGGACCGCCGCGGCGGCGCCGGGAATGCGGGCGGCCGCGTTGAGAACGATGGAGATACCGCCAATGGCGGCCAGGATATTGGTCATGGTCACTGGACACTCCAGGATCTGCGGGCGGCCTACGCGGCATGCCCTGGTGAAGCCAGTAATGCCGAGACGGAGATCCGGTCTGCCTCCGGTTCTCCCCATTCCGCCCGAAGCCGCAGGTGAAACCGCTACCGTAATCTTCCGGACCGGATCCGGACCGGAGGATCGCGCGAGGGCACGGTGGGCGCCCAGGGGGACGGACAAGTGACGGAAACCGGAGCGCGGGAAGCATACGCCCGCCGGATTCGGGACCTACGGGATCTCTCGGGTCTGTCGCAGGAGCGCCTGGCCGAACGGATGCTGCAGATCCGCCCCCGCGACGAGAAGTGGAAGGTGGAGGCGCAGCGCATCAGCGGCTGGGAGAACGGGGAGAACGTCCCGTTGGAACAGCCGGCCCAGGCGTTGGCCCGGGTATTGGTCGAACACGCCCAATCCGCTCTTCTGCGAGGGGCGACGTGCAGTCTGGACGATCTCGATCGCCGGGCCATGTTGGACCTCAGGTCGTGGGACACGTGGTGGCAACAGGCCAGGAACGAACCGAAGACCAAGAGGGCGGCGCCGGCCGGTGAGGCCCCCGCGCACGACGGGGCGGAGAAGCCGGCCGTCCCGAGTCGGGCTTTCGCTCCTTCCCGCAGGCAGATCATCGTCGGGGCCGCCGCAGCCGCCCTGTGCGTGATCCTTGCGCTGATCGCCGTCGAAACCCCTTGGCGCACGGGCGGTTCCGCCGAGGACGGTCGCCCCACCACCGGTGCGGCACCCCCGGGCGCGCCGGGCGATAATCCGATCGGAAACGCCCTGATCTTGACGGTCACGAATGAACGTGACGGGAAAGGTTCATTCGGGTTCGTCTACCCGTCAGGCGCCGCGCAGACCGCTGGGATTCTCCGCAGAACCGATCGGAAGAATACCGGGGGTGATCTCTTCGCCGATGCCATGGCGGACGGCGCATACGGCTTGGACGGACTGCGGGTGACCGCGCAATTGACCACCACCAGCGCGGACTACGTCACGGTCTACGATGTGCGGCCCGTGACCCACCGCGAGCCTGCCGCGTCCGGTCTGGTGGTCTATGAAGGAACGCAGGGCAATGACGTCCGCACCATCGGCTTCTCTCTCGATGCGCATCGGCCGGTAGCCAAAATGTTCGACGTACAGACCGGATCTCTGGGAGGCGATTTCTTCAGTGCGCAGAGGATCGCGGTGTCCCGCACCTCGGATGGCGAAACCCTGCTCATGCAATTCGATGCCCGCCAGGCCGCCTACACCTTCACGATCGCGGTGGACTACGTCGTCGGCGGCAGGAAGTACACCCAGTACCTCGATCACGGGAAGTCTCACCGCGTCTTTCGTGCCAGCGCGGCCCTGTGTCACGAGCCCTTCGACCACCAGAGCTACCAGCAGGTGCGGTTCATGGACCTCTCGCAACACCAGGCGGTCTACCGGACCACCACATCGGCGGCGCTGTGCCGTTCCTGGTCGGCGAGTTGAGGATCCTGCGCAGAACGTGCGACCGACGCCGCATCCCGTTTCTCGGCTCGGCCCGGATCGCTGTCGTCTCGATCGTGCTGCTGGTCTCGCTCCTGGTCGCGGCCACCGCTGTCTGGTGGGGGGTGCAACCGCAGCCACACAGCACCGCGCCAGTCGTCTATGCCTACACCACCGCACACACCGTTGTAGTGGTCCGAGACGGTCGCACCGTCGCTCAGCGGACCGGCGACTTCGGCATCGGCGCAGCGCAGCCACAGTGGACCGCTGACGGACAGTGGTTGTTCTTCCTGCTCCACCCCGCGAGCACCCTCCCGGGGGATACCTCCGCCGCCGTGCCCCAGCCCCGCCTGGTCACGATCCACCCGTCAACCGGCACCGTGCGCGACCTGGCCTGCCCCGCGTGCGCGAGCGTGGGCGCCGTACGTGCGGATGTTGTTCTGGCTGCCCAGCACGACGGCACCAGCGAGGATCGCCGTCTGCGCCTTCTGCACTTCGACCTGGCATCCGGGCAGGCACCGATCCAGTTCACGACCACGCTGCCTGCGGAACTGAGCAGCTTCCGATTCCTGACGGCGACTGCGGGAACCGCTGTCGCGGCGGGGACCGATCCCTCTCTTGTCTCCGCCTACGGGGGACCCGAGCGGCTGTTCGTCATGGACGGCACTGGTGCCGCCCGCCCGGTGCCGTTCCTCGGCGGCGACATGGCGTTCTCCTCAGCGACAGGGGTGCGGGAATCCGTCGACCGCAGCGGCATCGTCGCCCTGGTCGGCGGAACGCACGCAGGGGCATGCGAGTGGGGCAACTCCGTCGAACTCCTGGACACCCGCTCCGGGACCGTGACCATGACCGACCTGTCCGCCGCGGTTCCCCCGCAGGCAAACACTGCTCGGGACAGCGGTCTTGCGGTGTCCGATCTGTGGTGGAACGGCGACGGTACGCTGCACGCCACGATCAGTGCGTGGCGGTGTGATCACCGTCTGCCCGACCCCCACGTGGCGGTCATCCGGCCGAGCCTGTGGCACCTGGACGGCAGCCGCTGGCGCTCCGACGGGCCCGCCCCGGCGGGCATGACACGTCCGCTGGGGTCCGGACGCCAGCTCCAACTCGCCCCGCCCCCCTCCGACGGCAGCGGCAGCACGCTGGTGCTGCAGACGCCTGAGCACACGTCCACCGTGGCCACACACGTGCAGGGAATCTCCGTGCCCTGAGCTCGGCGCCGCGGTCACGTGCCCCGACAGGCTCGCTCCCGGCGAGGACACGCTGCGAGCGTGGCCTGCCGTGCCCACGACCGCTGCCGAAGGCCCGTGCCCTCCGCCTACGGCGAAAGGCAGCTTCGCTCGTGGCTCAGCCGCCGTCCGCGGCGGGGCTGGTTCCCGGCGTGGTGCGACCGTCGCGCCCCGCCAGTGGGCCAGTACGGCCAGCCCTGCGCGCCGGACCCGGGAGCCGCGAGCCGCCACGGATCTACGAGGCACGAACTCATTTGCTATTTCTCGGCCACGATCGGCTGTACCGGACCGCATTACGCCATCCGTTCGGTGCATGAGGGCAATCCTGGGGAGCGTTCCGCGGCCGTCCGCAAGCGGCTGCTGGACGAACCCTGGGGTCCGCCACAGGGCAGGAGCTGGCACTTCCTGTCGGGAGACAGGTCGGTGGCGAGCAGAAGTTGCCTGCAAAGGAACGGCAAGTCTCTTACACCACCGCTATGTTCACGACGTGCTAGTTGGGTGAATTCGCCTGGCGCATACCCGCGGCGGATATGCTCCCCGGTGACGCTGCGAGTTGAACGCAGCACCCTCCGTTGTCGCTGCCTGCCGTCCGAATCGGTGTCATACGCAGGGGACGGTTCGGTTATGTGCTGAGTCCCTGGTGGCAGTCGGCCCGGGGTGTCACCGGGCCATCCCCGCCTTCTATACCTTGAGGTTGCAGATGGTTCGTGATCAATCGCCACCCGGGCAGCAGCCGTCCACTCCCCTGGCGCTGCTCCTTCCAGCGGCGATCACCGCAGTGGTCGGGACCATAGCCGCGAGCACCGTGCCCGATGCGGCACGAGCGTCGGTGATCTGGTGTGTGGTGACCGCGACGGTGGCCATCGCCGTCCTGACGGCTGTCGCGGTGCGGCGCGGGGAGGTCATCGCCGATCTGCGCAAGGACCACACCGCGGCCCTGGACGACCTCGCACGCCGGCTGTCCGAACAGCAGCTCCAGACGCTGCGGCTGGTCCAGGACCAGCTGCCGGCGGCCGTGGGCCGGCTGCAGAAGGGCTCGACGGTCGACGAGGCACTGGCCGCGGCGGGGCCCGTCCGGGCCGAGCACGCCGCGCTGCTGCGCTGGGTGCTGGAGACCGTGGACGACGAGGAGGGGTTGCGCGAGTCCGCGCAGCGCGCGTTCGTCAACATCGCGCGCCGGGTGCAGGCCATCGTGCACCAGCAGGCACACGCCACCCGCGAGATGCAGGACCGGCACGGCCGGGACGCCGAAGTCCTCGGTGACCTGATGCGCCTGGACCACGGCACCGCGATGATCGGACGCCTCGCCGACGGCATCGCCGTCCTCGGCGGGGCCCGCTCGGGCCGGCAGTGGAGCAAGTCCGTCCCGCTCTACAACGTGCTGCGCGGCGCCATGTCGCGCATCTTGGACTACCAGCGGGTGGACCTGCAGGCGGTGGCGTCGATCGCCCTCGTCGGCCCCGCCGTCGAGCCCGTGATCCACGCGCTCGCCGAACTCCTGGACAACGCGACCCGGTACTCGCCACCGAACACCCGGGTGATCCTGACGGCCACCGAGGTCCAGTCCGGCATCGCCATCGAGATCGAGGACGGCGGCGTCAGCCTGAGCGAGGAGGCCCGGGAACGCGCCGAACGCATGCTGCGCGAGGCGCAGTCCGGGATCGACCTCAAGGACCTCGGCGAGACGCCCCGGCTGGGCCTGGCCGTGGTGGGCCGGCTGGCGCAGGAGCACAACCTCCAGGTCGCGCTGCGCCCCTCCGCGTACGGCGGCGTCCGCGCCGTGGTGATCGTTCCGGCCGACATGACGACGACGGCCCCGGTCAACCGGCCGGAGCGCCGGGCCGGGAACGCCGCGGCGCGAATCCCCTCAGCAGGAGGCCGCCATGCCGGCACTGCCGCCCCCGCGATCGCGGTCCGCATGCCGGCGCTGCCCTTCGCCCGGCCCCCGGTGACCGGCCCGGTGAGGGCCGCCGACGCGGAGCCGGAGTACGACCGGGCGGCGAACGGTCTGCCGCAGCGGCGGCGCCGCGCGGCCGACCCCGAGGGCCGGACCCCCGCCGCGCCCGCCCCCGCCGTGTCCGCGCCGCAGCCCGCCGCGCGGCCCGCAGCGCCTGCGGCGCCCGCGGCGCCCGGCCTGTGGCTGGCGGACTTCCAGCGGGGTGTGTCCGGCGAGATGTCGGACACCGGTCCTGATCACCACCCCAGTGACACGTCGTCGTCGGATAGGGATGAATAGCCGTGATTCAGCAGGCCAACTTCGACTGGTTGCTCAAGGACCTCGCGGAGGGCGTTCCGCAGACCCGCCATGTGGTGGTTCTGTCGTCCGACGGCCTGTGCATGGCGCAGTACGGCACCGAGAGGGATACCGCCGAGCGCCTCGCCGCGGCCTGCGCGGGTCTGCAGAGCCTGGCGGCGGCCGTCGCCGCGGAGGTCCCGCACAGTGACGGCCGGATGCGGATGGTCGTCATCGAGATCACCGGCGGCTTCTTCTACCTCATGGCCGCCGGCGAGCGGGCGTATCTGGCCGTGCTCGCCGACGAGGGGGTCGACGCGGGCCTGATGGGGCTGCGGATGCGGGACCTGGTGGCCCGCATCGGCGAGCACTTGAGTACCCCGCGGCGCAACGACGAGCAGCGCGCATGAGCGGATCGGACCAGGACTGGGAGGAGCCCACCCCCGATCGGCTCTACGTCATCACCGGAGGGCGCAGCGGCGCGTCCGACCATGCCGTCCTCGATCTGGTCACCCTGATCGTGTCGCGCTCCCCGCCGCAGCACACGATGCCGCCCGAACACGTGGCCATCGTGCGCATGTGCAGTTCCCCGCTCTCGGTGGCGGAGATCTCCGCCTACCTGGAGCTGCCCTTCAGTGTGGTCACCGTGTTGCTCGCGGACCTGCTGGCGGACGGGCGGGTGGAGGCGCGCAAGCCGGTGCCACCCGCCCAGCTACCCGATGTTGATCTCTTGGAGGCGGTAATGCGTGGACTTCAGAGGCTCTGACACGCTCCCCGGGCCGCGGAGCGAGGACATACTGCCGTCGACGGCCACGACCGCGGTGAAGGTGGTGATCGTCGGCGGGTTCGGGGTCGGCAAGACGACCCTGGTCGGATCGGTGAGTGAGATCCGTCCGCTGTCGACCGAGGAGACGATGACGCAAGCAGGCGTCGGCGTCGACGACATCCAGGGCATCGAGCACAAGGCCGCCACCACCGTGGCCATGGACTTCGGCCGGATCACCCTCAACGAGCAACTGGTGCTGTACCTGTTCGGCACGCCCGGCCAGCAGCGCTTCTGGTTCTTGTGGAACGGCCTGTTCGACGGGGCCCTCGGCGCCGTCGTGATGGTCGACACCCGCCGCCTGGAGGTCAGTTTCGACGTGATCGGGCGGCTCGAAGAGCGCGGCGTCCCCTTCGTGGTCGCCATAAACACCTTCCCGCAGGCGCCCACCTACCCCACGGAAGAACTGCGGTCGGCGCTGGACCTGCCCGGCAACGTTCCCATCGTCAACTGCGACGCCCGCACGCGCTCGTCGAGCCGCGACGTCCTGATGACGCTCATGCGCTACCTGCACTCCCTCACCGTCACCCCGGAGCACACGTGACCACCTCCCCCACCGACGGCACCCACAACACCTACGGCGCCCTCGACACCCACGCCGACGGCCTCACCACCCCGCCCCCCGGATGTCCGGCCCACGCCCCGGGAACGCACATCCCGGGGCCCGACGCCCTCGCCGCCCCCGCCTGGGGCACCCCCGCCCGGGGAGGCGACGGCCGGGGACCCGACGGCCGACGCCGTCTCTACGGGCCGGAGGCCGACGCCGACCCGATGGCCCTGTACGCGCGGCTGCGCAGCGAGCACGGCTCCGTCGCGCCCGTCCTGCTGCACGGCGACGTCCCCGCCTGGCTGGTCCTGGGCCACCAGGAGAACGAAGAGGTCGCCCGGACCCCCTCGCGGTTCTCCCGGGACTCCCGGCGATGGGTCGAGCTGCGGCAGGGCCGGGTCGCTCCGGACTCCCCGCTGCTGCCGATCGTCGCCTGGCAGCCGATGTGTTCGTTCGTCGACGGTGCCGAGCACCAGCGGCTGCGCGCGGCGGTCACCCAGAGCATGGAGCGCTTCGACGGCCGCGGCATTCGCCGCTACGTCAACCGCTTCGCCAACCAACTGGTCGACGGCTTCTGCTCCGACGGCCACGCCGACCTGGTCACGCAGTTCGCCGGGCACCTGCCGATGCTGGTCATGACACAGCTGCTGGGGATGTCCGACGACTACGGGCCGCGCCTGGTCGAGGCCGCGCAGGACATGATGAGGGGCTCCGAGACGGCCATCGCGAGCAACGACTACCTGGTGACGACGCTGCGCGAGCTCGTGACGCGCAAGCGCGCCGACCCGGGCAAGGACTTCGCCACCTGGCTGGTCAACGACCCCACCGCGCTCACCGACGACGAGGCCGTCGAACACCTGCGCCTGGTCCTGATCGCCGGCTACTCGACCACGGCCAACCTGATCGTCAACACCCTGCACATGGTGCTCACCGACCGCCGCTTCCGTGCGTCGCTGGCCGGCCTGCAGATGACCATCCCCGACGCTCTGGAACAGTCCCTGTGGGACTCGCCGCCCTTCACGGCCGTCTACGGCCGGTGGGCCACCGGGGACACCGAGCTCGGCGGGCAGGCCATCAAGAGCGGGGACATGCTGGTGCTCTGCCTCGCCGCCGGCAACGTCGATCCCGCCGTCCGCCCCGACCCGGCCGCACCCATGTACGGCAACCGCTCCCACCTCGCCTTCAGCCGCGGCCCGCACGAATGCCCGGGGCAGGATCTCGGCCGGGCCATCGCCGGCACGGGAATCGACGCCCTGCTGACGCGCCTGCCGGACCTGGGCCTGGCCGTCGACGAGGCGCAGTTGACGTGGACGCCCACCCTGCTCTCCCGCAACCTCGACGCACTGCCGGTGACCTTCACCCCGCGCAGGACCGCCCCGACGGCGTCGCCGGAGGAGCTGGCGGCGCCCGGGCAGCCGGTGGCGTCGGGGGCCTCGGGGGCGTCCTCGCCGTGGACGCCACCGCTGCCGGCGCAGGCTCCGCGGTGGCCCTCGACGGGGGCCCCGACCGGCCGCGCCATGCCGCCCGAAGCCCCGGCCCCCACGGTGCGGGCACCCGCACGGCGTCCGGCGACGTCGTGGTGGCGGACACTGACCCGCCGGCTCCGGGGGCGCTGACCGCCTGCTGGGGCGGGGGACGCGCGCGGGCGCGTCGCGCGTCCCGTCGGACCCGTCGGGGCTACGTCAAATGCCGCTCGATGTAGGTAGGAACGGCGCCATCGGCGGTGGTCTCCACGTCCCGGTAACGGGGGGACCACCGGTGCCAGCTCAAGCTGCCCGCGATCCAGGCACCGAGATCCGCCAGCGAGTCGTCCACCGGTGCCCAGGCGGTGTCGTCGAGGCCGTAGGCGGCCCGCATGGCCCGCAGGTCGTCGGCGGCCACCAGGAAATCCCGGGTCAGGGCCTCGACCATGTCCGACGCGTCCGCGAGAGCCTCCTCCCAGGTACTGCCGGTGCTGTGGCGGAGCACCGCCGCGAGGTGGTCCTGATCGCCACGGGCGGTCTCCTTGCGCACGGAGAACATGTCGTTGGTCCAGGAGATCGCGTCGTTGGCGGCGAGCCGGACAGCCCGGTAGGCGTCACTGCGCGCCACAGCCGCCGGGACTTCCTGGACGTTCGCCGTCTCGATGAGATCGAAGCTCATCTCGCACCCGGAGTTCAAACGACGGCGCCGCACGAACGCCGTGACGTCGGAGGGGGTCGTCGGGGCGCTGCCCGAACGGGCGTGCGGCAGGAGCGTGAAGGCCAGAAAGTCCAGGTAGTGCGTGGCGAACCGTTCGCGCCACGCCGACGAGTGCTGGGATCCCGTCCGCTGCCAGAGGTCGGCCAGCGCCGCCGTCAGCGGACCGCGGGCGCGCGGGGCGCGCAGGTCCAGGGGCAGCTGCGCGACCAGATCACGGACGATGCCCTCCCGCTCGCGGTAGGTGCCGGCGAGGTACCCCTCGTCGAGCCGGTCGTCGACGATCCAGTTGAACGCCTGCCACTCCGCCACCAGATGCAGCCGGACGGCACGTGGATACACCCGGGCGGCGAACTCACCGAAGCCGGCCGAGCGGAAGTGCTCCGCGGCGGGTTGGCTGCGGATGAGATCGGAGCGTTTCGCCCAGTCCAGCAGGTGATCGTCGATGCCATCCGCATGCGGATGCGTACGGGCCGGTATGGGGCAACGGATCGGCGGGCACACCAGAGTGGGCAGCAGTTCGGGAGGGGTGTTCAGGGCCACGGGGATCTCCTCGGCTCGGGCTGCGCCCGGGTGGTGCGGGCGTGCGGCGTGTCCTACGCGCAGTGGGGGCTGTCGGGATGGCGGCTCCTGGGTGACCTGCGCCGGTCGATGAGGGATGTGAAGCACCGCCCGCTGACGGCAGCCGGGGCTACCCCTTTTGGACGAAGCGACACTTGTTCGCCATTGAAATATGCCATCGAAAAACCGAGCCCAACCATCTCGGCAAGACTCGGCGGCACCGGCGTCTCAGGACGGCAACCTGGTGAAGCGTTTCGTCAGGGCGTGGCGGCGGCCGCCGCGGCCTCGTGGTGGCCCCGGGCAATTCGAGCGTCGATCTCCCCTCGGTGGCACGGGAGTTCATCGTCGCGACGTTCGTGCCCCACCCTTCTGCCGCGGCGCCCCGGCCTCCACTCGCTCCCGTCACAATGCTCCCGCCCGGCGCTCCACCGTGCGCGCGGCGGCGCGACGGCACGCCCCCGTCGCCGACACAGGGCACGCGGTCGGGCGCTTTGCGCGCCCGGAATGGGTAGACGGGTTGCAGACTGCACACGGTCGCACTGCCGGACACAGTGAAAGAGGAGGCACCTTCTTCATGGGGAACACGTCGCACACGGGGACACGCCGTATCGGGGACATCCAGGTCAGCCCTGTCGGCCTCGGGGGGATGCCGCTGTCCATCGAGGGGAGGCCGGACCGGGACCAGGCGGTCGCCACGATCCACGCGGCGCTGGACGCGGGCATCACCCTGATCGACACGGCGGACGCGTACAGCCTCAACGGCGACGACTTCGGGCACAACGAGTCCCTCATCGCCCACGCCCTGGCCGCGTACGGCGGCGACACCTCCGACGTACTGATCGCGACCAAGGGCGGGCACACCCGTACCGCGGACGGCGAATGGACCCTCGACGGGTCGCCCGCGTATCTGAAACGGGCCTGCGAGGCGTCGCTGAAGCGACTGGGTGTGGAAGCCATCGGGCTCTACCAGTTCCACCGGCCGGACCCGCAGGTCCCGATCGCCGACTCCGTCGGCGCCATTCGCGAGCTGCTCGACGAGGGCAAGATCCAGTACGCGGGGGTGTCGAACTTCGACCCCGCGCAGATCACCCAGGCCAACGACATCCTGGGCGGCCGGCTGGCCGCCGTGCAGAACCAGTTCTCCCCTGCCTTCCGCTCCAGCGAGCCGGAGCTGGAACTGTGCGACGAACTGGGTATCGCGTTCCTGCCGTGGAGCCCGCTCGGCGGGATCGCCAAGGCAAGCGGCCTCGGGACGCGGTTCGCCCCATTCGCCGAGATCGGCGCCGCGCACGGGGTCAGCCCCCAGCAGGTCTGCCTGGCCTGGATGCTCGCCAAATCGCCGGTGGTCGTCCCGATCCCCGGCTCGTCGCGGCCCGCCAGCATCCAGGACTCCGCCGCGGCGAGCACGCTCGAGCTGACCGCAGAGGAGATCGCACAGCTGGACGCGTCCGACCAGCCGGTGTCCTGACAGCCGGAGCTGTTCTGGGTCTGTCTGCGAGCCCTCGCCCCGCGGCCGGACGGATTCCGGGATCGATCGGGCGTGCAGAGCGGACCCCGCTCCCCCGTCCAACCGACGACGCGGAGGCGACCCTCCGCCCCAGCCTCGATCACCGGTCGTCGACTGCCTCCCGGCTCCGCGCCTCCAGCGGGGCCGGGAGGCGGGCGCCCGGATCCGCCCTCGCCTCCACAGCCGCCGGTCAGTGCGGCGATGCTGCGCCAGCGCCCGGCGCCGCGCTGGCCGGAAGCCGCACAACGCGGGATCATGGTGGTGACAGACCGTCCACGTCGTGGGCCGCGCCTACGACCTGCCGCACGCGACCTTCGAGGTTCCGATGGCCGGCTCCCCGCGTTCCCACGCCGCAGGCGACGGCCGCCCGACGAGCCCGGCCCCCGCGGGTGGCTACGGCAAGGACCTCTTCCCGCCCGCGCGGCAGGGCGAGGCCGCCCGCATCGACTACGGCGCGCTGGCGTACGACGACGTGACCTTCCGCCGACTCACCACGCTGGGAGCCGGGCCCGGCTGGGCCTGTCTGGACGTCGGCGCCGGCACGGGGACCGTCACGCGCTGGCTGGCCGGGATCGCAGGCGTCGACAGGGTGCTCGCCCTCGATCGGGACACACGGTTTCTGGAGGTACCGCCGGGAAGGCGCGTGCGCACCGTGACCGCCGACCTCGACGGCCCGGAGCCGGATGATCCGGACCTGGGGCCGGGCCGCTTCGACCTCGTGCACTGCAGATTCGTCCTCATGCACCTCCCCCGGCACGACGCCCTGCTGGCGCGGCTCGCGAACTGGGTGGCTGCTGGAGGGTGGCTCGTGGTCAGCGACGCCGTCGACCTCACCACCGACCACTCCACGCACCCGGCCTACCGCCGCACCATGGCCGCGATGTGGCACGCGCTGAGCGACACGATCGGCACGGACGTCAGCTGGGTCACCGACACCCCGCAACGGCTGCGCTCCCAGGGGCTGTCCGAGGTCGGAGCGGAGATCTACGTGCCGCCGCTGACTCCCGACGCGCCGGTGACCGCCTTCTGGCGGGCCACCTGGGAGCGGATGCGGCCCGCGCTGGAGTCCGGCGGGCTGGTGGACGCGGCGACCGTGGACGAGGCGCTGGCGTATCTGGCCTCCCCGGAACTCGCCGACCTCTCCCCCGGCATGATCACCACCTGGGGCCGCCGCCCGTCCTGATCGGCGCGCCCCCAGCGGCATCGCGGCCCTCACCGCCCGGCACCCGGCCGAAGTACTGCGACCCGAGGGCTCAGCTCGGCGTTCAGCTGAGCGGGTATCCCTCGGTCAGCGGCGGCCGGTGGCCAGGATGACGAGGAACTGGCCGCCGCCCGGCTCGATGTCGGCGGTCACCGCAAGCCCCGGCACGAGTCGGGAGAACCGGTCCACCAGCCACTCCGCCGCCTGCTCGGCGTCGCGCCGCGTCGGACAACGGCCCACCATTTCGCGGCCGCCCTTGCGCTCCAGCCGTCCCGCCACGGTGAGCAGCGGCGCCGGCTCGACGACGTACAGGCGCTCCGGCCAGGCGATGACCACCTTGACCGCCCCCTTGCGG
This sequence comes from Streptomyces sp. NPDC006733, assembly GCF_040636125.1. Taxonomy (NCBI): domain Bacteria; kingdom Bacillati; phylum Actinomycetota; class Actinomycetes; order Kitasatosporales; family Streptomycetaceae; genus Streptomyces; species Streptomyces sp. NPDC006733. The sequence continues at coordinate 120,423 of NZ_JBEYJD010000019.1, read as the reverse complement.
GAGTTGCACCCCCGGTGCGCGAGCCGCTCGACGAGCTTCGCTTTGCGGTCGGCGGTCCGGCTGTCGACGCTGGGCCCCCGCGGGTCGTTCACCGACTCGTCGGGATCAACCGGCTCGTCACATACCCAACAGCGCCAACCGTCGCGCTCGGCCACATCATCCAGAAGACTCACCCCAGCAACCTAGCCTGCCCGGCCCCCACCCCGCACATCCGGCCCCGGCAACGGGCGGGCCTCAGCACCGCAGGCCGACGGTCAGCGGGCCCGCGCCACACCGACCGCTTCGAGCGAGCGCCAGATGTCGTTGACCATCGCGTAGAGCGTGCCGGCGCTGATGCTCACGGTGCCCGGCATCGCGGCGTGCTCGTGGGAGCAGGAACACGCCGTGGTCGTCGGCGATGCGGCGGGCGATCATGCAGGCGATGGCGGTGTCGGTGATCAGCGGCAGATGTCGCCGTGCTGCTCGAAGCTCCCCACGGGAAGGACGGCGACTGCGGGGCCTCGACGGTGCTCGTCACCCGAGGTGGATTGCGTGATCAGATCTTCCATGCCCTCAGCATCTCTCCCCGCGTCCAGCCCAGCTCAGCGCTTCGTGAACACCGCATCTTCGGGCGCACTTCGTCCCGACGCCACCGCCGGGGCCACGGGGCCCAGTTCGGAGAGCGCCCGGCCCGATCCGGTCTAGTGCGCGCTGCCGGGGTACGCCGGGAGGCTCCGGCGCCCGCGCCGCATGTCGAGCAGGCGGCGGGGCACCCGGATGCAGCGCGCCAGAAGTTCGTAGGCGGCCAGGGTGAGGGCCAGGGAGGCGGTCACGATCATCATGTATTTGAGGGGAATCGGGGCGCTGAGGCCGACGACGAAGTAGGCGACGGCGACGACGATGGGCTGGTGCAGGACGTAGACCGGTAGGACGGCGGCCTCCAAGTAGGCGTAGGCGCGGTGGCGCCCGGAGGGGGATTCCGGCGGGGGCGGGGTGGTGGGGTGGGCCAGGCGGTGGCGGTCGAGGTGGCCGAGGATTGCCACGACCAGGCACCAGCCGGCCGCTCCGAACAGGGTGCGCACGCTCACGCCCAGCGCGGTCATCTCGGTGAAGGGCTCGTCCGCGAGGGAGAAGCCGGGCCCGGACAGGGCGAACAGCACGCCGCCGATCCAGCCGGCCGGTACCGCGACGCGGCGCATGGCGGTGCGGTAGCGGTCGTCGGAGGCCAGGGCGCAGCCGGCGGCGAAGAACACCAGATAGGCCCAGTGGTGCCAGCCCGCGTAGTTCTCCTCCATCCCGGCAAGGGCGCCGATCAGGGCGAGCGGGAGCGCCGGCAGCAAGATCGTCAGAGGCGCGTGGGTGACGGCCTGCGCCAGCCGGTCGGCCAATGGCCGGATGCGGTCGGGCGGCAGTACGCGGTAGAGCAGCGCCAGCATCAGGCAGAAGGTGAGCAGCAGCACCACGAACCACAGGTGGCCGGTCTCGAAGTAGGGGCCCTGGACGACGAAGGGAAACCCGGGCAGGTCCAGGTGCACGTCGTAGAAGCGGGGCAGGAACGCAAGGTAGGACGCGTGGTAGTCGGCGTTCGCCGCGCGCAGGCGCAGCCATTGCGGCAGCGGGTTGAGTACCACGGTGCCCAGGAGCAGCGGCACTCCCAGGCGCAGCAGCCGCGCCCGGGTGAAGTCGGCCGCTCCGCGGCGGCGCAGCGAGTACCACGAGCCCAGGCCGGAGATGAGGAACAGCGCGGGCATCGCCCACACGACCGCGAACCCGGCCACGATCATGACGACGTCCGTGGTCCGGGCGTTCTTGACGTAGTAATCGTCATCGGTGGCGAAGACCAGCGCCGAGTGAAAGAAGATCAACCCGAACACGACGAGCATCCGCACCGCGTCGAGCTCCGGGCGCCGCTCCGGCAGGTTCCGTCCTGCTGGTTCTGTCCGAGACGCCATGGCCGGTACTCCCCCCGACGTATCCGCGTCCCCACAGTGTTGGGGTGGGAAGCGCTCGTGCGCCAGTCTGCGGGCCGCCCGGTGACGAGGAAGGCCGGTGGGCGCGGCGGGCAGCCGTGGGCCGATTTCACAACGGTCCCGCCCCAGTGGGGTGCGCAGGCGGCGGGGGTGGCGGGCTGTGACGGCCGGACGGTGGGTGTCGCTCCAGTCGGTGGCTCGCCAGGTGCGCCCCCAGGAGATCGAGGCTCCGCTCCGCGTCCGCCATCTTGAGCTGGGCGCGGTCTACCGCGCTCCCCCAGTGGCACTCGCAGGTGCAGTCGTCGAGGTGGGCGGTCATTCCCCGGCAGGTGGTTGACAGGCCATCGAGCGCGGCGAGGAGGCGCCGTCGGACGCGGGCTTGGCCGGGGTGCCTCATGGACGTTCGCCTGTGTGAACTCCGAGGGGTGGGACCGCCCGAAGACCGCTGACTTGCCGGGGCGACGTCCCCGCCGTCACCGGCATTTCGGTGGGGTGGGGCTGGGTGGACACGTTTCGTCGCGGTCGCCGTGCGGGTCATCCTCGGGTGGGGAAGATCTCGCGTGCTCCGTTCGCGCGTACCAGCCGGCCCGCTTCGGTGATCAGGCGGCGTGCCATGGCGTCCGACACCCCGCGCAAGGTGGCCACGGTCGCCGGGACGGCGCCGCTCAGGGCGACCAGGTCGCCGATGCCCAGCTCGGTGAGTTCGAGGGCTCGTCGGGCGCCGATTCCCCGGATCGCGGTGAGCGGCAGCTCGGTCCGTACCCGCGACACGACGGCGGGGCCGGGGGCGGGTGCCGGGCGGTGCGGGAGGTGGAGGCGTGGGAGGGGGGTCTCGGGTGCGGGTTGTGGGCGGCCGCCGAGGCGCACTCGTGCGGTGCCGCAGGTGGGGCAGGCGGTGAGCGCGGCGGGGCGGCCGGCGGGGGTGCGGACGGCTGTCGGGCGGTGGACGGGACGGTCCTGGCCGCAGGTGGCGCAGTAGCACTGTTGGCCGTCGGGTCCGTCGCCGGCAGGGGTCGACGGGCAGAGGCCGTCGGCGGGCAGTGGCGCGGCGACCGCGGGGCCCTCGTCGAGCCGCACCGCGACGCGGGTCATCGTCAGGTCGCCCGGGGCCTCCGAGACGAACTGCAGGGTGACCTGCTGGGCGGTGACGCACGTCAGGGACAGTGCCGTCAGCTCCACCGCGCCGCCGGCCGGTATCACGAACCGCAGGCGGGCGGCGGCCGTGCCCGCGGGGACGGGCCCGCTCATCGCGCGGTCCGCGAAGTCCAGCGGGTCCAGGGGCAGCACCGACGCGGCGGCGAGGGGAGTTTCGGTCTCGTCGGCGAACACGAGCTCCAGGGCCGCGGCGGGACCGCTCACGCAGGCGGTCAACCGCAGATCGAAGTGGTCGGCGGGGCCCACGGGCACCCATTGCGTCACGAGGGCGTCGGTCGCGCCGGTGTTGGTCAGGGTGATCCCCGGGCCGGCCGACGGCGTGATCACGGCGCCGGCGGGCGTCCAGGAGGCGGGCAGGGTGGAGGCGACGTCCGTGGTGCCGGCCAGGGTCACGTGGTCCACGGCGGTCCGGCCGCCGGGGGTGAAGAACCGGATCTCGACCTGGGTGACGCCGGGCGGCGAGGTCACCGCGAGTTCGTGGTGGGGGACGTGGTCCAGGGCGGTCTCACGGTCGGGGTCGAAGGAGGTGATCGCCACGCGGTCGGTCCGCCCGCGCGCGCACCCCGCCCCGCGCCAGATCAGCTGGGCGACGGCGTCCTGGTCCTGGCTGATCCCGTCGAAGGCGAACCGGTACCGCGTGCTCGCGAGCACCCCGACGGCCTGCGAGATCGCCGCCGGCCGCGGCACCGTGCTGCGGCAGCTGACCTGATCGCCCAGCAGGGCGAGCACGTCGCCGGTCGTGGGCAGCGCCACGGGCTCGACGGCGCCGGCGGTCAGCTCCCAGTCGACCGGGTGGGCCTGACCCAGGGTCAGCAAGGAGGCCGACCCGGTGCCGACGACCGTCACCACCGCGTGCGTCCCGGCGGGGCCGATCACGATCTCGGCGCCGTCGGACGTGCCGGTCATCGACGCGCCGACCGGCGAGTGCAGTAGGGCCCGGCGGCGCACGTCGATCCCCAGCACGGCGCCGTCCTGGATCACCACGCCGAGCTCGTCGGCGGGATCGATCGCCAGGCACTGCGGGGTCGAGCCCGCCGGCAGGTCGAACCGGCTCACCGGGGCCAGGTTGTTGGCATGCAGGAACTGCACGCCCTGCTGCCCGAGGACGATCACCTGGTTCCGGGACGGTGCGACGGCCACGTCGAGCGCGGTGTCGGTCAGCTCGACCGTCATCGCGTTCCGCCCGACCAGCCCGGCCCGGTCCGGGTACCGCACCAGGGTCGAGGTGCCGTCGCCCCGCGCCAGGACGTAGATGGCGCCGTCCGCGCCGGTCGCCAGGGCCCGCGGGGAGCCGATCGTGCGGTCGGCGGGCAGGTGCGCCCAGTCCGGCGCGCCGGCGCGCAGGTCGGCCCAGCTGACGAAGCGCGCCACCGCGTCGTCGGCACTGTCCCGGCAGAGCAGCAGGACCCCGGATCCATCGGCCACCCGCACCACGTCGAGCACCTGCTCGGGTACGGCGATCGCCGCGCCGATCGGCCGGCCGGTGTCCGTCGCCGCGAGCTGCAGGAAGGAGGCCGGCAGGCTGCTGGTCAGCTCCCCGCCGAACTCGGTCAGCGCCACCACGGCCTGCGCTCCGGCAGCGTCGAGGGCCATCGCCACCGGGTAGCCGGCGCCCAGCGCCGCGTCGAACCCGGGCCGCCGGGTGAACACGTCGTAGGAGCGCAGTCGGGCGCTCCCTCCGTCGGGTGCACCGAGCAGCACGGTGCCGCTGTCGGGCAGGAAGGCGGCGGCCCGGCCGAGGGACTGGCGGGTCTCGGCGCCGCCCAGCGGCTGCGGGCCGCCGATCGTCGTGCCGACGCGGTGCCAGTGGGCGAAGTCGCCGTTGGCCGCGTGTTCCGCCGTCGCCTGCGCCGCGCCCTGGCCGGCCGCCGCGGCGTTGATCGCGCCCGCCACCTCGGGGAAGCTCAGGTCGAGGTCGATCGATCCCTGGGCGGCGAAGCGTTGCAGGGACACGGCGACCTCGTCGGTGCCCGCGGCGACGCGCAGCTCCAGCGGCATCCGGAACGCTCGCGTGGCGTGGCGCAGCCGCAGTTGTGCTCCGGCTCCGCCGGCGGAGCGCCAGGACAATCCCCCGTCGGTCGTGCGCTGCAGGGCGGCCTGGGGGGCGCTTCCCGCCCCCCAGGTCGCGATGCCGTCGCAGGCCTGGACGACCAGCCAGTGCCGTACGCCGCCGGGCAGCTCGAGTTCGGCGGGCAGGGCCGTGTTCAGCCAGGTCGGTGAGCCGGCCGTGTCGCGGGTCAAGGTGAGTTCGGCCGGTTTGCTCAGCGCGGAAGTGCGGCCGGGTTTGCCGTCCAGGTCGTTCACCACGTCGACCGCCAGTCTCGCCCGGGCCGTCACCGCGGTGAGTAGCAGGTCGATCGAGCTGGTCACCACGGCGGTGTCGAGGGTGAAGGGCTGCGCCAGCGGTCCGGCGGCGGAGATCTCCACGTGCTCGGTCGCCGGGGGCGTCAGCGCCCCGAACACCACTTCGCTCGCCTCGAATCCGCCCTGTACGCGCCCGGCCGTCCCGCCCGGTACCGCGATCAGCCCCGGGGGCACCGCGACGGCGAGGGCCGGGGCGGTGGTGGGCGTGCCGGCGTAGCGGTAGGTCGCCTGGATGGTGGTGAGGTCGTCGGGTGTCGCGCTGACCGCGAGGGTGTAGTCGATCTCGAGGTCGAGATCGAGGCGGGAGATCGAACCGGAGGTCACGAGGATCGGCACCCGGTGGCAGCCGTTCTCGATCGGGAGCTCGGGCAGCAGGCCCTGGAGCAGGGTCGCGAAGTCGGGGGTGGTGACGGGCTCGACCAGCTCACCGGGGCGGCTGTAGAAGACCGGGCCGCCTTCCACGGCGAGGGTCAGGTCGCTCGGCGGCGACACCACGGTCAGCGCGGCGATGTCCGCACCGGCCTTGGCCACCCGCAGCCCGGTCACGGTCAGCCCCGGCAGGTCCATGACGTCGCTCAACGGCAGGGCTGGCCCGGCGCCGAGGCCGCCGGAGGCGTTGACCCCCAGGAAGCCGCCGCCGAGATCCACCAGCAGCACGCCGGCCGGGGCGGTGGTGTTCAGTCCGGACCCGGTCAGCGCCGCCAGGGTCCGGCGCGCGTGCAGGGCGATCTCGACCGCGCCGTCGGGCCGTGCCTTGCTGGCGCCCCAGGCGCCGGCCGGACCGGGGAACGTGAGTGTCTCCAGGAACCGCCGGTCCGGGTCCGCGCTGTGCGGGGTCACGGTCAGCACCGCGCGGCTGATCACCGCGCCGGCCGGGAGCCGGCGCAGCACCAGCCGGCGGGCCTGTTCGAACGGGGCGGTGCGGCCTGCGTACCGGGTCCGGATCCTCATCGCGTCAGGCCTTGAGCAGGATCATGACCGCGAGCTCGTTGCCGTACTCGCCCTGCAGGTAGTCGGCGACCTGCCCGGCCTCGGGTCCGCCGTGCACCGCGTCGCCGCGGAACCACACGGCGGTCCGGTTCAGGTCCAGGTGCTGGATCATCACGTTGGCCGGGGCCGGGATCGGGACCTGGTTGTCGGTGCCGGAGCCCGGTCCTGCGGGGAAGTTCAGCGTCCGGCGCGGCCGGAACTGGAACAGCAGGTCGTTCCAGTCGCCGCCCGCCTTCAGCTGCTCGACGGTGGTGTTCTGCTTGCAGCAGCGTTCGAACCACGGCGAGTGGCAGTAGGTGTCGTCGCCGAACTGGTCGTTGGGGCCTTTGAAGAACGCCTTCCAGAACTCGGTCTCCAGGTCGTCCAGGGTCGAGCTGTCGGTGTACGGCACCCGGTAGCGGGTGAGCAGGTCGGCGAAGGGGATGCCCAGTTCGGGGAAGTCCTTGGGCTGGATGTCGACCGCGACCTGGTTGTTCGACGCGTCGCGGACCCGCACGCGGCGTTCGGTGCGGTGGTGCAGGTAGAACGTCGCCCAGGCCAGCCGGGTCTCGTCGTCCTCGCGGCAGGCCACCTTGAAGTAGTCCAGCTCGTAGACGTCCACCAGCGGGCAGCTGCCCAGCTGGTGCTCCAGTTCGGTGACGTCGTCCTTGCGCAGCATCTTGAACAGTTGCTGGTAGCCGGTCCGGCCGCGGACCTGGTCGAGCACTCGGCGGGTGACCTCCTCGGTCAGCGCGTTCAGGTCCTTGCCCTCGAGGTGGTCGGCGTTGTCCGCGCCGGCGACGTGGGTGACGCCGTCGGCCGCGGCCTGCGCGGTGGCGCGGATGTCGGCGTAGATCTTGAGTTGGACTTGGTTCCAGTCCTCCGCGGTGAGCAGGTCACCGGGGGCGCGTTCGACGTACGGGGTGTCGGTCATCAGATCTCCTCCGTCGGATGGGGTCCGGCGACCCGGTCCCTGGTCACGTCCGCATGGACGCCGGCCGCTTTGGCGAGGCCGACGCCGACCGGTCCGGGGCGCAGCAGCGCGTCGGCGAGCGACGGCAGCGGCGGTCCGTACACGATCTGCCGGGCGGATTCGAACCGGCCTCCGGGGAAGGCCACTTCGAGGTCGTAGACGGCCGGGCCCGATGCCCGGCCGCACACCCGGATCTGATTGCCCCAGGCCCCTGGTTCGGCGGCGGACAGCTCGACGAAGCCGGGCGCCAGGCCGGGTTCGGACAGGAACATCCGGGCGGGTGTTCCGGGGCGGCCGCCGCTGAGCGGGACCGGGTCGCGGAAGGGCAGCGCGACCGCGCTCCAGCCGATCGGCACCAGGTCGACCAGGCGGGCGCTGACCAGGCGGGAGCCGGTCTGCAGGTCGTTGAGGCGGTCGACCAGGAAGTCGGGGTCGGTCACCGGTTCGGTGACGACGCGGGTGTGCGCTTCGGGCCCGGCCGTACCGAAGCGGACGGTGCCCGTTGCCGGCGCTCCGGTGCCGGCGGCGCCGAAGGTTCCGCCGAAGCGTTCGTCCAGCTCGGCCGGGAGGTTGACGGTGAACGCGCCGGCCTGGTGGGCGTCCCAGTCCACGCGGAGCACGGCGGTGGGGCGCCGGAGGGCCAAGGAGGCGAGCACGGCGGCGGGGTGCGCGTGCTGGGGGCCGAAGCGGCTCAGGTCGAAGACCGCTTCCTCGCTGTCGGTGCCTCCGGCGAAGCGGTCGGCGTTGAAGGACGCGGCATCGAAGCGGGCGGCGCGGCACTCCGAGAAGCTCCAGGCGTTCACCCCCCGGCGTACGCCGAGCAGGCCGGTGCCGGTGGTGTGCACCTGGGTCGCCGGGCGGCTGGTCCCGTGTTCGGTGATGACCGCCCGCACGGTGTCGCCGTCGGCCGGCTCGATCGTCAGGGTGCCGCCCGCGCCGATGGCCTCGCCGACGCGGATCGACCAGCCCGCCGCCGGGTCGGCGATGCGCGGGGCGGACACCCCGGCCCGCGTGGTCAGTGTGACCCGGCCGGTGACATCACCGGCGCCGGTGTTGCGGAACCGCAGGACGGTGCCGTGGGCGGCGGGGCCGGAGGCCCACGCGGGGCGGGCGGGGTACTCGGCGACCTCCAGGAAGCGCAGCGGGACCACCGCGACCCTGCCGGCGGCGCCCGACGTCGGGGAGGTGAGCCGCAGCGTGTCCCGGGGCGCGAGGGAGGCCAGGCCCGGAGCGACGTCGTTGATCGCGGCGATGATCTCGGTGGCGACGGTGGTCGAGGCCGTGGCGCCGGCGACGTCCACGTCGAAGGGCGGCCCGTCGTCGACCGCCAGGCGCAGGACGGAGCGCCGGGAGAGGTCCACCGGGGCGAGCAGGTCGACCGCGCCGTCGAGGACGGCGGGGCCGGGCGGGCGCCCGACGGCCGACGGCGCGCCGAACAGCAGGGGGCCCGCGTTGCCGGTGCCCGTATGGGAGAGCGCGATGCGGCTGGAGAAGCCGCTGGTCGGCGAGGCGATCCGCAGCACCCGCCCGCCGGGCGCGGTCACCGGCGACGCGTGTGCGGGCGTCGCCGCGTTGATCGCGGTGGCCACCTCGGAGAGCGTCACGGCGGCGGGGTCGGCAGCCGCGCGCGTCAGGTCCACGACGACCGCCGGTCCCCCGTCGACCGCGAGCGTCAGCTGGTTGGCGACACTCAGATCCACCGGGCCGGTGCGGTCGATCGTGCCGACCACCGCGGCGGGCGTGGCCGCGGCCCCCTGGTAGGTGCGCGGTGCGGCAATCCCCAGGACGGCGGTGCTGGCGTCCGTCCCGCTGCTGGGCGGCAGCACTTCCAGTCGGCTGGGCGCGCCCAGGGACGGGGAGGTGAGCAGCAGGTGGTGGCCGTCGTGCGCGGCGACCTGGGCGACGAGGGCGACGTTGATCGAAGCGACCAGTTGGCTGAGGCTGCGCCGTACCGGTCCGGCGGGATCCCCGAGGGCGATGTCCACCGCCGGCGCGCCGTCGACCGCCAGCCGGAGCGTCGCGCCGGCCGGCAGTGTGACTCCGGCGGTCAGGTCGGCGGTGCCGGTGAAGCGGACACCGCCGGCTGCGCCGCCCCGCGTCAGCCCCGGGTCGACACCCAGCACCGCGCTGAGGGCATCGCGCCGGCGGGGTGCTTCCAGCACGATCGACGGGGTGTACCCGCCGGGGCGGGCGGACGACCGGAGGGTCAGGGTCCGGCCGTCGGTGGACGCGAGGGCCGGAATACGGGCCTGGTGGGTGAGGGCCGTGTTGATGGCGGTGACGATCTCGGCGGGCGTGGTGGCGCGCGGGCGCGGCCCGGCGCAGTCGACCTCCACCACCGTGCCGCGCTCCCTCCCGGAAGTGCCCTCCCCCGCGGCACCGGGTGCCGGCGCGGGGGTGTCGGTCAGCCGGATGCGCAGGTAGCGGTCGACGGTCAGGTCCGCGCCGCCGCTCAGGTCGTTGGTGCCGAGCAGGACGGCCGGCTCGCCCGCGGTCCCGACGGCGGTGCGGGCGGTGAAGCCCAGGAGCGTCGTGGCCGCGTCGTCGGTGACGCGGGCGCGGGTGACGAAGCGGCGGCGGTCGGTCCGGCGCAGGGGGGCCACCCGCAGGCGGCCGCCGGCGCCGTCGGTGGGTGAGACCAGGATCAGGTGGGCGCCGTCATCGGTCGCGATCTGCTGGCCGACGCCGGTGTTGATCGCCTTCGCCAGGTCCTGCACGGCCGCGCGGGTGAGGTCGCACACGCCCCGGCGCAGGTCGACCTCCACCGGGTCGGCGCCGTCGACGGCGAGCGACAGCAGGTGGCGGGCCGACAGGTCGACCGTCGCCGACAGGTCGGCGGTGCCGGTGAAGGCCGCGGTGACCGGGGGGTGGCCGGGGCTGCTGCGGGGGCGCAGGCCCAGGAGGTCTTCGGCGACGTCCCCGGCGACCTCCTCGACGCGCAGGCGCCCTGTCGGCCCGGGGCTCGACGAGGTCAGGGTGAGCGTGCTGCCGTTGTGGGCGGCCACCGCGTCCCCGAGTCCCTCGTTGATCGCGGCGACGATCTCGGCGAGCGTGGTCGCGGCCGGATCCGCGCCGGCCACATCGAGGGTGACGGCCGGCTGCGCGTCCACGGCCAACCGCAGATGCGACCGGTCCTGGAGGTTCACCCCCGGCCCCAGGTCCCGGTCCCCGACGACGCGCGCGCTGCGCGCGGCCTCGCCCACGGTGATCGGGGCGACCGGGCCGAACAGCAGCGCGGTCGCGTCCTGGGCGGCGGGGGTCTGGAAGGCGAGGTGCCCGGCCGCGCCCGACGTCGGCGAGGTCAGGGTCAGGAACCGGCCGTCGTGGGTGGCCACCGGCAGGCCGAGCCCGCGGTTGACGGCGGTGACGATCTCGCCGAGGGCGACGGCCGCCGGATCGGCCGCGGCGGCCGTGCAGTCGATCTCGGCCAGGTGGCGGCCGTCGACGGCCAGCCGCAAGTAGCGCCGGTCGGTCAGGTCGACCGCGGTACTCAGGTCGACCCGGCCCGTCACCGCGGCCCGGGTGGCAGCCGCCCCGCGGTAGCTGCGCGGCCGCAGCCCCAGGACGCGGTCCGCGGCGTCGCCCGGCCCGTCGTCGACGGTGATCCGCCCGGTGCTGCCCGCGGTGCGTGACATCAGCCGCAGCCGCCCGTTCTCCACGGTGGCGATCCCCGCCACGCCGAGCTGGTCGTGGATCGCGGCCACCATCTCCTCGGCGGTCACCTGGGCGGGATCGGCGGCGCCCGCCGCCAGTTCGACCGACTGCGGGCCGCCGCCGTCGAGGGCGATCCACAGCGTGCCGTTCGCGCGCAGGTCGACGCCGCCGCGCAGATCGACGTCCCCGGCGAGGGTCGCGCGGGCCGCGTCGGCGCCGTACCGGTCGACGGCCGGCCGGCCCAGGACGAGCGTCGCCGCGTCCGCGCCGTCCGGAAGGGACGTGAGCAGCACCGGCTCGTCCCGACTCCACCAGGAGTCGAGCGCGTCGTCCTCGAGGTGCAGCCCGAGCGCCTCGGCGGCCACCCGCAGGATGCCCCGCACGGTGACCGTGCCGTCGAGGAACGTCCGCACATAGCGCTGGAGATGCTCCCGGAACTCCTCGACCGATTCGTCCGCCCGCGGCGCCAGCCCGTACAGGGCCGCGAACAGGGCGAGATCGACGATCGCCGGCTCCCCCGCGTCCGCGAAGGCGACCCAGTGCGCGCGCATCACGGCCACCAGGCTGTTCTCGGCCGCCTGCAGCTCCCCGCCGTACGCGTCCGCCAGCGCCCGCAGCGCGGACGGGTCGCCCAGCGTGCGGAACGTCGGCGGCAGGTTCGCCAGGACGCGGTCGGCCTTAGGCACCGGACGCCTCCCGCAGCGTGACGTCCGTGGCGGCCATGTCGAGCGCGATCCACCACGGCTCGCCGGCGATCGTCGCCACGACGCGGAAGGTGCCCGCTTCGATCTCCGCGTCGGTGGCCGGCTGCCCGGTGGGGCCGACGAGCAGCGACCGATCGGGGATCCGCGCCCCCGTGGGGGCCTGCGACCCGGCCGCGGCGAGCGCGGCGGCCACAGCGGCGCGCAGCCCCTCGGCGGGCGCGGTGGCCACGGTGGCCAGCAACGCGTCGAGCACGGTGCCGTCACCGGTGTCGCCGGACAGGTCGGCGCGGGCCACGACGACGTCCACGATGGTGGCGGCGGTGATGTCCTCGACGCCCCGGACCGCGGCGAGCAGCTGCGCGCCGTCGGCGGCCTGGCCCCCGGACAGCGCGTCGACGACCGCTTGCAGCGCGGCCACGACCTCGGCGGCGATCTGGTCCTGCCCCGCCTCGGAGATGTCCGGGGTGACCGTCGCCGTGATCCGTGGCGTGATGTGGACGTACCGCGCGACCAGCGTCGCCAGCACGCCGGCCGCCCGGGTGTCGTGCACGGCCGCGGTGAGGCTGGGCAGGCGCTCCGGTTCGGCCTCCACGACCACCGTGACCGTGCCCGGATCCGACCGGTGCGCCGGCGGGCTGTTCGGGTCGAAGAACTCCACCGGTCTGCCGTGCCCCTCCCGGATCACCAGGTCGAGCGCGGGCAGCGTGGCCTTGCCCGACGCCCGCAGCGCCGCCCGGGCCCGGTCGCGCAGCTCGTCGTCGGTCTCGTCGGCGGCCGCGCGGATGGTCGGGTCGAGGTTGGTGACGCGCTCGATCCCGGCCACCGGTTGCGTCATCTCGCTGATCACACCGGCCGCCACCAGGCCGGCGGCGCCGGCGAAGCCGGTGTCCGCCCGCACCGGCACGTCGATGCGCACCTGTCCGCGCTGCAGGGTCCGGGGCTGGGTCGAGGTGAACACGACCCCGCCCCCGGCCAGCCGGGTCCCGGCCGGGATGGTGATGTTGCCGTCGACGGCCGCGACCCGGAAGAAGGTGACCAGGCCTTCGGCGTACTCGGCGGTCCGGCGGGTGACGCCCAGGATCGACACCACATAGTCCAAGGACCGGCCCGTCGCGGTGTCGACGAACGCGGACTTGTAGGCCTCGTTGATCTCTTGGTAGACCGTCGCGATCTCCCGGCCGACCGCCTCGGACAGGGTGCGCGTGACGCTGCCGACGTTGATGTCGCTCAGCGGCGAGCGGCTGGTCGTGCGGAAGTAGTCGACGTAGAAGGTGCTGTCGTCGTCCGGCCGGATGCCGTCCTCGAGCCAGATCACCGCGTTGGTGGCGGCGCCGAAGGTGAAGTCGATGTCGAGCACGAACGTGCGCGGCGCATCCGCCGCGGTGCCCGTGATGCCGCGGACGCCCCCCGCGGGCTCGGCCAGCGGGTAGGTCAGCACCTTCACGTCGAACAGGATCGGTTCGTTCACGACGCCGCCGACGACCGAGGTGAGGATGTCGTCGACCAGCGCGCCGTAACTGCGATGGATCAGCGTTGCGGTGTCACCGTTCATGCCACGCTCCCTCCGAGGTCGATCGGCAGCACGAGGTTCAACGGGGTGGGCTCGTGGAGGGTCAGGACCTCCACCTCGATGACCAGCCAGGTCGGGCGGCGCCGATCCGTCGTCACGGTCACCGCCCGGACCGCGGCGATCCGCGGTTCGCCCTGCAGGGCCTGCAGGACGAAGAGCTTGGCGCGGTTGCGGGTGGCGGCGGTGTTCGGTTCACCGACCAGCTCGTGCAGGCGGCTGCCGTACTCCGGATGGCCCAGGTGGGCCAGCTCGCCGACCTGGGTCAAGAAGCGCAGCAGCAGCGCCTGTTGCAGGGCCGGCACCCCGGTCAGCCGCTGCAGGTCGACCACGTCGGACGCCACCGGACGGGCCGCGGTCCGCAGGTCCGCGCCCCGCTCCCGCTGCTCGGCGTGCTCCAAGTCGCCCAGCAACCGCACATCGGCCCCGAACAGCGCGTCGAAGTCCGTCATGGGCGCCTCCTCGTCCTCACGGCGGCCACCGGTCGCTCACACAGCCCGCCGCGGGCGGGCCCAGGACGAGCAGCACGCCGGGCGGGGAGGGAATGCGGTCGCCGACCCGGACCAGCGCCCGGCCCGCGACCCGGACCCCGGAACTGGCGAGCGCCCCGATCACCAGCGGATACGGCACGCCGGTGACGGAGTTGACCATCGTGCAGAGCGAGCCGCTGGTGGCCAGCGGCATCCCGCCGGCCGTGACGTGGGGCGGCAGCACGGCGACGATCGTCCCGCTGTCGGGGGCTCCGGCCGCACCCGGTGTCACCAGCACCGCTGCCCCTACCGTGACCGGTGATCCCGGCATGGCGACCTCCCCCCTCGTGATCCGTCTCGTCCCTGTTCTACGGGCCGGCGGTCTTCGGACCGTCTTCGTGCTGTCTCAGGGGCTGAAGGAGGTGGCGCCCTGGATGGTGACGCTGGTGCCCTGGATGGTGGCGCCGGTGCCGCCCTGCAACGTCGCCTGCACGGTGCCCTGGACGGTGGCCCGGGATTTCGCCTCGATCGAGGCGTTGACGCCGGCCTTCACGCGGACGCTGCCCTTCGCCTCGAGCGTCAGGTCCTGCGCGGCGGTGAAGGACACCGACCCCGCCGAGTCCACCGCGACGTCGCCGTCCTGGTTCACCGTGATCGTCGTGCGGCCGGCGGTCACCGTGACCGTGCCGCCGCTGGCACCCGACTGGTCCAGCCGCAGCTGCGTCTTGCCCGCGGTGGCGGTGACGGTTCCGTCGACGACCCGCACGGTGATCTTCGGTGGCATCTCGATGACCAGCTCGCGCGGGGGGCTGCGGTCCGCATGGTTGCGGATCGCGGCCAGGACCGACTGGTCGTCCGCCGCGGCCAGCGGCAGCCGGAAGACGAGTTCGTCGGTCGTCGACAGCGGCGGGCGGTCGAGGTCGTCGTAAAGGCGGGCGATGACGATGGGCGCGTTCACGTCACCGTGGTCGAAGGCGAGCAGGACCAGGTCGTTCACGTTCGGGATCGCGACGCTGCCGACGTGCCCGGTGCCGACCGGGACGCGTTTGAGCTCCAGTCCGCTGCCGCGCAACTTGACGTCGACGCCGTAGTTGTCGTCATCGTCCGTGCCGGTGTGCGGATGGACCGCGGTCACGACCGCGAGCTCGGTGGTCCGGTGGGCGGCCAGCTCGCCGCGGACGATCGCGGCGATGGTGTCGATGATGGTGCTCACGGTGCCACCCCCTGCAGACTGCGGAATGCGACGTCGGTGGTCAGCCCTGCGGCCTTGGTCAGGTGATGGCGGACGGCGCGCACCTGGTAGGTCCCCTCCAGCGCGTCGACCCCGGCCCGGTCGGGAAACCCCTCCAGCCGGATCAGCTGGCCCAGCAGCAGCTGCGGCCGCCCTTGGATCCGGACCCGTCCGTGCAGGGCCTGCTCGGTCAGGGTCTCGGCAGCCGCCTGGGCCACCGCCGCGGCCAAGCGGCCGGTGCGCACGGCGGCGCGCTCGATCAGCAGCATCGGCGGCGCGCTGCCGGAGGTCCCGTGCCGGGGGCCGAAGTCCTTGGTCAGCCACGCCCACGACTCGTCGCCGCCCGCGCCGGGGCTGTCCCCCCAGACCTGCACGGAGCCCGCGCGCGGACGGGACCGTCGCAGTTCGGCGTGGAGCACGTGTTCGCCGTAGCGGAGTCTGTGCACGGTCCGGTTGCCGGTGAAGCCTTCGAAGACCAGTTTGCCGTCGGCCGTGACCCAGGTGTCGAACCCCGCCAGATACGCCAGGTCCCGCACGTGGCGGGCGACCGGGCGCCGGCCGTCGATCACGTACGCGGGCAGCGCGGGACCGTCCTCGACCGAGGCCACGTCGAGGCCCGCCGCGGTGGCGAGCGCGCGCACGATGGCCCCGGCCGTGGTGTCCTCGAAGGTCCGGTCCATGAAGGTGCGCAGCAGCGTGTCGCCCCCCGAGTGCCCGGTGATCCGCTGCGTCTGCAGGCCGGGCTCGACGGCCACCACGCTCCCGGTCAGGACCCGCACGAGCTTGTCCTCGTCGGCGTACCCGAGGTCGACCGACATCGTGTCCCCGGGCTGCGCCCGCAACCCGCCGACCTGCCCTTGGCGCAGGGTCACCGCGTCGGCCGGGGTGTCGAGATCCAGCCGTACGGTCAGCTCGAGGGCGGTACTGGCGCGCGCCTCGATCGTGGTGTCGATCACCTGGTCCCCCACGGTGATCCGGTAGGCAGGCCGCAACATGCTCAGCCACCTTCCCCGCCGGGGCCGAGCCACTGGCGCAGCCGCTCGCCGTACGCCGACGTCGCGTCGTCCGCGTCGTCCGCGCGGACCCGCGCGGCCAGCTCGGGCCGCTGGGCGAACACGTCCGCGGTGGACAGGGGGTGCGGCGTTGCGAGGAGGTTGGGCAGGAACGTGGTCAGCAGGTGGTCGCGCAGGTCCCGCTGGGCGGGATCGAGTGCGGTGCGGAACATCGCCCGGGCCAGCCGCGCGCGCTGCGCGGTGTCGAGCGACTCCGTCACGCTGGCGTCCTCGTAGGCCGCGCGCAGATAGGCGGCCTGGGCGTCGGTGCGGGTGGCGGGGTCCTCGGCGATGCGCATCAGCGCGTCGAAGCGCTCCGGCGAGCTGACGACGGCGGCCCGCACCTGCACCCACACGAAGCGGGCGAAGCGGGCGCCGCCGTCCGCGCGCACCTGTCCGGCCCGCGCGAGGATCTGGTCGACGGTCAGGGGGCGGGCCCGCAGGGCGAGCGCGAGCCGCAGATCCGGCAGCATCGCCGGTGCGGGCTGCAGGCTGCCGCAGTGCTCCTCGGTGAGCTGGTCGGCGAGGTGCGGGGTGCGGCCGTCGCACAGAGCGACGAGTTCGGACCCGGCCTCGGTGCTCACCTGCGACCAGAGGCCGTAGTAGTCGAGCACCACGTCCTGGCCGCCCCGCTCAGCCACGGGGATCCGCACGAGCTCCCCGACCGGGTCGGTCAGCGTGCCCTGCAAAACCTCCAGCAGCCGGACGTCGAGCGTGCCGGCCCGTGCGGGCAGGTGGTCCGGGCCGGGCTGCCACGGCCCGAACTGCCGGGCCTCGACGCGGACGTGCACGATCAGGCCGGCGGCCGCGATCTCGGAAACGACCGGTGTCCCGCTCATGCGCGTCCGTCCCCGGCCAGCAGCGGCACCGCGCTGGGAGCCCGGACTTCGACCCCGACCGAGGTCGCCGGCACGGCCGGCGAGGTGGTGGTCCGTGCGGTGATCCTGGTCGCCGGCGCGGTCGCCACGGTGATCGCCCCCATTTCTGGGTTGATGGTCCATCGTCCGTCCATCTGCCACGTCAGCCGGTGCAGGACGTCGTACAGGCGGTTCGCGGGGTGCGCGCTCGGCGTGCTCACCGCGCTGAGGTTGGTCCACAGCGACAGGAAGCAGGTGAAGCGGATCTCGAACACGAAGGCGGTCAGCTGCCCGCTCGCGGGCAGCGGGTGGGTACCGCGCGCCGACGCGCCGGGGCTGTCCACCGCTTCGACGATCCAGCGCTCCCCCACGGCCAGCGGCGTCCGGCTGCGGATGCGGCTGCGCCCCAGCGCGGCGGAGTCGCCCCCGGTGCCCACGGCGCTGCGGCCGGAGTCCAGGATCGGCGGCGCGACCAGGGCCGGCGCGGGATTACCCGGCAGGAAGGTGGGTCCGGCTCCGGTCGCCTGCGTGCCGTTGGAGCAGAAGACCAAGGGCGCGGGGTGGATGACGGGGGGCGTCACTGTCGCGTCGGTGTAGGTCGGGGCGAAGGTGTTCGGTCCGGCCATGTTGTTGAACCAGCCGCCGAAGAACCGTGTGGCCAGCCGGCGGCCGTTGGCCCCGCCGGTGACGAGGTCGATCTGGGCGTTCATGTGGATCGCCGCGGTGCCGGGGTTGTTCACGTCGAACGTTCCGGACCGGACGTTGATGCCGTTGCCGGCGAGCGGGGCCGCGGTGAAGTTGGCCGCGGTCGCCACGGAGTCGTCCTTGAACAACGTGGCGCGGCCGAGCAGCAGGTTCAGCACGATGTTCGGCTCACGGTCGATCTTGTACTCGAAGCGGCCGGTGCCGTTGCCGTCGACGAAGGGCCGGACGTGGAAGGTCCCGGTGTTGTCGGTCAGCAGCGTCGCGTGCCGATCGTTGCCCGCCACGACCGTGACGGTGGGCGCGGACCCTGCCGGATGCAGGTTGACGATCGCGGCGGCATCGTTGCCCCCGCTGGCCGCCGCGATGCCCGCGGCGCGCTGGGCGCCCCAGCTGACCGGTGTGCCGGCGGGCGTGACGTCGACGCTCAACTGCACCGGGCCGGCGCCCAGGACCGAGTTCTCCAGCAAAGGCAGCGGCTCGTTGAGCACCGGGTCCTCGTCGAAGGCGCGCGCGGCGGTGACGGTGAACAGATGGTCGGCGGCCGGTCCGTTGCCCAGCCGGGGCGTGCGCGGCGGCGTGGCCGGGACCGTCGCCTGCAGGTTGCTGAACTGCACGACCGTGAGCGCGACCCGGTCACCGTCCGGCTCCAGCCCGTCGATGCCCAGCTGGAACCCGCAGTCGCGCAGCCCCGCGCTGACCCGGGCGCCCTCCGCCCAGAACTTCGTGCCGGCGGCCGGGACGGGGCCGGCGAGCGTGGTCGTCGCGCCCAGCGCGGTCTGACCGGCCGCGGCCACCTCGTCGGCGGCCGCGAACAACCGCACGCGGGGGGCGGGATCGGCGAAGTCCAGCGCGCGCAGCACGAGGGTTCCGGTGAAGCCGGCCGGCTTGGGCGGGCGGACCGTGAGCATCGCGCGGCCATGGTGAAAGGCCCCGTCCTGCTGGTGGACGAACCGGCCGGGGCTCATCTTCGTGGCCGCCGTCATCGCGGCCGGGTCCGTCGTCCTCGCGGTCCGGCTCGCGTGCAGGTCCAGCGTCAGCGCGACAGCCGTCATCGCCTTCTTCGCCGACAGCCCCTTCTTGCCGTCGACGGTCAGGGCCAGCGTCAGGACGACGTCGCCCACCTGGTCGCTCGCCCGCACCCCGGCGGCGAAGATCGTCACTCCGGCCTGCAGCTGCGCACTGGTGAACACCGCGCCGTCGGCGACCTGGTTGCCGCCGGTGACCGCGTCGAAGAACTCGATCGGGCCCGCCTTGGAGATGCTCAGTTTGCCGCTGCCGGTGAAGGCGGTCGAGGCTTTCAGCTCGACCGGACGGCGAGCCGGGCTGGTCTGCGGTTTCTTGACCACCACCGCGTCCGGGGAGGTCACCGTCGGGGTCGGCGGGGGCGGGACCGGGGGGTTCGCCGGCACGTCCAGCACGATGCTGGGCTGGACGAACGCCACCGCGCGGTCGACCACGACGATCTCGGCGTCGGCGGAGCCGTCCAGGCGGAAGCAGACGGCGTTGCCCTTCACCTCGTCCAGGGACCGGGTCCCGGCACTGACGACGAAGGGGCCCTCCACCTCCGCGGTGTAGGTGCCCGGGCCCTTCTGCCGGTCGTAGTGGAAGGTGCCGTCCGGCTGCGGGCGGGCCTGGACGGGGGTGCCGGCGGGCGCGCTGCCGGCGGTCCTGGGGATCTCGCCGTCCAGGTACTCGCCGTCGGCCGCGGTGAGGAGGTACGTGCCGGTGAAGGGCGTACCGTCCTCGAAGCGGATCGTGCCGTGGACGGTGAACGAGCCCGGCTCGGCGGGCGTGCGGCACCAGGGGCGGGGCGGGTCCGGCGGACCGGTCGGGCAGGGCTGGTCCCAGGGGACGACGAAGCCGTCGACGGCGCTCGCCGTGTCGTCGCCCAGGCACCAGCCGCCGCCTCCCGCGCCATCCGGGACGAGGGGCAGCGTGGCCGGTCGCGGCACCGGGCACGGCATCACGCTCTCGTGGACGAACAGCAGCTCGGTGCGCCGGTTGGGCCGCCACGCGTCCTCCGTGTTGCGTACCGGATCCTGCTCACCGCACCCGAGCCAGCGCAGCGGACCGGAATCGCAGCCGGCGGTGTTCCGGTTCGCCATCAGCCGCGCGGCCGGCAGGTTGAGCGGTTCGTGCCCCAGGTAGGCCTGGATGAGCACCGGCCAGGTGGCGTCGCCGACCACGCCGTCGGCGGCGAGGCCATGATCCTTCTGGAAGGTGCGGATCGCCGTGTCGGTCAAGGTGGCGTCCTCGCCGGACGTCCTGCCGACGTTGCCCAGGTACCGGCCGAGGTCCTGCAGCATGTGCTGGACCTCGCGCGTCCCCCAGCTGTCCCGGACGGTGGTGATCGTCCCGCTCGGCCGCTGCTTGCGCAGCTCGTTCCACTCGGCGACCGACCGCAGCGGGTCGCTGCCGAACGTGAGCATCGCGTACGTCGCCCGGGCGCGCCGCTCGGACAGCGCCTGGTTGTATCGGTCCGCGCCGACCAGATCCGTGTGCCCGGACAGCACCAGGCGTTCGTCGGGATGCCGGTCGGAGTAGGCGGCGGCCGCCTGCAGCACGTGGCGCATGCACGGCTCGACGAAGGCCTTGTCGAAGCGGAAGTGGATCGCGAACACCGTGCCGACCGTCGCCCCCCGGCGCAGCACGATCGTCACCGCGGCGACCTGACCGTCCTGCACCCGGATCGTCGCCGAGCCGGTCAGCACCTCGCGTTGACCGCTCGGGGTCGCCGTGTCGTCGACGAGCGCGTCGACCGTGTACTGCCCGGCCGGAAAGGGGTCTTCGAACCAGGTGTCCGGCCTGATCCGGTGCGTGAGCACCCGGGTCAGGTCCGCCGTGGTCCCGGCCGCGACGCCGTGCGCGGTGACCCGGACCCGGTCCATGTCGAACGCCGGATCGCCCTCCACGACCACCGTCACCGACAGCTTGCCGGTCTCGACGTCGAGCGGCGGGGGCGGCGGGATGATCACGTCCTCGGTGTCGATCGTCGCTGCCGGCGCGAACTCCCGCAGCGCGAACCGGTACTCGAAGGCGTCCGGGCGGCCGGCCGCCTCGCGGACGTCCATCCGCTCGATCAGTACCCGGTCGACCTGTGTGGCCGAGGTGATGTCGGAGACGAAGGCGACCGGCTCACCGGCGTGGAACGCCTTGCGCAGAGCGGCCAGGTGCGGCAGCGTCCCGGCCGCCGTCAGCACCCCGGTCAGCCTGACCCGGGCCGAGCGCCGGCCGAGGGCCTGCAGGAAGTCCCCCTCGAGCCCGGGGACCGGGTGGCGGGTGACCACCTGGTCCTCCCCGGTCTCGATCAGCTGGACCTGTTCCAACTCCAGGTCTCCCAGCATCGGCCGGACCACCGGGTCAGCCCTTCAGGCTGTTCAGGTGCGCGACGATGGCGGCGATCAGCGCGAGGATCTCCGTCTTGACGGCTTCGACGCTCGGCAGTGCGGTGACGACATCGGCGATGTCGGCGATCGCCTTGATGGCGCTGGTCTCGTTCGGCAGCAGCTTCTTCGCCGCTTCGAGCAGCGCCGGGAGCTGGCCGGTCAGCGCCGACGCCTCGGCCAGCCCGGGGATGGTGGAGACGTCGAGGTGCTCCACCTCGGTCTTCAGCTTGGTCATCAGGTCGACGAGCAGGGTGAGCAGCTCGTTCACTTGCGGGACCAGCGCGGCGATCGCCTTGATCGCCGGTTTGATCGTCGGCACGTTGGTGTCCAGGAAGCCCTTGAATTCCGCCAGCACCGCCTTGAGCTGCTCGAACAGATTCTGGTCAGCCATGGTTCCCTCTCCCCCGGTCCCTTCGGTTACGGCAGGTCTGCGGTGGCCTGCGTCAGCCGCCCCAGCAGCTCGGTCAGCGGCTCGACGAACCGCTCCAGCCCGGTCGCGAACGGCAGCGCGATGTCGAGCCCGTCCAGGACGCCGTCCAGCAGGTCGGCGGCGCCATCGAGGATGTCCGCGTCGAGCGGTCCGACCGTGGCGGGTTCGACCGGTGCGATGAACTCGCGCAGCGTCAGCACGTAGCCGAACCGGCCCGGTCGGCCGGCCAGTTGCCGGACCTGCAGATCGTCGATGAGTACGGTGTCGATCGCACAGTCGGTCGTGATGTCGGCGACGAACGGCACCGCCACCCCGGTCCGCAGGTCCTTCTTCAACGTCTCGACGAGTTCGAGCGCCCGCGCGTCGGTGGCGACCCCGGTGACGGTGACGGTGGTCGGCGCCCGCCCGAGGTTCTGCAGCAGGCTGCCGTCCTTGCCGACCGGCTGGTGCTCGGCCAGCGCCCGCCGATCGCTCGTCCCGATCTCCTGGACCTGCGGCAGTTCGGTCCCCGCCAGCATCGGCCGCATCCCTCACACCTCGATCCCGTGCCGCCGTGCCGCATCCCCGAGCACCCGCTCCAGCACCCGTTCGACGTCCTCGTCATCCCAGCCGCCGGTCGCCCGCTCCCCGACAGGCTCCTCGTCGGGCCAGGGGGCCGGCGGCACGTCCGGGTCATCCGCGCGGGCCCGCGCCCGGCTCGCGTCGTGGACGGGCTGTCCGCCGCCGCCCCAGACGCCTGCGCTCGGCTCCGCGGCTGCTGCGGTCCGGGCAAGTTGGGGGTTCGGTCCGCCGCCTCGACCGCCCGGTAGCGCAGCGTCGCCCCTGCGGCCCGAGCCGCCGGCGACGTGCCCCGGCTCCGCACCATCCGACGGCGCCGGCCGGTTCGCACCCGGCGGCGCCGCCAGGCCGCCACCGGGCTGCACGAACGCGCCGGACGCCCGCTCGTGCCACCCGTTGCCGGGCCGCGACCGGCCCGGCTGCGCGGTGGCTCCGCCGGCTGTCCGGTCGTGCGGGCCGGTCCGCCCCGTTGCGCCGCCGGACGTCTGATCGGCTGCACCCCGCGGCCGCGGCTCGCCGTGCTCCGACGGGCCTGCACCACGCCTCGGTGCGGTCGCCGCGCCTGCGGGATCTTCTCCCGCCAGGGGGCGCCGAGCCCGGTCGACGGGCACGGCCTCGTCGCCGCCCCCACCCCCCGGCACGCCGGCTCGCCGCGCGTCGGCCTTCCGCCGCTCCGCGCGCTCACGAACCCGCTCGAGCAGCCCGGGCGGTGCCGGGCGGCCGGCGCGGGGCGGCGTGCGCAGGACGTCGCAGAGCGCATCGGGCTCAGCCGCGATCCGGCGGCCGACCGCCTGCTGGAGCAGGCCCGTCACGTCCTGCGCCGCCACCCGCGCCCGTGGCGGCTCGCAATCGGTCACCGGGTCCGCGCCCGGCGGCCGCACGGGCTGCTGCACCTCCGGGTCGGGAGGAGGGCAGAGCACCGGAGCCGGTGGTGCCGCTCGCCTCCGCGCGGCCGGCCGACGGGATGTGCTCTCGTCCGCTGGGCACGGGCGTTCAGGCGTAGCGGGCGCCACCGGCGTGTCGGGCGGTGGTACCGGCGCCGGCGCACTGGTCAGGCACTCCCCCAGCAGCGGGGCGGTCAGGACCGACGGCAGCGGGAACGCGGTCGCGCACAGGGCTCGTGCGGCCGGGCCGCTCCGATCCAGCCGAGCGATCGAGCGGGCGAGCTCGCCGCGCCAGGCAGCGAGCGACCCGGCGGCCGGCAGGCCCGGGCGGGCGGGACGGCCGGAGAGCTGAGGCGGGGCGAGCTGATCGGCACGGGCGGCCGCCGGACCAGGTCCGGTGGGCCGGCCGAAGGGAAGGGTCATGTCAGGCGACCTCCGAGCTGCGACCGGCCATCTCGACGTACATCAGGATCTGGCCGACCGTCATCGCGCTGACCTCCTCCGGCGTCCAGCCGAACTCGTCCGCGAGCACGAAACACGCGCGGGCCAACGGCGTCTGGACGAGTTCGCCGAGCCGGTCCCGGGGTGTGTCGATCCCGCTCAGCTCGTTGATCCGGTCGACCAGGAAGCGCGCCAGGCCGGCCGGCAACCGTCCGGCCTGGTCCACCGTCAAGGACGGTTCGACCAGCGCTTGCTGGATCATCAGGCCGGCCGCGAGTTCGCGGTCGTCGCGGGCCGCGTGCGCGATGCGTTGCACGTCCCGGACCGTCAGCGGCCGGATCGTGACGGCCCCGGTCGGGGAGCCGGGCGGCAGCTCGACCTCGTGGGTGAGCGCGCTGCCGGCCAGCAGGTCGTCAGCCGTGAGCATCGGTGGCTACCCCGTCTCAGGCGAAGGCGATGTTGATCGGCGGTGCTTCGCCACCGCCCGTGTCGCTCCCGGAGCCTTCCCGGTCGACGACCCGCACGGTCAGCGCCTTGAAGCACAGGTGCTCCACGACGAACTCGTCCTCCGGCAGCGACCAGCTCCAGTTGGCGAACTTCACTCCGCCCAGCTCGAGACTGAGCGAGTTCGCCGGCCGGGCCGGATCGGCCAGGCGCAGCGTGATGCTGAAGGTGGGCTGCACGTACGGCTCGGGCGTCGCGGTGGACCTGGCGCCCCGGCCGAGCAGCAGGAACAGCAGCGCGCCGTTCACGTAGGCGCGGCCGACCGTGCCGGAGATGGCGATGTCGCCCGGGCTCAGCGAGACCGGATGCCGGCGGCCGACCTCGTAGAACTCCTTGAGCGCGGTGTCGACGCGGACCTTCACGTCGCTCAGCCGGCCGACGGTCTGGATCGCGAACGTGTCGACGACGGCCTTCGCGTCCGCGCCCTCCGGCGTGTCCTCGCCGGCCAGCAGGAGGGTGCCGTGCGCACCCGTGAACACCTCTGTGAGTGCCATGACCGTCCTTACCGTTAGCCGAGGAAGATGGTGACGACGATGAAGTCGATGCTGAAGGTCGGCAGGATGACGAGGTCGACCAGCGCGCGCCCGCGGATCTCGTCGTCCCTGCTGGCGTGCACGTCGAGCTGGTAGCTGACCAGCATCTCGCTGGTCACCATCGACGCCAGGAAGCCGTTGATGGTCGCCCGCAGCGCGCCCCGGACGCGTTCGTTGTTCAGCAGCCCGATGTAGGGCGTCGCCGCGGACCGGACGCCGAGTTTGGCGTAGTCGACGATGCGCCGGGTGGTGATCTGCGTCCATGCGGTGTTCGTCGAGGTGGTGATGCCCTTCACCACCCGGAAGCCCTGCCGGTTCTCCAGGGTGAGCACGCGGCTGAGGACGAGCTGCTTGAGTTCGGCGCTGTTGAAGTCGTGTTCCAGCTTGTCGACCGCGAGCACTTTGTTGGTCAGGCTGATGTGCGGGCTCTGCGCGGAGAGCAGGCCGGCCACCGCCGCGGCGGAGTACGTCCCCGGCAGGACGACGGGTGCCGGCGGGCTCTGGGAGCGGTCGGCGGTGCCGATGCCGGGTCCGACGAAGACCAGGCGGTCACTGTTGAGGCTGTGCGCCGAGGTGGCCGCCAGGAAGGCCGGCCGGTCGGCGGCGGGTGCGGTCCCCACGACCGCGATCCGCTCGCGCTTGATCTCGTCGCCCGACGCCGCCGCGCAGTGGGCGGCGAGGTCGTCGCCGAAGGTCTGGTCCTGTCCGGCGGCGACGATGATGTGCGCGTCCACGTCGAGCAGCGCGTCCAGGCCCGTCTGGTAGTCGGCCCCCGCGGCACCGTTGGCGCCCCCGACCAGGGGGGTCGCGGCCACCGCGTCGGGCAGTTCAGCGGGGTGATACGCCGCGGGAGCGGGGGGCGAGGCCGGGGCCGAGCCCGTGACGAGGGCGGAGTCGGCGAGGTCCGCGATGAGGTCGTCGCCCGACACGATGTTGTAGGTCTCTTCGGCCTGGATGCCGAGCTTGACCGTGACCTTGCGGGCGGCCGACTTGGCCACGGTGTAGGTCGCGAGCACGGTGTCGCCGGCGCCCGGTGCGGTGCCGAAGGTGAGCTCGCCACTGGTGGTGTCGACGGCCACCTGCGTCGGGTTGGGCGTCGTGTCATAGACGATGCCCGGCACCTGGTCGGCCCCGCCGGCCGACGGCCGCACGACGATTCTGTTGGTCGCGCTCTGGATCACCGGGATGTGCGCGAGGGTCGGCGGTGTCCCGGCGACCTCCTCCGCGCGGACCTGGGCGTTGGCGGTGGCGGTCGACACCGCCACGGTGAGTGCGTTGCCCCAGGTGCCCGGGGATTTGGCCGCCAGCCGGACGCAGGGGCCGCCGGGTGAGGCGAGGTCCACCGCCGCGGGTGCGGTGTTGCTGTCGGCGATCCGGACGGCCCAGACGGTGGTGGCACCGTACTTGTAGGCCTGTTCGAGCGCCCGGGTCAGCGTGAGCTCACCCGAGGCACCGTCCACCCAACGGTCGTAGCTGCCGTACCGGGTGAGCGCGTCGGCGTAACTGCCGAGCACCTGCGGCACCCCGATCGGGCCCTTGCCGGCGGTGCCGACGACTCCCAGGTTGCCCACGGTGATGGCCCCGGGGACGATGAGCGCCTCGGGACGAACCTCGATCAGGACGCCGGGCAGAACTGTTTCCGTCATCTCTCCCTCTTCTCCGTGAGCCGCAGGTAGACCACGGCGGTCTGATCGAGGCCGGGCTCCGAGTAGGTGATGCTGAGCCGGTCGGACCTGGTGCTCAGCACGATCGGCGGGTCCAGCTGCCGGTCGAACCCGGCGTACTCGTCCGGTACCAGGTCGACGTTCCAGTCGCCCATCGTCAGCGTCGTGCCGGACGCCCCGAGGCTCGCGAAGAGCGCTCCCGGCGGCTGGGTCACCTCGGCCGGGCCGGTGGCCGCCAGGAAGCTGTCGAGGTCGGGCTGGACGACCGGCGGCGTGCCGGACGCGTCGGTACGGCGTACGGTCACCGTGCCGCCGAGCGGCGGTCCGGGCTCGAACGCGAGCGCGCTGATCCGGTGGATCGTCGTGGGGCCGGCCAGGCCGAGGGCGGGTGCCGCCTCGTCGTCCCAGCGGACCAGGCCGTGGGTGATCGTCTCGTGCTCGCGTGCGGGGCCGGCCGCCTGCTCCGGGTCGGTGGTCACCTCGATCCGCGTGATCAGGCTGTCCGCGTCGTCGGCGGCGGCGTACCGGTATTCGTAGAGCAGGTCGAAGCTGGTGGTCTTGCGCCAGGCGGTCAGGGAGCCGAACTCCTCCGCCGGCGGGGTGTCGGCGACGTGGAAGCGCAGGAAGCCCGCGGAGCGCAACTGCTCACGGTCGTCCAGCAGGTCGGAGTGCAACGTCAGCACTGCGGCGTCGACCTCGGGCGCCGACGCGGACCACAGCTGGAACCGCACGCGGGCGTCGAGCCGGCCCGCCCGCAACGTCCGCACTCCGAGAGCGGCGGACTGCGTTCCGGCCTGATTCCCCAGGCCGGCCAGCTTTTCGGTGACCCGCTCCAACGTCACGTTGGGTTGCGGCAACGCGGGAGCCCCTGCCGGCAACCGCGCCCCGAGCACGGCCAGCATGTCCGCCACGACCTCCGTCAAGGTGGGCCCGGCCATCACCGACCGCCGCCCGCCCACGCGCCCCGGACCGTCCGGACCCGCGTGGGCCGAAACCGCGCCGGCCAAAGCGGCCGCCGCCCGTCTCCCGTCGGCCGCGTCGCACCCCGGCGCCCCGGTGCGGGACAGCTGGCGTTCGACGAAGCGCGCGATGTCCGCCGGCCGCCGCCAGCCCTGCCGTTGCCCGGTGACCGCGTCGGTGACATACCCGGCCCAGCCGGCCGCTCCCGCCTGGCCGCCGGCCCTCGCCGCGGGCTGCTCGCGCAGCGCCCGGACCACGAACGAGCGCACCGCCACGAGGTCGTCGTCGTTCGCGCTGACCGCCTCACCGTTTCCCCTACCGCCGTCGGCGTTCACGCCGCCTGCTGCTGCTTCATCGCCGCGATCTCCTTCGCGAGCCCGCCCGCGAGTGCTTTCGCCTCCTCACTTCACCGGCCCCCGGTCTCCGCCCCGTCTCCCCGCCGTCTCTCCAACGCCTCAGCCCCACCCACGACGAACCGGCCCGACCCCCCAGGGAATCGGACCGGTGACGGCCGGATACGGCGTGTTGGATGGTCGTTCAGGCTGGGGTGTTCCCCAATTGGTGGCTGATCGCGTCGACACTCGCGCGCAGCGCCGCGAGTTCGGCGCGCACCCCGTCCAGCGTGGTGGGCGACCCGAGCGCCGCCGCGACCGGCCGGGCGCCGGCCGGCGGGCTGGGGCGCAACGGGGGAGACGGCGTGTCCGCGCCGATCTCCGCGGCCAGCGCCTCGGTCCGGGACTGGGGACGGACGCCCAGTTCGTTGGCGAGGACCTGTTGACAGCGCCGGAACTGCCGCAGGGCGCGCGTGCGGTCGTCAATCAGGTAGTACAGGCGCATCAGCCGGCGATGGGTGCGCTCGTGCGCCGGTTCGATCTCGAGCAGCTTCTGCGCCCAGCAGATCGCCGCCTCCAAGCGCCCCCGGCGCTCGCAACCGCTGCTGAGCTTGTCCAGCAAGGTGATGTGCAGGTCTTCCAGATGGGCTCGTTCCGCTAAGCACCACTCCTCGTAGCAACTCGTCAGCAGCGGGCCCCGATACAGCGTGCTGGCCTGGTCCATCGCGGCCAGATCCGCGTCGGTGAGATCCTCGACCCGGGCCAGCTGTGCGGCCCGGGCTTGGTCGGCGAAGACCTCGACGTCCGTCCACAGCGGCCGGTCCGGATTCACGCGCAGCAGGTCCCCGTCGGTCAGGACCAGTCGCTGACCGGCAGGTCCGCCAGTGTCGGTGACCTGGCGGATCTGCCAGAGTGCCTGCCGGATCGCCTTGCGCGACGCCTCCGGTCCGGCATCCGGCCAGATGACCTCGGCGGCCAGCTCCCGTCGTACGTTGCGTTGTGGTGCGAGCAGCACCAGCGCCAGCAGTTCCTGGGCCTTGCGCAGGATGGAGCCGGCGACTTCACGGTCGGCCGATACGATTTGGAACGGCCCGAACAGATGGACACGAAGCTCGAGCACAGCAGTACCCTCCCCCACTCGACCAGCGACCCAGGCGCCTGTGCGAGCCCGGTCCCCCCGCCGATCGAACACACCTCCTATCCGCAGCGTTCGGCCCCCCGAGCGGTACGTGTGAGTGGTGCAGACACAGGATGCGCTCATCCGGTAGCCGTCGGCAAGATGAGGTGGCCTGTCCGGTTCGCCGCGATTTGCCGGAGGTTTCGCGCCCTGTCGAATCCGCGCGCGGCAACGTCATCTTCGGGGTGAAGTCCTTCAATCCGCTGTCCGGAAGCGCGCGAAATCACCATCGAGCATGACCAGTTCGGGCCCCCTCCAACGGACCATGCCCGGCGTGGCCGACCGGGGTCGGCCGGGGAGTGCTCCCGAGGTCGGCCCGGATCTGATCACTTTGGATCAAGGCCGTGTCGGGCAGCCGTCGGCGAGTGGGGGCCGCTCCGCCCCGCGCCGGCCGAGCACCCGGGGGACGGATCTCATCCGCAGCACCACCTCCCGCGCCCATTGGCTAGGTTGGCCGGCATGACCGACCACAGGGCCCTCGCCTGGCCACCTGCCCCGATCACCACCGACCGGCTCATCCTCCGCGCGTCGCAGGCCCGGGACCGGGCGGCGGTCATCGAGCTGAACGCCTCACCGGAGGTGGGCACCTACCTCGGCGGCCCTCGCCCGCGCGCCGAGCTCGAGCGCACGCTGCCCGAGATACCCGGGCAGCGCCCCGGCTTCTTCGTCGTCGAACTCGACGGGGCAGCGATCGGCACGATCCTGCTCGACCCGCACGCCCCCGAGCTTCCGGGCAGCAACCACCGCCGGGCAGCCGGACAGACCGAGCTCGGCTACTTGGTTCTGCCGCAGGCGTGGGGACACGGGTACGCCACCGAGGCGTGCACCGCAGCGCTCGACTGGTTCGCCGGCGCGCTCCCCGGCGAGCCGGTGGTGCTCTACACGCAGAGCGCGAACGTCCGCTCGATGCGTCTCGCGGCGACGCTGGGGTTCACCGAGGTGGAGCGCTTCGAGGCCTACGGGGCCGAACAGTGGTTCGGCGTGCGGTCCGCGGACACGCCTGATGCGGCGTCCTGGCCCGCGAGCCTGCGCGGAACGGAGACGCGATGACCGATGAAGCTCCCTTCCGGGTAGGGCTTCGCGTCGAGGACGTGACCGGGGCCGCCACGTTCTACGCGGGGCTCGGGTTCCAGCAGGCCGGATCGATAGCGGGTCCCGACGGCGGGCCGGTCATGGTGATCCTGCGACGGGGTGGCCTCCAGCTGCTCGTCGATTCGCTGACCGGCATGCCGTTTCCTGACAGCGCTCGCGAGCGCCTGACCGTTGCTGGTCCGCGAGGCCTCGGGGTGGTCCTCGGCATCCAGGTGGAGGACGTCGACGCGACCGCGGAGTACTGCCGCTCGGCCGGAGCGGCGGTGACCTCCGGGCCGCTCGACGCACCGTGGGGCGAGCGTTACGCCGAATGCCTGGATCCGCACGGCTACGCCTGGAAGTTCTACCAGCCGCTCCCCGATGCACCCCCGGACGGCCTGAACAGGGCCTACGACAGCTGGTTCGCCTGAGACCCCACCCGGGCGCCAGGGGCAGAGTGCCTGAGCTGGTCCTGCTGCACGTCGAAACAGACCAGCCCCGTCACTGTCGCCAGGATCGCCGCGTAGGCCGACGCTTCCTCAGCCATACCGCCGAGCCGCTCCGCGGCACGCTTGCCATCCCCTGGGCGGCCCGTGCCCGTCCGGGACACGAAAAGCCCCCGGCCTACCGCCGTGCCCGGATCAGCAGGTACAGGAAGTACGGCGTGCCGATCACGGCGGTGACCACGCCCGCGCCCAGTTGGGCCGGGGCGATGACGGTGCGGCCGAGGAGGTCGGCGGTGCAGACCAGGAGGGCGCCCAGCAGGAGGGCTACCGGGATCACGCGGGCGTGGCGGCGGCCGACCAGGGCGCGGGCGGCGTGGGGGGCGACCAGGCCCACGAAGCCGATCGTGCCCGCGGCGGCGACGGCCGTGGCGCTCAGCAGGACGCTGACGATCAGCAGGCCCAGCCGGGCCGATGAGGTGCGCAGGCCGAGGAGTTTGGGGGTGTCGTCGTCCAGGGCGATCAGGTCGAGTTCGGTGCGGCGCAGGACCGCGACCGCGGTCCCGAGTGCCAGGGCGGCCGCGACGGGCAGCGCGTCGTGCCAGGTGCGTCCGTAGGTGGATCCGGACAGCCAGGTGAGTGCCTTGGTGGCGTTGAACGGGTCGGTGAGGACGATGAACAGGCTGATGAGCGCCGTGGTCGCGGCGGAGACGCCGACGCCCACCAGGATCAGGCGGTTCTGTCCGAACCCGCCGCGGGCCGCGAGGCCGAACACGACGACGGCGGTGATCGCCGCTCCCGCCAGCGCTGCCCCGGCGATGTTCCAGGAGCCGGCGAGGGGCACCTTGGTCACGAGCAGTACGGCGCCGAGGGCCGCTCCGCCGGTGACGCCGAGGATGCCCGGCTCGGCGAGCGGGTTGCGGGTGACGGCTTGCACGAGGGTGCCGGACAGGGCCAGCGCCGCTCCGGCGAGGAGCGCGGCCAGGACCCGCGGCACCCGGGTGTCGAGGATGAACGCCACGGAGCGCCCGGCCCGGCCCTGCGCCCAGTTGGCCACGTCGCCCATCAGTAGTTTGGTGTCGCCCAGCAGCACCGCGCCGACGACGGCTCCGAGCAGGACGGCCACGAGCAGTCCTGTCGTGACGACGAAGACCGCCGTGCTGGGGATGCGCAGCCGCTCCGGAGCGGGGGCGCTGGTGGTGTCGCGGACGCGCAGCGCCATGGCGATGAGGAACACCGCGCCGAGCACACTGGTGACGACGCCGGTGGGGACCGCCACCGCGGACTGGGCGCTCACGGTGGCGCGGACCAGGACGTCCGAGCCGAGCACCAGAGCCGCCCCCGCCAGTCCGGCCACCAGCAGGGTCGCCCGGATGCGGACGAAGGGCCGGATGCGGCGGGCGAGCGGGCGGACCAGGGCCGGGGCGCAGAGGCCGACGAAGCCGATGGGGCCGGCGAGGGTGACCGCCGCCGCGGACAGCAGCGAGGCGCACACGACCACGGTGGTGCGCGTGCTGCGCACGCGGACGCCGAGCCCGCGGGCTGCCTCGTCGCCCAGGGCCAGCGCATCGACCCGGCGGGCGACCAGCAGGAGTCCGGCGATGCCCGCGGCGATGACGGGGGCCATCTGCAGGACGCCGGCGAACCCGTTCTGGCTGATGCTGCCCTGGCTCCACTGGTAGAGGCCGTTGGTCCGCTCGGGATACAGCAGCAGCAGGGCTTCGGTGACGGAGGACAGGCCGAGGGACAGGGCGCTGCCGGCCAGGACGAGCCGTACGGTGCCGGTGCCCGGTCCGGACAGGGACAGGACGACGGCCGCCGCCGCGAGCGCTCCGGCGAACGCGACCCCCGAGGAGGCCACGAGCGGCAGGGTGGTGCCGGTGACGGTGAGCACCCCCAGCGCCAGGTACGAGCCCGCGTTGACCGCCAGGGTGTCGGGCGCCGCCAGCACGTTGCGGCTGACGGCCTGGAGTACGGCGCCGGCCACGCCGAGCGCGGCGCCGACCAGGAGGCCGGCTGCCGCCCGGGGCAGCCGGGAGGCGATGACCACCGAGGCGTCGCCGGCGTCGGCGCTGCCGGTGACGGCCTTCCAGATCTCGGCCGCGCCGACGGCGGAGGTGCCTTGGGTGATGTCGATGAGGGCGAGCACGGCGACCAGGGCCGCCAGCGCGGCCGTCACCGCGACCGCGCCCGTCCTGGAGGTGCCGGCCCGTGAGCCGGAGGCGGGCGCGGTTGCGGTGAGGGTCATGGTGCTACTTCTTCAGGGCGATGAGGAGGGCGTCGACGTAGGCCTGCAGCGACTTGGGGCCGCCGAACATCCAGATGCCGTCGGGCAGCCGGTGCACGTTGCCCTGCTGCACGAAGGGCAGCGTCGTCCAGGCGGCGTTCTTGGCGAGGTCCTTGGTGAAGGGGTCGCTGGGCTCGCCGGCGTTGCCGATGTAGGCGAACTCCACGTCCCCGAGGCCGGACAGCCCCTCGACGTCGGTGGTGCCCAGGCCGTAGCTCTTGTCGCCGGGGACCTTCCAGGCGTTCTTCAGACCGAGCGCGGTGTTGACCGCGCCGATCAGGGAGCCGCTGGTGTACGGGCGGATGGAGACCTGGTTGGAGGCGACGTAGGCGTCCGCGAAGGCGACGGGGTGCCCCGCGAGCCCGGCGGCGGCGAGCTGCTTCCTGCCTGCGGCGATCTTGGCGTCGAACTCCTTGTTCGCCTGCGTGGCCGCGGCGGCGGTGCCGGTGGCCCGGGCGATCAGGTCGAGGTTCTGCTTCATCCGCCCGATCTGGTCGGCGGCGTCGGCGGCGTTGAGTTCGAGGACCGGCGCGATCTTGCGCAGTTGCTTGACGGCGGCGACCGGCAGGTCGTTCGTGGCCACGATCAGGTCGGGGGACAGGGCGGCGATGGTGTCCATGCTGGGCTCGCCACGGGTGCCGATGTCCTTGGGGGCGTTCTGCAGCGGAGCGGCGGTGTCCCAGGCCGTGTACCCCTTGACGTCGGCGACGCCGACGGGGTTGACGCCCAGCGTCAGCAGGCTCTCGACGACGTTCCACTCGGTGGCGACGACCTTGTGGGCGGGCCCGGCGAGGGTGATCTTGGCGCCGGTCGCGTCGGTCAGGGTGATCTGCTGCGCCGTCTTCTCCGGGGTGCTGGTGGAGGCGGACTCGGTGGTGCCGCAGGCGGCCAGGGTCAGTGCCGCGGCGGTGGCCGTGAGGGCGAGGAGGTGGCGTCTCATGAGGTGGTGCTGAGCCTTCCGGTGCGTGCATGGTGGCGGCCGACGGCGCGGGTGCGCAGTCGGCCGGTCAGGGGGTCGGTGTCGACATCGATGCGGATGCCGTAGGTGTCGGTGAGGCGCTCGGTGGTGAGGACGTCCTCGGGACGGCCGTCGGCGATGATCCGGCCGGCCCGCAGCAGGGTGATCCGGTCGGCCACCGCCGCCGCCTGGTCCAGGTCGTGCAGGACGACGCCGACGGCGATGCCGTGGTCGTCCGCCAGGTCCCTGATCACGTCGAGCAGCTCGACCTGGTAGCGCAGGTCGAGGTAGGTGGTGGGTTCGTCGAGCAGCAGCACGCCGGTGTCCTGCGCGAGGCAGCCCGCCAACCACACCCGCTGCAGCTGGCCTCCGGACAGGTGCTCGGCTCCGCGGTCGGCGAGGTCGACCAGGTCGGTCATGGCCAGGGCGAGCGCGACGGCGGCCGGTCCTCCCGGGTCGGCCTTGGACCAGCGCCCCCGGTGGGGGTAGCGCCCGAATTCCACGATGTCGCGGACGGTCAGTCCGCTCGGCGTGGGGCGCCCCTGGGTCAGCAGGGCGACCCGGCGGGAGAACTCCCGGGCGGTCAGCGCGAGGGCGTCGGCCGCCGCGTCCCCGGCGCCGAGGGTCAAAGCGGCGGTACGGGGACGCTGCAGGCGCGCCAGGGTGCGCAGCAGCGTCGATTTGCCGCTGCCGTTGGGTCCCACCAGGGCGGTGACCTCGCCGGGCCGGAGCGTGATCGCCGCATCGTGGACCACGTCCGTCCCGCCGTACGCCACCGTCACGTCCCGGGCGGACAGCTCGTCGCCGCGGGCTCGGGGGATCTGGTTTGCTTCTTCACCGGAACTCACGATGGTGAGGGTAGCCTACCCTTACCTGTGCTGCTTCTTGCGGGTCTGCCTGGTCGCGGCGCGAGCTCGGCGGCACTCCCCTGCGGCGGGCGACACCGCCGGTGGCGTCCTCAAGCCGGCGACGTCCTCACGTCGGCGCACGGGGGCGCCCGCGCGTGTGCCCGGGTACCCCCGTGCGCCCCTGCATGACCGGTGACCGCGGAACACGATCCCCGCGACCATGAACTGCCGCCCACGGCCGGGCAGTCGCGCCCGTGCGGAACGAGGCGCTGGGGCACCTCACTCACCACGATCGCGGGGGCAGACGATGACACGACGCTGGCTGATCACGGGCTGCTCCTCGGGACTGGGGCAGGCCTTGGCCGCCGCCGCGGCGGCGGCCGGGGACGACCTGGCGGTGACCGCCCGCAAGAGCGCGGACCTGGAGGAGCTGGCAGCGGCCTGGCCCGGCCGGATCACCCCGATCCCCCTCGAACTGCGGGATGCCGCCTCCTGCGAGGCAGCGGTCCGCACCGCCGTCGAGCGCCTCGGCGGGATCGACGTCCTCGTCAACAACGCCGGCGCCGGTCTGTTCGGCGCGGTCGAGGAGGTCTCGGACGCCGAGCTGCGCGAGCAGCTGGAGATCCTGGTGGTGGGCCCGTGGCGGCTGAGCCGCCTCGTGCTGCCCCTGATGCGGGCCCAGGGACACGGGCACATCGTCAACGTGTCGTCCGTGGTCGGCCGCATGGCCTTTCCGGGCCTGGGCGCCTACGGCGCGGCCAAGCACGCGCTCGAAGGCATGAGTCAGGCCCTGGCCCTCGAGACCGCCCCGCACAACATCCGCGTGACGGTGCTGGAGCCGGGCATGTTCGCCACGCGGTACGGCATCTCCATGACCGAGGCCGGCCACCGGGTCGCCGCCTACGACGGCACCAACCGCGAGATGCTCGAAGGCTCCCGCGGCCTGGCGGACAATCCGGAGACCGGCCGCCCCGAGGCCTTCGCGGCCCACGTCCTCGACATCGTTGCCGCCGACGCGCCCACGCCCCTGCGCATCCCGGTCGGCGAGGACGCGTACGGCTACCTGGACCTGGCCGACCAGGCCGCCCGCACGGAGTTCGCCGCCGCCCGGCTCCTGACGCAGGCGTCACTGACGCCGGCGCCGGCGCCGACTGCCTGACGGACGGGTTGGCGGAAGAGGTCGCCAGGCGGCTACTTGATGAGCAGGGAATCTCGCAGCGCATCGTGGCTGAAGCTGTAGACCGCCCCGCGCTGCCGCAGGACACCCCGGGAGTGGGCGTCGTCCAGGAAGACCATCAGGTCCCAGGGCAGGCTGTCCTGCAGCACCAGCTGCCACCGCGTCACCGCGTACCACCCCCAGGCGCTGGTGTTGAACAGCACCAGGAGCCCGGTCAGGGCCACCGACAGGCAGATGAGGCTCCCGCTGCTGCTGCCGTTCAGGGTGTTGATCAGCACGATCCCGGAAACGAGCAGCCACACGACGAGGGCGCTGCGCAGGATGCGGAAGCGGTCGGTGCGCAGGGCGCCCGGCGGGCTGACGGACCGGTGGGACGAGCCCCCGCGCAGTCCGGGAACGTCGAGGAACCGGTTGGCCGTCAGTCTCTCCAGAATCCCCCCGTGCGA
The DNA here is from genome assembly GCF_040636125.1 of Streptomyces sp. NPDC006733. NCBI lineage: Bacteria > Bacillati > Actinomycetota > Actinomycetes > Kitasatosporales > Streptomycetaceae > Streptomyces > Streptomyces sp. NPDC006733. The sequence goes on along the minus strand of NZ_JBEYJD010000019.1, from coordinate 84,674 downwards.
CCGGGGGGGCCGGGCGACGAGACCGGTCGCTGCTCCGAGCACGGCTCCGGTCACCATCCAGTCCCCGAACGCGTCGTCCGCGAAGAAGTTCAAGCTGTCCAGGTCCGCCGCGTCGGCAATGATCATCACGGCGGTGAACGCGAAGAACATGAAGGCGCCGCCGAAGACGGCCCCGAAGAGCGTGAACCAGGCCAGGGAGGCGACCCGGGGTCGCGAGGTGTGCAGGCGCCACCAGGCGATGTCGGTGCCTTCTCCCGTTCTGACCTGCCACTCCGCGAGGAACGACAACCACCGTGTCACGCGCTCGGCCTGGTAGCGGCTCTCGCGGCCCCGGTTCTGGGAACGCATGTTGTAGACCCCCGGGATGTATCTCCGGTGCAGTTGCCGTCGGATGCCCTCCTCCGGGAACGACAGGAGTTCGGTCGGGTCGGTGCTCGGTACCTGATAGGACGTCCGCACCAGATCGAGGAGCATCGGCGTCGTCAGCATCCGGCTCACCGGAGCCTCCGGCATCCGGCGCAGCACCTCCAGGACGGGGGTCCAACGAGTGTCCCCCGGTGCGGTGCTCGCCTGGAGGTAGTCGGCGGCGTCGTGCGGGGACAGCGGCTGGAGTTCGATGACCGCCGCCTTGCGCAGGGTCTGCCCGGTTCGGTCGAAAGCGGCCCGATAGGGCTGCGTGCGGCAGGCCACCAGGAGCGACTGGGTGTACGGGGCTTCGGCCAGGACGTTCAGTGCCTGGTCCAGCAGGTGGGCGGGGAGTTCGTCGAGACCGTCCAGGATCGGCAGGACCAGGGGGCTGTCGGCGAGATCCCCCGCGAGCTGGTGGCCGGCCGAGCCGCGCAGCAGCGCGGGGTAGTCCTCGCGCAGCTTGCGCGCGATCCAGTAGCGCAGGCTTTCGGTGTCCGGACGCCAGGTCGACGCCGCCAGCACCAGCGGAACCGGTACGGCGCCGTTCCGGGCGGAACTGTCGAGCATGCGCTGGGCCACCTGGATCAGCGCCGAGGTCTTGCCGACCCCGGGGTCCCCCAGCAGCACCATCTGCCGGGTCGGCACGGTGAGGAACCCGTCGTACAGACGCTGCACGACACCGGTCAGGCCCTCCCCCGGCCGCAGCGCACCCCGCGAGGAGTTCTCGTCCGCCAGGCCCAGGCTGGGCCGCTCCGTCATGTGCCACCGGACCGGCAGGGGTGCGGCGGCGGCGAGCCGGCGGAACGCCGCCTCGGCCTCCAACTGCGCGGCGACCATCCGACCCAGCCTCGTAGCGAGCTCGGCCAGCTCGGGGTCGTCCGACGCCACCCGGGCCGCAGCCTCCCAGCCGTCCTCGGCCGACGCGGGGCCCAGCGCTTCCCGGTGACGGGTGCGGGCCAGGCGGGCCACCTGTGAGACGAGCGGCTCGATCCCCGCCGCGGTCAGTTGCCCGATGACGACCGGCTGCCGGTCGGAGCGGGCCAAGTAGGCCGGGATCCGCTCCGTCGATCCGCCGGGCAGCACCACCGGCAGGTGGAGTGCGCGGGAGAGCCCGAGTTCGTCACGGACGAGGTCTGCGGCCGACGGGAGGGCCCCGCCGTCCTCGATGTCGCCCCTGGCGTTCGGCGGTTGTGCCGACGCGACGACCACGAGCACCTGGTCCGCGGCGCGCACCTCCTCCCTGAGCCATGCCACCCAATCGGTGCGGCGCTGCCCGGGCGGCTGGTCCAGGCGGGCGTCGACGCCCTGCTCGCGCAGCAGGTACCACAACTCGCGCACGGCGCTGAAGTGCTCCGCGGACTCGTAGGTGTAGGAGATGAACACCCGCGGTGAGACGCCCTGCAGGCGGGTCCCGCTGCCGAGGGGCCCGCCGCCCGCGGGCAGGCGCCGCTGGAAACGGCTGAGCAGGGCCCGCCGCTCGGTCTCCGTCAGCTCCGACCGCAGCTCGGTGACCCGCCCGCCGGTGAGGTGGGCCACGACCCGTTCCGTGGCGGCGAGGACGGTGTTCTCCTGGCGCGGCCGGTCGCCGAGGGTCGCCAGCGTCTCCTCGTACGCGTAGAAGCTCTTGTAGGGGATCTCGACCTCGCCCCAGTAACGGTCCGGGTCGTCGACGTGGGAGAGGAACCGGCCGAAGCGGGCGCGGGCGTAGTCGCGGCTCGCGTCGAGCTTGTCCAGCTCCGCGTCCTCCACGCGCATCGGCACCGGAAAGACCGTCAGGTGACCTCCGCGGTACTGGCGTTGGGCGGAGGTCGCCACAGCCGCGGCACCGTCGATGGCCTGGGTGCTCAGGGAGAAGCAGTCGACGAGGATGTCGGGCAGCTGGACGGTGCAGATGCCCGCCGTATCGCTGAGACCGGTGCGGCTGTCGATCAGGACGTAGTCGTATCCCCTGCGCATGTCCCGCTTGAGCGCCTCCAGGAAGCCGCCGCCGCCCAGGCGGTCGTAGAAGTCGTCCCAGTCGAACGCGCTCACCAGGTTCGCGTAGGAGGAGTTCTGGCACCCGGCCGGCACCAGGTCGACCGTGCCGGCGCCCGGGAAGGCGTCGTACTGCACCGAGACCGTGTAGGGCGCCACCTGGGCGTACTGCTCGTACCAGGCCGGGTCCTCCGGTACGTCATCCGTTGGATCGTCCGGCTCCGGGTTCGGGTCCGGGTCCGAATCCGGGTCCGGGTCCGGGTCCGTGTCCACGGCGGCCTCGGCGAAAGCCCACAGCAGGTCGATGACACCGGGAGAGGAGCGCAGCTCCGGATCCGGCAGGAAGGGGTGGAAGTACCGGTGCAGCCCGGGGGCTTCGAGATCCCAGTCGACGATCAGCACGCGCAGCCCGTTGTTGGCCAGGATCCAGGCGGCGTTGGCCACGGCCATCGACCGGCCGGTGCCCCCCTTGTAGGAGTAGAAGGTGAGGATGGTGCCGTTCGCGGTCACGGCGTCACCCCGCCGGGCCCGGCCACGACCGGACGGGACGACGGGCCCGGCTCGGCGACCGGGCGCACCTTCGTGGCCTGACGGACGACCCGTCGGCGGATTTCGTCCAGCGCCCCGGCCAGGGCGCTTTCGAACTCCTGCATCGACTGGACGTTGTCGAGGAACACCTGTTTCTCGCCGCTCCAGTTGGACAGGCACTCGTCCAGCATCTCCTCGGCCGCGCTGCGGTCGGTCGTCAGAGCCTCCCAGGACACGACCACGGCGGTGTTGGCGTAGCGCCGGTCGTTGAGGCGGGTGAGGATGCGCTGGTAGTCCTCCAGCCCGGTGGCCCACGGGTCGACCAGCAGCACCACGAGTTCACGCCGCTCACGGGCCGCCTCGATCGTGTCGAGCAGGGTGTCGTCCAGTGGCTGCAGCCAGGAGAGCATGTTCTGCGCGAGCGCGACGCCTTGGGCCCGCAGCGCGAGCGGGTCGGGGGTCTCGGGGTGGTACGGCCGCCAGTCCTCCCAGTCCTCGCCGTACGATTCCAGGACCGTGCGCACCATCCGCATGCGTTCCGTCCCACCGGCCACCACAACGAAGGTGACGCGGCGAGGTCCGCGCACCGCCCCCTTTGCCCGTGTTGCCCGTGCCCCGGTGGGCGGCGGGCTCGGGGTGGGGGCGAAGGCCGGGACGAAGGCGTTGGGGGCCCGCGCGAGGTCGAGGACGCCGGAAGGGGACGCGGGGGTCTTGGCGGCGTCCACGATCCGCTGCGCCAGCCCGAACAGAGCCTCCTCGTAAGCGGTTCTGCGACTGGTCACGCGCATCAGGAAGCGGAGCCCGCTCTTGGCGTAGTCCCGGCCGAACTGGTCACGGGTGTCCTGCAGCCACGAGATGCCCCCCGGCACCCCGGCCAGGGGCGGCACCCACCACACGGGAACCACGCACAGCGGCCGGGACCCGCTCGCCTGCTCGTGCGCGTCGACGCGCGTGTGGAAGGCGTGCCACTCCTGGCCGCAGTATTCGCTGACGAAGAAGTGCGACGAGTAGACCGGGACGAAGACGTCGCAGGTACCGAGCGCCCCGCCGGTGGTGAGGGCCCAGTCCGACCCCGACGGCTGGTTCTTGTCGAGGAAGCCGACGTCCTTGGCCTGCCCGATGAGAGTGCCGACCTCGAGGCACAGGTCGTCGAAGAACGTGTAGAGGTGGTCGTCGACCGCGTCGTCACGGGCGTAGCTGAAGAAGAAATGCGTCACGGTGCCTCGCACGGCGGGGTCTGTCCTGCGGTTGCCAGGTCATGTCACTGCCCACCCGACCTGTCGGATGCGGGATGGTGGTTGCCGGACGGTGGTTGTCTGCGGAGATTCCTGTCGGGAAGCACCTCCGGCGGATCCGGGACCCGTCACGGCGCATCACCCTCCCGGCCGTCACGCTGCGGCGCCGCCAGCTGCACCCACGTGCCCATCTCCTGCTGCTCGATGCGGGTCACGTTGGCGGCCAGGGCGCGGTCCCGGGTGGAGGTGTCCGCGTACGGCTCGGCACCGGTCCGGTACAGCCGGCGCTCGGCCTCCACCGCCTCCCGCGCCTGGCTGAAGCGCACGTAGTCCTCCTGCCAGTGGAAGGCCGCACGCAGCCCGGTGACGACCACGACGATCCCCCCGAGCACGGCCGGTACGCGCGCGTCCCCGGGCTCGTACACCGCGGTCACGGGGATGGCCCCCGACACCAGCAGCTGCACGACTTCGGTCAAGCGGTAGAAACGACGCGCCTTGATCGCCGCCCTCGCATACCAGGAGTAGGAGCCGTCGGCCAGCCCGAGGGCGTAGCCGGGAGGCGCGGCCTCGCCGGACGATGAAGAGGACACGCAAGCTCCCCCGAGCAGGTGTGGCATCGATGGTGCACACACAGTAGCGGTCAGGTCCCGGCTCGCGGGGCGATCCACCGGATCAGGGGCACCGGATTCTCGGGGGTCACGGGCTCATGCCGACGCCGCGGATCCATCCTGTGCTCGCGAGACCTCCCAGGACCGGGAGCTCCAGGTCAGCCAGACCTGGCCTCCCATGACGGCGCGACCGTGGCGCCCGCTGCCCTCCCTCGCGGCACGGGCCAGTAGCCGGAGGCCGGCGCGCTCAACTGCCGCTGAGTGGCGAGCGCCACGAGACATCGTGCCAGGGCCTGCTCGTCAGACGCTCCAGCAGGGACGCCGCTGTATCGGCGGCAGAAGCCGGGGGAACCCCAACCGCTGTGAGCGCGGCGCTGACCCTGGCCACCGCCCCCTCGGGCACGTCCGGCTCATTGAGGAGGGGCAGGACCAGCAGGAGGCGGGCGTCGCAGTCCTCGACCCCGTCGACCGTCGACCGTCGGGTACCGCGGGGGCGTGCTGACGGCGGAGGCGCTCAGCCGTCAGCCGCCGAGGAGGAGTTCGAGAAGCCGCCCGGGAGCCCGCAGCGGCAGGTAGTGATCGGCGTTGCCGACCACCTCCGTCCGCGCGTCCGGGATGCCGTCCGCCAGGCGCCTGGCGATGACGCTGATCTCCGGGTGGTCGTGATCGCCGACGATGACCGTGGTCGGGACCGCGATGCGGTCCAGCCGGCCCACCGCGTCCTCGTCGGGGTCGAGCGCGTGTCCCTTCGCCGCGGCAGCTCTGATGTCGGCGTTCTGTCGCACCATGGGTTCGATGACGTCGAATCCCGGGGCCCGGTCGCCCAGGCTCGCCCAGAGCGTGAGCTCCAGCTCGGCGATGCGGCGTGCGTCCGATCCGTGCTGCGCCGCGCCATAGGCCTCCATGTCCGGGCTGCGGGGCCACTCGTGTCCTCCGGCCGAGGCCGCGATCAGCGTCAGCGCGCGCACCCGCTCGGGGTGCTCCAAGGTGAAGTCGAGTGCGACCTCCCCTCCCATGCTCAGGCCGACGAGCTCCGCAGCCGGGAAGGCAAAGTGGTCCAGGACCGCCAGCAGGTCGTCCTCGTAGCGGAACGGCGCGGTCGCGAGCGTTGACCGTCCATGGCCCCTGGCGTCGTAGCGGATTACGGTGTGGTGCTGTGCCAGCGGGGCGAAGACGCGGTTCCACAGGCGGCTGTCGTGGACCGATCCGTGCAGCAGGACGAGCGGGGGGCCGTCCCCGGCCCGCTCCGCCCAGAGGTGGCCTCCGCCGGAGACGGGGATCAGCTCGGTGGTCGTCGTCATACCGGCGATTCGATCACACCCCGTCGGCAGCCCGTCCACCGGTGGCAGAGCGCATACCCGGCGAGCTGTGCCGTGCGATCCGTCAGGAGCCGGGCGGGCTGTCGGTCAGGCCGAGGTCTCCTGAAAACGGCGCGGTACGAGTGCGGGGTTCGGGGTAGTCGCCCGCCATCTGATCCCCTCGCAGCCTTGCCTGCGGGGGGAGTTCGTGCCGAAGGAGTATCGATGATCAGGTCGCATTCCCGCCGACTGCAGCGGCGTGCTCGCGAGGTGTTCGGCTGGAAGCGGTTGCGTCCCGAGCAGTTGCCGGCCATGGAGGCGGTGATGCGGCGCCGCGACACGCTGGTCGTCATGCCGACCGGGGCCGGCAAGTCGGCGGTCTACCAGGTGCCCGGGCTGCTGCTCGACGGGCCCACCGTGGTCGTCTCGCCGCTGATCGCGCTGCAACGCGACCAGGTGCAGGGCCTGCTGCGCCGTGACGGCGCGGATGCCGCCGCGATCAACTCCACGCAGAGCGCCGGGGAGAACAGCGCGGTGTGGGACCGCATCAGCGGCGGTGACATCGACTTCCTGTTTCTCGCGCCGGAGCAGTTGACCAAGGACGAGGTGGTCGAGCAGCTCGCCGCCGCGCGGCCCGCGCTGTTCGTGGTGGACGAGGCGCAGTGCGTGTCGTCCTGGGGGCATGACTTCCGGCCCGACTACCTGCGGCTGCGCCAGGTCATCCAGCGCATCGGGCGCCCGCCGGTCCTGGCCCTGACCGCCAGTGCGGCGGCCCCCGTGCGGGCGGACATCATCGCCCAGCTGGGGATGGAGGACGTCCACGAGATCGTCACCGGCTTCGACCGTCCCAACATCCACCTGGAGGTCATCCCCTTCCAGGACGACGCCGTCAAGCGCCGCGCCGTCATCGAACGGGCCGCCGCCGAACCCAAGCCGGGGCTGGTCTACGCGGCCACCCGGCGGGAGGCGGAGGACTACGCGCGGGAGCTGGGCGAGCTGGGCCTGGACGCCGCCGCCTACCATGCGGGTCTGCGGGCCGCGGAACGCACCGACGTCCATCACCGCTTTCTGGAAGGTGAGTTGGATGTCGTGGTGGCGACCTCGGCGTTCGGCATGGGCATCGACAAGCCCAACGTGCGCTTCGTCCTGCACGCCTCCGTGCCGGGTTCCCTGGACGCGTACTACCAGGAGATCGGCCGGGCCGGCCGCGACGGGAAGCCGGCACGCGCCATCCTCGCCTACCGCGCCCAGGATCTCGGCATGCAGCGGTTCTTCGCCGCCGGACGGCCCGATCCCGACACCGTCGCCCAGGTCGCCCAGCAGCTGAAGGCCCACCGGGCTCCGGTGTCGCCCAGCGAGTTGCGCGAGGAGACGGATCTGACGGCCAGCCGGCTGACCGCCGTGGTCAACCTCCTCGAGCAGGTCGACGCCCTGAGCACCACGGACGAGGGCAAGCTGCAGCCGGTGCCGGGCATCAGCGCGGCACGCGCGGCCCGTGAAGCGGTGGAACTGGGCGACGCCCGCCAGCAGCTCGAGCGCAGCCGCGTGGACATGATGCGCGGGTACGCGGAGACCATCGGCTGCCGCCGCCGCTTCCTGCTGGGCTACTTCGGCCAGTCCCAGGACGGGGAGTGCGGCACCTGCGACCGGTGCGCCGCCGCCGAACTGCTCAAGAACGGCGACAGCGACCACGGCTGCGACATCCTCGCCGGCACCGGCAGTGCTCCGACCACGTCCACGGAGGCCGGCCCGCACCCCTTCGCCCCGGGTACCCACGTCAGTCATGAGCAGTGGGGCGACGGCGCGGTGATGAGCGAGGAGGACGGGCGGATCACCGTCCTGTTCGACACCGTCGGCTACCGCACGCTGTCCCTCGCGGTCGTGCAGGACAACGCGCTGCTGACGCCCGTCCCCGCGTAGCCCCGCGCGGTGGCCGGAACTGCTGCCGCCCTGCCCGGTTCAGCTCGGGCAGGGCAGCAGCAGTTCGTCCCGCGGAACGGCCGAACGGTCAGCGGTCAGCGCTCACTGGGCCGTGGCGCGGGCGGCTTCGCGGATCAGCTCGGCGACCTTCTTGGGGTGGGCGAGCATGACCAGGTGTGAGGAGGGCACCTCGGTGGTGGTCATGCCGGCCCGCTGGTACCCGAACCGTTCGACGTCGGGGTTGATGGTGTGGTCGTCCGCGGCGATCAGCCCCCAGGACGGTGTGGTCTTCCAGGCCGCGGCGGGCGCCGCGTCGGCGAAGGCCTGCGCGGCCAGCGGGCGCTGGCTGACGGCGAGGACCGCGGTGAGCTCCGGCTCGACGTCGGCAGCGAAGATCGCGGGGAACCGTGTGGCGTCCACCGTCACATCGGTGCCGGTCTCGGTGGAGCCTTCGATCGGGAAGGGCGTGTAGAGCAGGGCCGAGGCCAGGTCGGAGTCGGGGAAGCGGCCCTGCAGCTCCCCCAGGCTCTCGCCCTGCTCCAGGGCGTATCCCGCCAGGTAGACCAGCGCCCGCACGTTGTCCTCGACGCCCGCGACCGTGATCACCGCACCGCCGTAGGAGTGTCCGACCAGGACCACCGGGCCCGGGATCTGGCGGACGACCGAGGCGATGTAGGCCGCGTCACCGATCAGGCTGCGGTTGGGCACGGCCGGGGCGACGACGGGGAAGCCGTCGGCCAGCAGTTCGGGGATGACCCGGGCGTAGCTGGAGGCGTCGGCGAACGCGCCGTGGACCAGGACGATGGTGGGCGTGGGTGACGGGGCCATGGAGCCTTCTTTGCTGATCGAGGGGCCGGGGGTTGCGCGGTGGGGCCGGCCGGTCAGGCCGGGTGCAGCGCGGTGCGCAGGGTGTCGGAGGCCAGGTTGATGGCGACCTCGGCGCCGTGGGTGGAGCGCAGGGCGTTGAGCATCACGAAGTCGTGGATGACGCCCTGGACGCGGAGGGCGGTGACCGCGACGCCGGCGGCGCGGAGGTGGTTGGCGTACGCCTCGCCCTCGTCGCGCAGCACGTCGGCCTCGCCGGTGATGATCAGGGCCGGGGGCAGGCCGGTGAGCTGCTCGGTGGTGGCGCGCAGCGGGGAGGCGGTGATCTCGGCGCGCTGGTCGGCGTCGGTGGTGTACTGGTCCCAGAACCACTGCATGCCGTCGCGGCGCAGGAAGTAGCCGGTGGCGAACTGGTGGTACGAGGCGGTGTCGAAGCTCGCGTCGGTGACCGGGTAGAACAGCACCTGCTGGAGCAGGGGCACGTCGCCGCGCTCCTTGGCCATCAGCGTCAGCGCGGCGCTCATGTTGCCGCCGACGGAGTCGCCGACCACGGCCAGCCGGGTGCCGTCGAGGTCCTTGTCGGCCCCGTGGGTGACGATCCACTGGGCGACGGCGTAGTTCTGCTCGATGGCCACCGGGTAGCGGGCCTCGGGCGACAGGTCGTACTCGGGGAAGACCACGGCGGCGTGGGCGCCGAAGGCCAGCTCGCGCACCAGGCGGTCGTGGGTGTGGGCGTTGCCGAACACCCAGCCGGCGCCGTGGATGTACAACACGACCGGCAGGGGGCCGGTGGATCCGGCCGGGCGCACGATCCGCGCCCGCACGCTGCCGGTGGGACCGCCCTGGACGGTGATCCATTCCTCGTCGATCGCGAGCAGCTCCGCGTCACCGGACTGGACCTCGTCCACGGCCTTGCGGCCCTCGGCCGGCACCAGGTCGAACAGGAACGGCGGGTTGGCGGTCGCCTCGGCGAAGGCCAGGGCCTGGGGCTCGAGAACGGGCTGGACCGGGGTTGTCGCATCGGACATCTGCAGCTCCTTGCTTGAGGGGAAAGCTTTCCTGAGGACCACGCTAGGGGGTGCGGGCAGCGTTCACTTGTCCGCCGGTGCACCGGAAGTGTTCTCGCAGTGCGCTGCGGACCGGCCGTGCACCTGCCATTCGCGGGGCGTTGTTCCGTAGGCCGCGCGAAAGGCCCGGCTGAAATGGCTGGGATTGACAAATCCCCACCGCTGGGCGACGGCCGCCACGCCCATTTCCCGGGCCATGGGCCGCAGCAGATCCCGGCGGCAGCGCTCCAGGCGCTGGGTGCGGATCCAGCCACCCACGGTCGCGCCCTCGAGCTGGAACAGCTTGTGCAGATACCGCACCGACATGCGGTGCGCTGCGGCGATCGCGGGCGGCGTCAGGTTCGGGTCGTCGAGGTTCCGCAGGACGTGCTCTTTGACGCGATCGAGTGAGGCGGCGGTGACCTGCGGGTTTTCGGTTGCCAGGCGGCTGTGCCACTCGTCGATGAGCAGCACCATCAGGTCGAGTGCGGTGGCGGCGACCCGGCGGCCGACCGCGTCGCCGAACCCCTCGGCCTCGCGCGCCATGCGCGCGAGGAAGGTCGCCACCAGCGCACCGCTGCCCTCCTGGCCGCTGAACGCGGTGGCGGTCAGTGCGCGCAGGTCCTCGTCGCGCACCTGCAGTTCGGTGCGCGGGAAGTGGAAGGAGGTGAACGTGAAGGGTTCTGCGAGCCGGATCGTGAACGGGCGGGACGCGTCGCTGAGGGAGAAGGCGCCCGGCCCGATCACGCATTCCCGCCCGTCCTGCTCCTTGAGGGCGGTCCCCCGCTCCTGGAGGGTGACGATGAGCGAGTTCCGGTCATCGCGGGCGATGTGGCGTTTGTTGCGCCGGACCGTTTGTGGTCCCGCCTGGACGCGGGAGATCTGCAAAGGGCCGAGGCGACTGCCGACGATCGTGCCGGGCGCCGGTTCGGGCTCGAGCAGGCGTACTTCCATCGGCACGAAGGTGCCGGAGACCGCGGCGTGCCAGCACTCCGCCCGGTCGGCAGCGGACAGCGGCGCGGTGGACAGGACCGTGGGCACAGGCTTCCTCCGGGGACGTCGCGGCCGCCCGGCGAGGGGTTTCGGCCGGCGAAGCCCCCGTCCGTGCCGGCGCGGCGGATCCCGCTGGTCAGAAGCCGGGCAGCAGATCGGATCTGCGGTCTCCAGCCTGCCGTGCGGTCGGGGCGCACGCATCAGTCGGTCGACTGGTCCGCACGTCACCCCGGGTGGTGGCCGTCCTGCCGGGCGGCGGTCCGGGGTCGGGCGGCGGTGGGCGGCCGGGGCGCGGCGCGCTCAGGCCAGCAGGCGTCGCAGGAAGGCGCTGCCCTGCTGGACGGCGGCGCGCGTCGGCGGGCTGTCGCGCAGGGCGGACAGCGACGCGAAGTCGTGCACGGTGCCCAGGAAGCGCAGCGCGGTCACCCCGACGCCCGCACGCCGCAGCCGCTGCGCGTACTGCTCGCCCTCGTCCCGCGCCACGTCGGCCTCCGCCGTGATCACCATCGCCGGTGGCAGGGCCGCGAGGTCCGCGAGGCTCGCCCGGAGCGGGGAGGCCGTCGGGTCGGCCTGCTCGCGGGGGTCGTCGGTGTACTGCTGCCAGTACCAGTGCAGTGCCTGCCGGGTCAGCAGGTAGCCGGTGGCGAAGCGCCGCTGGGAGGGGCTGTCGCAGCGGGCGTCGGTGAGCGGGTAGTACAGCAGCTGGGCGCGGATCCGCGGGCCGCCGCGGTGCTTGGCCACCATCGTCAGCGCCGTGGCCATGGTGGCGCCGACGCAGTCCCCGGCCACCGCCATGCGGTTCGTGTCCAGGCCGCCGAGCGCATCGGCCTGCCGCACCGTCCAGGTCAGCAGCGCGTAGCACTCCTCGATGGCCACCGGGTAGCGGGCCTCGGGGGTGCGGCTGTATTCGGGGACGAGCGCGGCCACCCTGGCGCCCAGCACCAGTTCGCTGACGAGTCCGGCATGGGTCTGCGCGTCCCCCAGCATCCACCGGCCCCCGTGCACGTACAGGACCACCGGCAGCGGGCCGCTGACGCCGGCCGGCCGCACGATCCAGAAACCCACCAGGCCGGACGGTCCCACCGGGGCCACCCGGAAGTCGGCTTCCACCGCGAAGTCCTCGATCGCGTGGCCCTGGGACTCCAGCAGGACCTGCCGGCCGTCGGCAGGGCCCAGGTCGTGCAGGAAGGGCGGCGCGGAGGACGCGTCGACCAGCCGTCGCACCAGAGGATCGAGCACGACGCCGGCCGGGCCGTCCCGGCCGGCCTCCGTGCCGGAGGTCGCGCCGAACTCGGCGCCGAACTCCGCGCCGGGGTTCGGGCCGAACGTCGGTGGCGTCCCGCTCATCGCTCGGCCGTCCCTGTGCGTCCCGTACGCCGCTCGATCACGTCCCGCAGCTGGTGGCGGCTGCTGATGCCGAGTTTGGGATACACGTTGTACAGGTGCGTGCCGATGGTGCGCGGGGACAGGAAAAGCTGTTCTGCGATCTCGCGGTTCGACAGGCCGTTCGCCGCCAGCCGCACGATCTGCTGCTGCTGGGCGGTCAGCTCCGCCAGCGGGGCGGCGGCGTGCGGGGCGACGGCCTGTGCGGCGACCGCCTTCGCCGCGACGGCCTGCGGGGTGGTGGCCGCCCCGCTCGCCCGCAGTTCGGCCAGGGCCTGCGCGGCGAGCCAGTGCGCGCCCAGCCCGGTGGCGGCCTCGATGACGGTGGCCAGCTGTTCGCGCGCTTCGAGAGGCCGGCGCTTCCTGCGCAGCCAGATCGCGTAGCTCATGCGGGCCAGGGCGCGTTCCATCGGCCACTGCTCCGCGCGCGGATTGACCACGGCGAGGCGGAAGTGCTGCTCGGTGTCGGCGTCCTGGTCCACCAGGGCGGCCGCCTGGTGCAGCAGCAGCGTCATGCGGGTGGTCGGCCGGCGGCCCTGGCTGGTGCGCACCGCCGCGAGGACCTGCGCCACGTCGTCCTGTCGCCCCAAACGCTGGGCGGCGGCGGCCAGGGCCGGGAGGCAGCGGCTGGAGAGGAGGGAGTGCACCGGGGTGCCGTCGGCGGCGAACAGGGACCGCACGTGGCGAAAGGCGCCCTCATGGTCCCCGCGGGCCAGGGCGGCCAGCCCGCGGGCCCGCAGCACCAGGGCCCAGGTGGCGCGGTTCTCGTCCAGGTTGACGGCGCACCAGTTCGGCCCGTTGAGCTCGTCCCCCGGCGTGCTGTCCCCACGCAGGGCGCCCAGGGTCACGCGCAGAGCCTCGAGATCCAACGCGAGGTACGTCATCTTGCGGACCGCGGCGAATGCCTGCGCCTCCGCGATCACCTCCTGCGCCTCGGCCCAGCGACCGGTGGCCAGCAGCACGTCCACCTGGACGGTGAACAGGTGCGCGACCGGTCCGACGGCCCCGGCCGCCCGCAGGGGCACGAAAAGCTGCCGCAGCAGGTCCGCGCACAGGTCCGACTCGTCCGCGAAGTAGGCGACGGCTCCCACCGCCACCATGCGGTGCAGCGTCGCCGGGTCATTGACGTCGGACAGCCGCGGCATCGCGGTCAGGGACTTCAGCAGGCCCACGGCGTGCGCGGCGGGGTCGCCGATCGCCGTGACGACGGCGCGCAGGGAGGCGGCGACGTCCTCCCGGAGGAGGTGGGGGTAGTGCGGTTCCGTCGTCCGGGGACCGGCGCCCCGGGCGTGGCCGGCCTCCGCAGCCCGGTCGAGCATCCCCGGCAGGGCGCGCAGGTGCTCCGCGAGCCCGGACTGATGGGCGATACCGCCGGCTACCGCGACCATGGCGGTGGCGGTGGTCCCGTCGAGCGGGGGGTGGCGCTGCCACGCGTCGGCCAGCAGGGAGAAGGCCTCGCGCTGGAAGGAGAACAGCGACAGCGCCCAGCCGGTGGCGCAGATGGCGACGTTCAGCAGTTCCGGGTCGCGGTTCACCGCGGCGAAGCTCGCGTACAGCTCGCGCACCCACGCCGGGTCGCCGAAGTCGTTCGCGGCCGTCAGTGCCTTCGCGAGGCGGCGGGCCCGGTCGTCATCGTGCGGGCTGAAGCGCGCGGCCTGCTCCAGGGCCTTCGCCGTGGCGTACAGGCCACCGCGCCGCTGGGCCAGCAGGGCGGTGGCCTCCAACGCCGCGGCCACCGTCTCGTCCGGGCCGATCGCCGCGCCGGCCCAGTGCCAGGCCTGGCGTGACGGCTGTCCGCCCAGCACGGCCGCCAGGTCCCGGTGGGCCTGCTGGCGGGCCTGCACGGGCTCGCGGTGGAAGGCCGCCGTGCGGATCAGCGGGTGCCGGAAGAGCACCCGGCCGTCGGCGACGGTGATCAGGCCCGCGCGCTCGGCCGGGGCCCACACGGCAAGGTCGCTGCCGGCGCCGAGGGCCGCCATGAGCGTCGTGAGTTCCTCGTGCGTCGACGCGGCGGCCGAGTACAGCAGCGCGCGCCGCGTCGCCGCCGGCAACGCGGCCAGCTGGGCGGCGAACATCTGCTGGATCCGCGAGGTCTGCGGCAGCCCGTCGCCCGCCGGCGCGTGGGCGCCTCCGGCGCGCAGCGCCCGGCACAGCTCGATGACGGCCAGCGGATTGCCTTGCGCCTGCTCCAGCAGGTCCAGCCGGGCGCCGCCGGTGGGCGCGCCGGGCTGCGCGTCCAGGAGCTGGGCCGCCGCCTGCGGCGCCAGCGGCCCGAGCGGCAGCATCGCAAGATCCGCGGGAAGGCCCGGTGGGGGAACCTCGCCGCGGGCCCCGAGCAGCACGGTGACGGGTTCCTCGGCGAAGCGGCGGGTCACGAACAACAGGACGTCCAGCGAGTCACGGTCGCAGGACTGGATGTCGTCGACGGCCAGCAGCACCGGGCCGGCCTGCGCGATGTGCCCGAGCAGCGTCAGCACGGCGACCCGGAACACCATGGGCGCGGCGGGCCGCGTCGGCGGCGCGAGCCCGAAGGCCACGCGCAGCGCGTCCCGCTGGTACTCGGGCAGGAACGCCAGGTCCCCCAGCACCGGCAGCAGCAGCTGGTGCAGCGCCGCGAAGGACTGCTGCATCTCCGTCTCGCAGCCGAGGGCGGCCAGCACGCGCGTGCCGGACCGTGCGGCCCGCTGGGTCGCGAGGTGCAGCAGCTCGGTCTTGCCGGTGCCGGCTTCGCCCAGCACCAGGAGGGACTGGGGCCGGTCGCGGCCGCGCTCGACGCATGCCACGATGCGGGCGATCTCCGCCGCGCGGCCGACCGGGAGCGCGGCGTCGGTCTCGGCGCCACCCGGTGCAGGGTCACGCGGCGGGGCGGCTGTCGTGCCGGGGGCCGCGCTGTCCGTCACCCGGATCCTCCACCTTCCGCCTTCGGCGCTCGACGCCGGCCGAGCCCACTTACTGCCCGGTAGCCTATCGCGCGACCGTGACGCGCCCGCGGGCGCTCCCGGCCGCTGCGGGGCAGGCCGCCCGGCGCCGCTCACGTCGCCCCCGGCGCTTGCCGTGAGCGCGTCGGTCGGGGGCCGGGGTGGGTTGTCGCTCCGCCGGAGCGAAGTGCGGCTGTGCGAAACCCAGTTCGTCAGCACGGACAGCCGGCGACGCACGTGCGAGTGATCCTTTCCCGCACGGGTGCGTTTGGGCCGTTCGGGTGCGGCCGGGCGGGCAACAGTGGGTTCATGATCATGGATCCCGATGCCCCTTCCGGAACCCCTGAGGACGCCGGTACTCCCGCTGCTCCCGACCAGCCCGCAGCGGCGCCCTCGCGCCAGCCCTCCCGTCGTACCGTCATCGCCGGCGCAGCCGCCATCGCCGGCGCCGGCGGGCTGACGGTCGCCGCCACGTCCGCCGACACCTCCCAGGCCGCCCCCGCCGGCGCCGCCGCCGGTTGGGACGCCTGCCGGACGATCGCCCGGGCCATCCTCGTCCGGGACGAGCAGGACCGCCCGCTCGTCCCGCGCTACGCCGACATCCTGCTGAAGAACGGCCTGCCCCGCTCCCGCCGCCCCGGCAGGAAGGTGCTGATCGTCGGCGCCGGACCGGCCGGCCTCACCGCCGCCCACCTGTTGCGCGAAGCCGGCCACCAGGTCACCGTCATCGAGGCCAACGCCAACCGCGTGGGCGGCAGGATCAAGACCTTCCGCACCGGCGGCCACGAGAACGCCACCCAGCCCTTCGCCGACCCCAAGCAGTACGCCGAGGCCGGCGCGATGCGCATCCCCGACAGCCACCCGCTGGTCACCGGGCTGATGGACAGCCTCGGCCTCAAGCGCCGACGCTTCCACCTGGTCGACGTGGACGCGGCCGGCCGCCCCGCCCAGCGGACGTGGATCTACGTCAACAACATCCGCGTCCGCCGCCGCGACTACGCGCGCGCCCCGCAGGAGCTCAACCGCTCCTTCGGCGTGCCGACGGCGTACGAGTCCGTGCCCGCCGCACAGATCGTCCGCGATGCCTTCGCCCCGGTCCGCCAGGAGATCGACGGCAAGCAGGACACCGAGCTCGTCGAGGGCTGGGCCCGGGTCGTCCAGCGCTACGGCCATATGTCGATGTACCGCTTCCTGACGGAGGAGGCCAAGCTCGACGAGCGGACCATCGATCTGATCGGCACCGTCGAGAACCTCACCTCCCGCCTGCACCTCGCCTTCATCCACAGCTTCATCGGCGCCTCGCTGATCAGCCCCGACACCGCCTTCTACGAACTGCCCGACGGCACCGCCACCCTGGCCGACGCGCTGTACGCCCGTGTCAAGGACCTCGTACGGCTCGACCGCCGGGCCACCCGCATCTCCCACGGCAAGGACGGCGTCACCGTCGAGACCGTCTCCGAGGGCCGCGGCGGCAGCCCCGTACGGCGCGAGACCTTCACCGCCGACACCGCCATCATCACCGTCCCCTTCTCCGGGCTGCGGCACATCCCCATCAGCCCGGCCCTGTCCTACGGCAAGCGGCGCGCCGTCACCGAGCTGCACTACGACGCCGCCACGAAGGTGCTGCTCGAATTCAGCCGCCGCTGGTGGGAGTTCGACGAGGCCGACTGGAAGCGCGAGCTCGAGGCCGTGCGTCCGGGCCTGTACCGCAAGTACCAGACCGGGCAGACCGTGGCGGACGGCACCCTGCTGGGCGCCCACCCCTCCGTGCCCGCAGGTCACATCTCCGCGGGCCAGCGCACCCACTACGCCGCCAGCCGCACGGTCACCCGCGACCAGCCCGAGGCCGCCGAGGTCATCGGCGGCGGCTCGGCCACCGACAACCCCAACCGCTTCATGTTCCAGCCCTCCTACCCCGTCGAAGGCAGCGCCGGCGGCGTCATCCTGGCGTCCTACAGCTGGTCGGACGACGCCCTGAAGTGGGACTCACTGGACGACGAGGAGCGCTACCCGCGCGCCCTGGCCGGGGTCCAGGAGGTGTTCGGGCAGCGCATCGAGGTGTTCTACACCGGGGTCGGCCGCACCCAGTCCTGGATGCGCGACCCCTACGCCTACGGGGAGGCGTCGGTGCTGCTGCCCGGCCAGCACACCGAGCTCTTCGAGCACGTCCGCACGGCCGAGGGCACCCTGCACTTCGCCGGATGCCACACCTCCATCAAGCCGGCGTGGATCGAAGGCGCCCTGGAATCCGCCGTGAGAACCGCCCTGGAGGTCCACACCGCCTAGCGACCGCACCCGGCCCGTCCCACCGCGCCGACTCGGCGGCGTGGTGGGACGGGTGGGACGGTGGGAGAGAACCGCGGGTCCGGTCGCCCTCCGCGGCTGTGGCCTTCGGCAGGGCCGACTCGCGGCCCTGGGGCGCGACGGCTATCCCACCTGTGCGTGGTCGGCGCGCTTCTGACGGTCCGCCCACCGCCGCCGCACCCAGTAGGCCATCGGCGCGGTGGCGACCGCTGCCAGGGCGTCCGGCCCCTGGAAGGTGCCCGGTACCGGCAGCGTCGCCCACCGGGTCACCGGCCAGGCGACCACGAAGGCCCGCCCGACTACGTTCTTGACCGGCACGAAGCCGTCCCCGGCGTGCTGCAGCTGGTGGTAGCGCGAGTCCTGGGAGCCGTTGCGATGGTCCCCCATCACCCACAGCATCCCCTGGGGCACCTTCACGGTCCCCACGGGATCATCCCCGCACGGTGTCGCCCCCGGGTAGATGTACGGCTCGTCCAGCGCCACCCCGTTGACCTTCACCGGCCCGCCGGCGTTGCACTCCACGGTGTCGCCGCCCACCGCGATCACCCGCTTGATCAGGTCCTTCTCATCCGCCGACGGCATCACCCCGATGAAACTCAGGGCCTGCTGCGTCCGCCGCACCACGGCGTTCTGCTGCTGGGCCGGCTGATCCTTCAGCCAGTCCCCCGGGTCGTGGAACACCACGACCTCCCCGCGCTCGGGCTTCGATCCGAACCACGGTGTCAGCTTGTCGACCAGCACCCGGTCGCCCACTTGCAAGGTGTTCTGCATCGACCCGGAGGGGATCGAGAACGCCTGCACGAAGAACGTCTTGATCCCCAGCGCCAGCACCAGCGCCACCCCGACCAGCAGCGGCCACTCCACCCACGCCGGCCGCCGGCCCGTGCGCGCCCGCACCGCCGTGCTCGTCCTCGCCACCCCTGACCCCCACCCGCCGCAGCCCGACCCGCCGACTACCCAACGAACGAGAGTTCCCGTCGACCGCACGCGGGCGGGGGAACCCCGGCGGGCTCGGACCGCTCCTCCTGTTCTGTCCGGCCGGCCGGACAGGATCGCGGGGCAGACCGGGCGCGGCGCCGGGAGCGCAGCAGTGCCCGGCGGAGGGTGTTCCGCCGGGCACTGCGCGTTCGTGTGGGCTCAGGTCCTAGTCTCCGACGAAGTACAGGTATCCCGATTTGCGGATGGCCACGTGGGCGGCCTCAAGGACCTGCCGGATCTTCGGCGTCACCTCGTTCGACGGGAGAGCGGACAGCTCGTCGACGAATCGGTAGAGCTGGTACGAGTTGAACATCGTGTCCCCGTGCTGCATCACCCCGCGCCGGAGACTGTCCTCCGGCGCCGTGCGGCACATCGTGCCGAAGGAATCCTCGGCATCATCGCCGATGAATTCGATCTGGTCGCGCCTGACGTCCCGGACGTAAATTCCCAGGCCCATCGCTGGATCATCTCCTCACCTAGGGAATCGGGTACATGGTGATCACGTCGCCCCATTTGCTGCAGACCAGCATGACGCGGCTGGTGGCTCGCGCCCCTTGCTGCGCCGACGTGACCCCGATGTTGGCGATCCCGCTGTCGAAGACGCGTTCGTAGTACTGGTTCGCGTTGGGCCCGGTCATCTGGGTCTCCAGGCCCTTCTGGAAGATGTGTTCCAGCTGTTCGTTGCTCAGGTCCGACCGGAAGAGCCCCTTGGTGTAGTCGGTCATCCCCCCACCGGGGAAGTGATAGTCGCGCAGGTCGTCGATGGCCCGCTCGTCCAGCTCCGGGAATTCGAAGCCGCACGGCAGCGGCCACGGCACCCCGCCACTCGCCTGGACCGTCCTGGCCGATGCGCTGACCGTGTTCTTGCCGACCGTCTTGGGCTTGGTCGGGCAGGAGGGGGCTTCCGGGTCCTTCTTCAGCTTCTCCAGGAGCTTCCTGAATTCCTTCAGGACGCGCTTGCCCCGTGCGGATGCCTCGAAGAACTCGGCGATGCCCAAGGTGACCCGCGTGATGGCGACACTGAGGGCCGGGAGTTTGGCCACGAGGACGGCGAGGCTGAGGGCGTTGACCGCCGTCCACAGGCACGCTTCGATGTCCCCTTCGCTGAAGCAGGCCTTGGCGTCGGTGTAGCCGATCACGTCGAGGAGGATCGCCCCGCCGTTGGCCTTGACCCAGTCCAGCACGTCCTTGCCGGCGAGTCCCAGCGCCTCCTTCCACTCGTCCACACACGTCTGGCCGCACTGCTTGCGCAGCAGCGCTTCGTCGTCACTGCTCAGCGGCGCCCCGGTGTCCGGTCCGCCGGCGTCCACGCGCGCCTTGCGCTGCTCCTCCAGCCGCTTCTTCGCGGCTTCCTCGGCCCGCGTGGCGGCCTGGTCGGCCTCCGTGGCGCTTTGCTGGGCGTTGGCGGCGGCGGTCTCGGCCGCGGTGGCGTCCCGCTCCGCCGCAGCGGCCACGAGGCCGGCCTGCGAGGCGTCGGCTTCGGCGGCGTTGGCCGCACCGCGGGCTCCCGCGGCGTCCTTCTCCGCCTCCGTCGCCGCGTTGCGGGCTGCGGCGGCTTCGCCTTCCGCGGTGGTGGCCGCGGAGTCCGCCGCCGCGGCGTCGGCCTTGGCCTGCAGGTCGTACTGGGTGGCGTTGTTCGCGGCCTTCACCGTGGCGGCCGCGTCGACTGCCGCTGCCGCGGCGGACACGCGCGCCTGCTTCACCGACAGGGCCGCCTTGGCGGCCTGCGCCGCGGCGGTCGCGGCGGCTTCGGCGGCGAGCTTGGCGTCGGCACCGGCCCGGGCGGCGGCGGCCTTGGCGGCCTGCGAGGCCTTCTCGGCCTCCTCGGCCTTGACCTGGGCGGCGGCGGCCTGCTGCTCCGACAGGGTCTTGGCGCTCTGCCCGACCAGGACGGCCATGCCGGCCGAAGCGTCGATCTCCTTGTAGGGGGTGCCCAGCGAGATCGCTTCATTGGCCGGGTTGATGACCGCCGTGGCAGCATCGCTGGCTGCGGTCGCGGCCTGGGCCGCGGCGAACGCGTACCCGGCGGTCACCGCGCTTTCGATCAGAGCCTGCTTGGCCTCCGATCCGGCCACGGCCGCGTCGGCCTTGGCCTTGAGCGCCTCCGCGGCGGCAATCCGCGCGAACGCCTCGGCCGCCCGAACGTTCTGGGCCGCCTGTTGGGAGGCGTTGATGGCGTCGGCTGCCGCGGCGTGCGCCAGCGTGGCCTGTGCGTGGGTGGTGGCCGCAGCCGCCTGGGCGCCGTCGGACGCCGCCCGGGAGCGGCTGGCCGCAGCGGTGGCCTCGGTGGCCGCCTTGCGGGCGGCGATCGCCGCGGTACCGGCGGCGTTGGCCGCCGACCGGGCCCGGCCGGCGGCCCCGGCCGCGTCGTTCGCGGCCGTCCGGGCCTCCGTCGCGGCGGTGCGTGCGGCGGCGGCGTCGGCGGTGCCTTGCGCTGCGGCGGCCGCGGCTTCGAACGCGGACGCCCGGGAGGCGGCGGCGTCCTTGCGCCGTTCGGCGAGGACCGCGCTGTCGCGGGCGGCAGCCGCCTGGCTCTCCGCGACCAGCGCGGAGCCCAGCTTGCTGCTGGCGGTGGCCCCGGCGGTCTGCGCCCGCTCCAGTGCGGCGGCCGCTGCGGTCCGTTCGCTCTGCGCCCGGGTCTCGGCCGCCGCGGCCTTGGCCCGTTCGGTGTCGGCCCGCTGACGTGCCGCGGCGGCCGCGGCACCCTCGGCCTTGGCCGTCAGCAGTTTCGCGTGGGCCACGTCCGCCGAGGCCTTGGCCTTGGCTTCCGCGGCCTCGCCGCGGACCCGGGCGGCCTTGGCCGTCGCCGCGTTCTTGGCCGCCGCGGTGGCCTGGGCGGCGGCGGCCGTGGCCGCCGCGGTGGCCTGCGCCGCACTCTCCTGGGCGGCGGCCCGCCGGTACTGCGCCTCCAGCGCGTTCGCCTCGGCCCGAGCCTGGGAGAACAGCGCGCCGCTGTCGGCCACGGTGGCCTTCGACGCGAGCAGCGCGGTGCTGGCGGCCTTGTACGCGGCCTCGGCCCCTGCCGCCGAGGCCTTGGTCACCTGCGCCGACTGCTGCGCGTACTGCAGACCGCGTCCGCGCGGCGCGCCGGCCGCGGCGGCGACCTTGGCGGCCTCCGTCTGCGCCACGTCGACCTTGGCCGCCTGTGCCTTCGCGGAGTCCGTGTACTTCTTCGCCAGTGCGATCTGTGCGGTGATCCGGGTCTGGGTGTTCTTCAGCTCGGTGTCGGTCTTGAGCTTCTCGGCGGCCGTCGGCTTCCAGGTCGGACCCTTCTTCCGCTGCCAGGACAACACCTCCTCGGCGACCCAGGCCTGACCGACCGCCTCGACCATCGCGTACGAGGCGTTCCACATGTCGTTGTACGCCTGCGCCTCGGCCGCGGTGATCGCGTCGCGGAACGTGGCCTGGCCGTCGCGTTCGGCCTTCCACTCGGCGCGCGCGGTGTCCACCACGTTGTCCATGACCCGGTAGGGGTCGGCCGGATTCTCCGGATCGCAGTTGGACCAGCGGATCTTGAGCGCCTCGACCTCGGTGCGGAACTCGACCGAGTCCGGCACCGGGGCGACCTTGGCGAAGCCGCCGGACTGCAGGAACATCCGCGCGTCGTCGGCGGACATGCCGACCGACAGGTCCGTCAGCTTGCCGGCGGAACCGCCCAGGGTCTTGGCCAGCTCGGTCTGGAACTTGTCGAGCGCCGTGAAGTACGCGTCACTGCCCTTCGTGGCCTCGATGATGCTCGAGACCCGCGCCTTCGCCTCGGCACCGGCCCGCGGCACCAGGTCCGCGAACACGGCCCCGCTCGTGCGGTCGTGCGAGTTCCGTCGGAAGGTCCGCGTCGCGGTGTCGAACTCCGGCGCGTTGGCGTGGTGCTCGAAGGCGTTGATCTGCGTCAGCCAGCGGGTCTGCTGCTCGGTGTTGAACCCGGGCGGCGGCGGGGCGGTCGCCCAGTCCTTGTCGTTGGCGAGGTCGATGGGGGTCAGGCCCGCGCTGTTCTGCGTCACCGCCTTCCGCCGGTCCGCGTCGGTGCCCGCGAGGGCGGTCAGCGCCGTGCTCTTCACCAGCGGGCCGCCACTGTGCAGGACGTGGCCGACCCGGCACGCATCCGCCCGCGACTGCTCGGCAACCGTCGAGCTGGGCGTCCAGGTGTTCCAGTTGTTCGTGTCGGGCTTGCCGAAGTTGGTCCAGATGCTCCACTCGGGCCAGGGCCCCCACTGCAGGTCCGGCAACCCGGGCGGTGCGCCCTGGACTGCCGACCGCACCGCCGTGGAGCGTTCGGCAGCCGAGACCTGTCCCGCCACCGCACTCGCGTCGGCGGTGGAGGCGAGCAGCGACAGCGTGGTCGCCGCCGCGGTCACCGCGAGTATCCGTTTGACTGTCCGGTGGACCGTTCCCGGTCTCGCCCGTCGCGTTGTCCTCATACGTCCTTGTTCTCCTGGTGGTTGGTGCGCGCGGAGCCGACGGGCTGGTCGTGTCGGCGCCGCCTGTCCCGGAGCCGATGCCGGTGCCGCAGCGCACGCCGAGGTCACGGGGCGCGCCGCGGGGGCAGGGGTCCGGAAGAATGCGGGCTCCCCTGCGGGCGGGGGAGCGGTACGTGCCGGTGGGGCACTCGGTGCGGCCCGGGGCCGCGGCAGGGCTGCGGGCGCTGTCCGCCACGGCGACGGCATCGCCGGCGGGCAGGTGGGGGCGTGCCGATCGCGGTGCAGGGGCGCGGTGCGAGCGGACCGGTCGACGTGCGCCGCGCGAGCGCCGCTCCGCGCCGAGGGCGATGGGGCTGCCGGGTGCGGGGGGACGGGCTGCGGGCCGGCGGACTGGTTACGCGGGCGGTGGAGTGACGGCCAGGCTGTTCTTGGCGAGTTCGTAGGCGGGCAGCAACTTCTGGTGCTCGGCGGTGTCGAGGCCGCCCAGGTGCAGGACCACCGTCCCCTGCGGAGTGGCCACGGCCAGGGCCCGCTCCCGCCGGGGCTGGTCCGGCTCGAGGCCCACGCCCAGATAGGTGGTCTCCGCCGCGGTCAACGTGCCGGCGGCGACCTGGCGATCATGACGGTCGCTGATGTTCTTGTCCCCGGCGAGGAACGCGTCCAGCACCTGACGGGGGCTGCTTCCGGACGTGGGCCCGCTCCACACCCGCAGGAACCCGACCAGCCCCGACGGCTTCGCGTCGATTTCGCACACCAACGTGACCGGGCCCTGCTGGAACCCTCCGCTGGGGTCCCCGCCGTTGGTCACGGGCTTCGCCCTCCAGGCTGCCGGGAGGGCGAACGACACCGGCATGGTGCACGGTGTCCCCCCGCTGCCGACGTTTCCCGCTTTGAGAGACGGCTCGGTCCCGTCCCGCCAGACGTCGTCCGCTGACGACGTCGAGCCCGAACCGGAGGAACAGCCCGTCAGCACACTCAGCAAGGCAGCCACACATGCCGCAGCCCTCACCGATTTCCGCATTCCACTACCCCCGCCGACTGCGCACAACCACGCAGTTCGTGGTCAAGCCGCGCCAACCTAACTGGCACCCCTGACCGGGTCAACCTCCCCCGGGCGGGCCGCTTTCGCCACCCGGAGCCGGTGACCCCACCGTCGAACTCCCTCTGAGGGCAGCGCAATCGCCCCCATTTCCCGGCGGGCCGCTCAGCGGTCGGCGATCCCCCTTCGAAGGTCCGTACGGCGGGAACGACCGCCGCCGAAAACGCCTCGGACGCGAGTGCGAGGGGGTCCGGGCGCGCCTGCACCCCGTGCGGCGCGGGGATTTCGGGACGCCGACGCGTCCGGGCGCTCTCCACCTGGCGTGCGCGCCCCGGCGGGGTCGGATGCGGGTTGGGGCGGGCACAGCGGAACGCGGGGGCGGATGCCCACCGAGCCGCGGCACGCTCCCGAGCAAGCCCGCCGCCGCGGAGGGGAAGACCCGACCGGGCCTTGGCCTAGACTTTAGGTGATCTTTATCACGCCTTGGCCGCACCCGTCGTTTCGACCAGCTATGCCCGGTCTGTACGAGACGGCACCTGCCTGAGACGTGGCGCCTTGGCGGGGCCGGCGACCTCCCGCACGGACCTGCGCCCCGCACCGCCCGGCCCGCCGTCCGCCGGCCCGCGCCGCGGTGCGGGCGGGCACGGACCGGCGGACGACGAAGTCCGGGCGCAGCGGTCAGCCGCCGATGGACGACTCCTGCGCGGCGGCGACGATCGCCGTCGCGTCCTCCGGCAGCAGGTAGCCGGCACCGACGGACTTCTGCGCGGCCGCCCGCACCTTGGTCACGTAGTCGGCGTGGGTCGGGTAGAGCCGGCTGAGCGCCGGTTCGGGGGTGGACGGGAACAGCGGGTCCGAGGGGTCGCCGGCATCGTGCCGGTCCCACGCGTCGCCGTCGCCGTTCCACGGGTCGCGGGCACCGTACAGGCCGCAGAAGACGCCGCTGTCGGTGGTGTCGCGCGCACCGGTGAGCGTGCGGGTGGGCACCGTGACATCCGGCAGCCGCACGCCGCCGACGGCCAGGCCGGTGGCCGGATCGCGCAGCACGGCGCTCAGCGGTTGACCGCTCGGCGGCCGCACCCCGCCCCGTGCCCACAGCGCCAGGTGGCGCAGCGCCGCGTTCATCGCCCAGTGGCCGGGGCCGTCGTTGAAGGGGGCCGATCCGGCGGCGCAGTCCGGCGCGGGCGCGGCCGAACCGGCCGACTTCTGCACGGTCGGGTTGCCCAGGTCGAAGGCCCACTGATCGCCGTGCGCGGTGCCGGCCAGCTCCCAGTGCACGACGCTGCCGGTGTCCGGCTGCCGTGCGCTCGCCGCGCCCGGCACATCGGTCTCGGTGAGCACGACGAACGTCGGCACCGCCAGGTCGGTGCGGATCCGGGACGGGTTGGGCATCAGCAGGGTGTCGGCGAGCACGCCGCTGATCGGGGCGGCGATCGCGCTGTTGCTGTGCACCAGGAAGCCGTCGTAGACCTGGGCCACCGGCTGGACGGCGTTGACGTACGTCGTCATGAACCCCGCCGACTGCGACTCCCCGTCCGCGAGCAGCGTCCGGAGCGGGAGTCCGCCGAGCGGGTCCGCCCCGCGCGCGGTGCGCAGTGCCTGGCCCGCCTGGGAGAAGATGTCGTAGGCGAACGCGTCCCCGGGGTGGATCAGGCTGCCGTAGCGGGCCGGATCCCACCCCTTCAGGCCCTTGATCTGTCCCAGCCCGCCGTTGACCCCGACCGCCTGCGCGGACACGCCGACCCAGGCGTAGCCGGCGCGCAGCAGTTCGTCCCGCTCGAACCAGTAATCCGGGGACAGATCGAGCTGACCGCTGACGTTGAGCCACTCCACGACCACCGTCCCGTTGAACCGCGCCGGATCGGCGGGGCGGCGCACCAGCAGGCGGCTCTTGTACGCGGCGGTGCCCGAGGGGCGGACGCTCCACCGGCCGTCGGAGGTCCACAGGCCCGATTTGGCGTACGACGTAGCCGTACCTTCGATGAAGTACTCGCTTTCGGTGTAGCCGAACGAGCCGAGGTCCTCCGCCGCGGCGAGGAAGGGGAAGCCGTGGCTGCCGGCGGGCGCGACGGTGACCGTCGGACTCCCGGCCGCGGCGGCAGAGGCTGCGGCCGGGGCAGCCGGCGAGGTGACGACGAGGGCGCCGCACAGCAGCGCCCCCAACGCGGTGGCGGTGACGGACCGCCGGGTTAACCGAGCAAGCATGCGCACCAGTTGCCTCCAGGATTGCGTGTCCCAAGGGGTTGCCACCGCAGTCTCGACGGGCTGCCACGTGCTGCCATCGGCGAATTCACCAGTGCCGCAGGCGCGCTCCCCAACCACCGGAAGCGGCCCGACCGCTGAACGGTGCTCCGGCCGTGCGGCGTCGCCTCGCCGCTGGCCACCGGTGCGTCACCGCTCCCCCGCCCCGGCGTTCAGCGGGGTGTGCCGGCGTCGGCCGTGAACGGGCCGCCGTGGCCGGGCACGATCAGGTCCGCGGCTGCTATCACCCGCAGCCGGGAGGCCCGCAGGACCTCCCGGTCGGGGGCCACCGGGTCGTCCGCGGGGCCGTCCGCGTGCCACCACAGGTCGCCGGCGAAGGCGACCACGCCCGCGTCCGTGCCTGCCAGCAGGGTGATGTCCTCGGCGCTGTGGCCCGGGGTGCGGATCAGCCGCAGCGACGGCGTCAGCTCGTACCCCTCCGCGTCGCGGTTCGTCCACTGGTCGCCGCGGTACTCCACCTTGTGGTCGTGCACCCGCGCCTGCCCGAACAGGCCCACGTTCAGGGTGTTGTCGGGGTGGTGATGGCTGAGCACCACGTCGGTGATGTCCTCGGGGCCCAGCCCCAGCTGCGCGAGGGGGGCGAGGATGTCGTCGCGACTCGCCACCATGCCCGGATCGAAGATCACGTGGCGGCTGGCGTCGGCGATGTAGGAGACGGTGGCGGCGACGCCGGGGCCGGTGGAGCCGACGTAACCGGTGGTCAGGATCGTGTATACGGCGCTGCGGCCGAGCGGTGCGTCTGTCATGGCCGTCATCCTTCCGGGCCGGCGGTTCCTCAACGAGTGGCACAGCTGCCGCTGTTCGCAGGATTCGTGCCACACTGGCCGGATGCCGCCCTTCGCGACCGTCGCCGCCTACACCCCGCCCGGCGTCGGCATGCTCGCCGTCGGCATCGTCACCGAGGTCTTCGGCCCGCACGGTCCGGCCGCGCCCGGCTTCGACTTCGCCCTGTGCAGCGATCGGCCCGGGCCGGTTTCCACCGACCTCGGCGTGCCGCTGTCCATCCCGTACGGCCTGGACCGGCTCGCCGCCGCCGATCTGGTGATCGCCCTGCCGTGGGCCGACTTCCGCACACCGCCCCCGCCCGCCGTGCTCGAAGCGCTGTCCGCGGCCCACGAGCGCGGCGCCCTGGTCGCCGCCCACTGCGTCGGCTCCTTCGCACTCGCCGCCGCCGGGCTGCTCGACGGCCGGCGGGCCACCACCCACTGGCGGTTCGCCGAGCTGCTCGCCGGCCGTCATCCGAACGTCACCGTCGAGCCCGACGCCCTGTACATCGATGAGGGCCGCATCCTCACGGGCGCGGGAGCCGCTGCGGGCTTCGATCTGTGCCTGCACCTGATCAGACGGGAGCACGGCGCCGCGCGGGCCAACGCCGTCGCCCGGGACATGGTGCTGCCCTCCCACCGCGACGGCGGGCAGGCGCAGTACCTCGCCGCCCCCGCCCCGGAAGACTGCCGGGACGAGCGGCTCGCCGAGGTGCTGGCCTGGGCCCGCGCCAACCTCCACCAGCCGCTGCCCGTCGCGGACCTGGCCCGCCGGGCCGTCATGAGTAAACGCTCCTTCGCGCGCCGCTTCGCCGCCGCGACCGGCACCACCCCCCACGCCTGGCTGCGCGGCCTGCGACTGAGCAGCGCCGAGGAACTGCTGGAGACCACCGATCTGCCGGTCGAGGAGATCGCCCACCGCGTCGGCTACGGCAGCGCCGCCGTCCTGCGCGAACAGTTCGTGCGCCGCCGGGGCGTGCCGCCTCGCTCCTACCGCCGCTCCTTCACCACCACGCCGTGACCAGCCCCCGGACGGGTCAGGGCTGTGGTGCAGCGCGGTCCGCAGGCGCCGCGGGTAGTCCGGACTAGGACCCCGCCGCCTCAACCGGCGGGGGGAGGCGCGAGTCCGAGTCCGGACTCGGACCGGAGCCCCGGACGACTCGGGCAGCCCGGGCAGCGGCAGGACCCGGACCGGAGTACACGATTCCGCCCCCAACGCACTGAACCCACTGACCGATCCGGACTACCGAGCGGAGTGCTTCGACCACGAGAGGGCCACGGACGGCGCACGGGGGATGTGCCCACAGGCCTCCTGGGCGCCCTGGCGCGCAGCGACCTGAGCCGCTCCCCCGCCGGCACGGCCGGCGGGCCACCGGCCGACCGAGGTCCCGATGCGCCACGGCCCACGCCCCGGACTGCTGGGCGATACCGACCGCCACCGAGGGCCACAACGCCCTGGTGTTGGACCAAGCGGTCCGCGGGGAAGTCCTGACCCGGACCGCGAGCGACCGGATCGGAGGGACACGACTCGATACGGTCCTGATCGCGACGGGGCAGTCCGCCTGCCCGGTCGCGCGGTCGCCCCGTCGCCCGATCGTTTGCGGCGGGTCGGCCGCGGGCCGCCAGGGCCCACGCCTCCCCGGCCGCCCTGCCGTCCGCGCTGCCGCCCCCACTCACCCGCCGGCCGCGATCAACCGCGCAGGCCGGCGGGTGCGGGCAGTTGCCCTGCGACGATGGCGGCGAGCGAGAGTCCGAATCCTGCGAGCTGCAGCGGACCGAACCGCTGGTCGAGCACGACCACGCCGAGCGTGGTGGCGACCAGCGGCGAGAGCAGCAGGAGCACGGCGACCGAGGTGACGGGCAGCGTGGTGACACCGCGGAACCACAGGATGTAGGCGAGCAGCCCACCCACCAGGCCCATCCAGAGGTATCCGCAGGCGGCGGTCGCGTCGATGGTGGGAGGTGCTCCCTCGGCCAGGAACGTCACCGGCAGCAGGACGAGGCCGCCTGCGGTGAGCTGCCAGCCGGCGAAGGCGGTGGGGCCGGCTGCGCCGGGGCGTCCCCAGCGCTTGGTGAGGGTGATGCCCAGGGCCATGGAGGCCGCGCTGCCGAGCGCCGCCGCGATCCCCGCCTGGTCGAAGGCCGCGTTCGGCCCGATCACCATCAGGCCGACGCCGAGCACGCCGAGCACGCCCCAGGCCAGGCGCCAGGCGGACAGGGCCTCGCGGAGCACCGCTACCGCCAGCAGGGCGATGACGAGGGGCTGGGCCGCCGCCAGGGTGGCGGCGACGCCGCCCGGCAGGCGGGCGGCCGCGAAGTACAGCAGCGGGAAGGGCAGTCCGATGTTCAGCACGCCCAGCGCCGCGGCTTTCGCCCACCAGGCTCCGCGCGGCAGCCTCCGGCTCAGCGCCAGCGCGATCAGGCCGCCGGGCAGGGACCGCAGCAGGCCTGCGAACAGGGGGTGCCCCGCGGGGAGCAGTTCGGTGGTGACGATATAGGTCGTACCCCACGCCATGGGGGTGACCGCGGTCAGGACGGTCCGGGGCAGATGTCCGCGCGGGACACCGCTGATGGCGTCGGCGGAGGGGGTCCGGGCGGCGGGAAGGGTCATGTGCGCAGTCTCGTGCGGTGGTGATCCATGAGTCCAACACATGTTGGTCATGGGATCGATCGCGAGGGAAGATGCATCCATGGAGCTCCAGCAGATGCGCTACGTCGTCGCCGTCGCCGAGTTGAACAGCTTCACCCGGGCCGCCGAACGGTGCCTGGTCGTGCAGTCCGCCCTCAGTCACCAGATCGCCCGCCTGGAGAAGGAACTGGGCGCGCGCCTCTTCGACCGCACCAGCCGCCGGGTGCGGCTGACCCCGGCCGGGACGGCGTTCCTTCCCGCGGCCCGGCAGTGCCTGGACGCCGCCGAGCGCGCGGCCGCCGAAGTCGCCGCCGCCGTGGGAGAGATCCGCGGCCGCCTTGCCGTGGGCGCCATCTCCAGCGTCACCGCCGTCGACATCCCCCGGGCGCTGCGCGACTTCCACCAGCGCTATCCGGACGTACGCATCAGCCTGCGCGTGAGCCCGAGCGAACTGCTCGTCGAGCAGGTCCAGGACGGAGCCCTCGACGTGGCCTTCCTCGGGCTGCCGACCACTGCGCAACCCCACGGCGTCGCCGCCCGCGCCCTCGCCCGCGACCGGCTCGTGGCGGTGGTCGCCCCGGACCACCCTCTCGCCGACGAGCCGGTCGTCGACCTGCTGCGGCTCTCCCGCGAGGTGTTCGTGGACCTGCCGGCCAACACCGCCGGTCGCGTCCAGTCCGACCAGGCCTTCGCGGCCGCCGGCCTCGGCCGCGACGTCGCGTTCGAAGTGACCAACGCCGAGTTCCTGGTCCGTCTGGTCGAGCAGGGCCTGGGGATCGCCATGCTCCCCTCCGCGTACGCCGCACAGCTCACCGGCGTGCGCACCATCGAGGTCACCGACGCGCCGGCGCGCGTCGAGTACGCCATCTGGAGCCCCACCACCCACACCCCCGCAGCCGGCGCCTTCCTCACCCTCCTCGACATCCCGACCGCACGCGGGCCGGGAAGCCGCCTTGCCGCCGCGCGCTGAACGACCGGTGAGGCAAGAGCGGCGCCGATCGCCGGGGGGCGGGAGGGTGGGTGGTGCGGCGCCCGGACGGAGGTTCCCGTCCGGGCGCCGGGGTCGGGTGCGTCGGGGCCGGTTCAGGCGCCGGTCAGGGGGTGTTGTTGGCGAGGGCCAGCAGGCGGGTGCTGTCGCCGCTGAAGCGGTCGCGGTCCACCGCGCCGGAGATGCCGCTCACCGCACCGGAGTCGGTGTACTGCCAGAACGTCCAGTACGGGAAGCCGCTCGGGATGGACGGGCTGGCCGCGCTGGTCCAGTGGCCCACGAACAGCGGGCTCTTGGCCGACATGCCGCCCCAGGCGCCCGTGCACGAGTTCCACCAGCTCGGGCTGGTGTAGATGACCACGTCCCGGCCGGTCTTGGCCTTGTAGGTGTTGTAGAAGTCCAGGATCCACGTCCGCATCGCCGACGCGGTCTTTCCCGAGCAGCCGCCTTCGAGGTCCAGCATGCCGGGCAGCGTGAGATTGTCCCGCGACCAGGCGCCCCCGTTCGCGGCGAAGTAGGTGGCTTGGGCGGTGCCGCTGGACAGGTCCGGGCGGGCGAAGTGATAGGCGCCGCGGATCACCTTCGCGTTGTAGGCGTTGAGGTAGTTCGCGTTGAAGGTGGGGTCTTTGTACGTGGTCGACTCGGTGGCCTTGATGTACGCGAACTTGATGCCCGCGGACTTCACCGAGGACCAGTTGATGGCGCCCTGGTAGTGGGAGACGTCGATGCCCGGGGACTGGGTGGCCTGGATCGCCCCGACGCCCTGCGCGGACAGCCGCAGTTCGCGGGTGTCCGGCGTGAAGCTCTGGCTGTCCGGGAGGTATCCGGCGCCCATGTAGCCCGCGCCGAGGGGGATGGCGCCGTGCGTCGGCACGGGCTGCGCCGCGGCGCCGCTCGCCGACACGGCGGGTGCCAGGGCCAGGCTCAAGCTGAGCACTCCGGCGGCCAGCAGGTTGCGGCGCAGTGGGCTGGGGTGGGGGGTTGGGGAGAGCAAGGCGTTCCTCCAGGCGTGGTGGGGGTGCGGAGGTGGGGCGATCGGTACGTCCCGGTGTGTTGTCTACTCGCGTAGCTGTTGCGTCGCCGCCGACCACCTGAGGTGCGGGCAGACGGGTGGCCCGGCCGGCCGAACACGTGCGGGGGGCGACGATCCGTGCGGGGGCCGGCCGGCGTGGGCGCGCCGTCCATCTCGCCGCCGGGTGCGGGGGGCGGGAGCGGGACGTGCCTGGGCCGGGATGGGGAGGGGGCGTGTCCGCCGCGTGTTTGATGCGGACACGTCATGAGTGACTCATGAACCGGTGCACCCCGTAAAGGGGGCACCGCCACACCTCTGTGGTCTAGACCCTGCGCGAGATCCCGGAGCAGCGGCAACGGGGGTGCGCGCACCGGAATTTTCATCGATGTGAAAGTTGCCGCGGTCGCTCAGAGGGGAGCAACGGCCCCTGGTGCGGACCGGCTCACGCCTCCTTCACGCGCCCGCGCGGCACGGATGCGACGTAACCCCCAAAAGATCCCATGCCGCCCGCAGCACACCGTCGCACCTCCCCCACCAGCGAACCAACTCAGCGCCGTGTGCCTCTGCACGCGGGCGCGGCGACGGCGCGGCAGAGCCGGGAGCGACCACCGACACCCCCTGCGCCGGCGACGCGGAGCACCGCGGCCGGTACACCTCGCACCGCACCGCGCTACAACGTTGGCACAATCGCACCCGTCCGACGCAACGAAGACACCACCCCGTCAGAAGGTCTTGACGAGAGTGACCGAGCGCTCCGTGGGAGTGAAGTCGAGGCTCTGATACAGACCGAGGGCACCGGTGGGACTGTCCGCGTCGACATCGAGCACGGCACGATCCAACCCGGCCTCACGCAGCGTTCGCAGCGTGTGGGCCAACAGGGTGCGGGCCAACCCCTGGCCGCGGGCCTCCCGCCGGACGCCGACCATGGTGAGGTAGCCGAACGGGCCGCCCCGCAGCGGCCACTCGTCCGGCGCCACGTCGACGAAGACGAAGCCGACGACCCGCTCCGCACCGGACACGTCAGCAGCACCGGGAGCGCCAGGGGCGCCGGCGGTTCCGGACGCGCCGGAGGTGACGGCCAGCACCGACAGATCCGGACGGAAGGCCGCCAACCGGTCGCCGGCAGCCCAGTCCGCGGCCGTGACCGGCTGGCTGCCCCAGTGGTCCCGGAAGGCCTCATTGGTCGCGGCCCGGGCCCGCTCCTGCCATTGCGGCCCATAGCGCACCAGCCGCACTCCCGGGGCCGTCGGCAGTGCGGCGATGGGGGCCTTCAGATCGCGCTCTAGCTCCCACCACCAGCGGGCCCGTTCGTAGCCGTGCTGCTCCAACAGCCGGATCGCCGAGGTGGCGCGCTCCTGCGCGCCCGAGGCGAGCCACCCGGGCAGCGTGGTCTCGCAGGTGGCGAGGTACCGCAGCCCGCACGCCTCCTGCCACGCCAGCAACGCGGTGCCGATGCCTTCGCGCCGGCGGTCCGGGGCCACCGTGCCGTCGAGGTCGACGCAGACGACCGTCTCCTGAGTGGCCGGCGGCGCGGCCGAGCCGTAGGCGACGGCGCGCCCGGAGGCATCCAGGGCGATCACCGCGTCCCGCTCCGGCCGGAAGGACTCGCTCCGGAACTCCTCCTCCAACGCGTCCCTCGTCACCAGTGAGTGCGGATGATCGATCGCGCCGGCATCCCGCTTCAGCGCGAGAATCAGGCCGATGTCGGCGGCGGTGACCGGGCGCCAGGTCAGTCCCTCCCCGGCGCTGGGCAATGCCAGGGCCGGCGGAGCGCTCACCCGGTCGCGCAAGGGGGGCCGTTCGGGGCCGGTGTCCGCTGTCCCGCTCACGGGGATCCTCTCTGACTGCCGACCGCGCCCACCCGCACTGTGCGACCACAACCTGGGCCACAGTCGGTTTGACGGCATTTGCGCCTGACTGCTCCGACCTTAAGCGCCCCGCGCGGCCTGCCGCCAACAGGTATCGCGGCCCGCGCGTCGGCCCGGAAGCCGCCCACCGGTCGACAGCAGTCCACGGCGATCCCGCGCTCGCCCCACGAGGGGCTGCTTCCTGACGACCGAACCGCGAACGGTGAGCGCAGCGACCCGGCCGGGGAAGGTGGAGCGGACCAGCAGGCGCTGCGCTGGACGATGCGGACCGGCCGCCACGGCGCCGCTCCACCCGGCCGGTGAGCCGTGGGACCCCCGGCGGCACGGCGACGATCAGGTGGGGATGCCGCACGCGAGGCGACAGCCGCAGAGGTGTTCTTGGCGCCGACCGAAGGCCTCCGGCCCCGCGCGCACATCGCAGCGCGCATGGCGGTGTGTGCGTCAGGTGCTCATTGGCAGAAGGCTCGTCGACCAGCCGTCTTGGGACCGCGTTCAGCACCCTGTAGGTGCTCCGTAGCACGGCGATCAGACCTCCGGGCCGTCCTGGTGGTGCCTGCGCGGTGCCGGGGGCACTCGCAGGGCGTCCAGGGGAAGCCCGCGTCAAGCGGGCGGCTGTCCCGGGCCGGACGGATCCGATGTGTGCGCAGCTGACGCCGTTGCCCGTCGGAGGTCAACGGCGTAGATCGTGAGGGTCATGCCGGGGTGGGGTGGGAGCGACGGGTGTTCAGCGGGCGTCGGGGCACCTCCGCACGCCCGATGCGGGCGCCGGAGGACGGGGGTTACCGTGCGGCATGTCGGCCTGCTCCCGTCCGGTCGGCCACGCCCCCGGGCCGTGTCCGCGGCCGCCGGGGGTCCGTGCACCCACCGTGGCCGGGTGAACAGGGCGCAAGCCATGCCAGGGCCCTATAGCGGCGCCCTGCAGTCGAGTTCATGAGGGAGCAGTCGGCGGACCTGTGGTCCCGCCCTCGGCTGATGGCCGCCGTCATCAGCCGTGACTGGGGAGCGGTCCTCCGCACGTACCGGCAGCTCACCGGCATCAGCCCGACCCGGCTGGGAGAACTGGTCGGCCTCGCCCAGCCCGACGTGTCGGAGATCGAGCGCGGCCGTCGCCAGGGGACCTCCAGCGAGGTCAGCCAGCACATCTCGGCCGGCCTCGGGGTGCCCCCGCACGGCCGGCACCTGATCGACGCCCTCCGCGCGCACGACTGACTCACCGCCCAGGAGGGTAGGAGTTGCGGGCGGCGCGAGAAGCCCCCGCACGCCCACAGGCCTGCAACAAGACGCACCACAGGGGGTTCCCGTCTAGAGGGCAGGCCGGCAGGAAGCACGAACGGGAAGCGGATGGGCACCCCGATCGGAACCGACCGCAAGCCAGCCCCAAACGGACCCGTCTGGGCGGCACGGCGGCGGGCTGTCCCCGTCCGTTCGACGTCCTGCGCTCGCGGAGCGTGCTCGCGTCCTTGGCTCCGCGCTAGACCCAGCCGTGTTCCGTCAGACTGCCGCCGCCCTTCAGGTAGCCCATCAGGCCCTCCTTGGGGTATTCGATGACGTCCTCGGGCAGGTCGTGGACGCTGAACCATTCCAGGCGGAGGCACTTCGTCGGCTCCCGGTTGACGGGATCCCCGCTCCATTCGGTCGCGAGAAAGAAGAACCCGATCCGCTCCCCCGCGTCGTCCTGCCGGTGGTGCACGACGTGGACCAGGTGCAGATGCTGCGGGTCGACGCGGATACCGGTTTCCTCCAGCAGCTCGCGGGTGGCTCCGGCGCTCAAGGATTCGCCGCGGTCGAGTTTGCCCGACGGCGTGTGCCAGCGACCGTAGCCGTAGGGGGCGCCGCGCTGGGAGAGGAGGATCCTGTCCCCGTCGCGGAGGAGGACGTGGACGTCGATGACGGGGTGTGCCGGTTCCGGGTTCATGTTCCCTGCGCGGTGGCGAGAGTCGGTGAGGGGCACGACGTTACCGAGGGGACGGGCAGCGCGTCGGCGAACGGGGACCCGGCCCCCGATGGGGCGACACAGGGGGCTCCTGCGGAGGCGCCGGGGCTCGCTCCCGCCGACCGGGCGCACCTCGGCGGGCGGCACCGGCCGGATCCCGCCCCGGCGCGGGGGCCGGGGCGGGATCCGGGTGCTGGCGGGGCCCCGTGAGGGGGCGCGGGTCAGGCGGTGTGCAGGGTCAGGTGGTAGGTGGACAGGATGGGGTTGACCGGTTGGAACCAGGTCTCGCCGCCGGAGCCGCAGTTGCCCCAGCCGCCGGAGGTCACGCCCTGGGCCTGGTCGCCGGTGACGAAGGAGCCGCCGGAGTCGCCCGGTTCGGCGCACACGTTGGTCCGGGTCAGGTTGTAGACGCTGCCCTGGCTGTAGTTGACGGTCTGGTTCTTGCCGAGGATCGTGCCGCAGTGCCAGTGGGTGGTGGAACCGGAGCGGCACACCGAGGCGCCGACGGGGGCCTCGGCCGAGCCCCGTACCAGGACGTCGGAGGTGGCGCCCCAGCCGAGCACGACCGGTACGGTCCACCAGCCGCTGCCGACGTTGACCCAGGAGTAGTCGTTCCCCGGGAAGGTGCCGGCCTGGAAGTTGCCGATGTAGGAGTTGTCCCAGCCGTACACGGCCGACCCCGCCTGGGCGCAGTGGCCGGCGCTGATGAAGCCTCCGTAGACCGAGAAGCCGATGGAGCAGCGGATGCCGTGGCTGTAGTACGGGTCGCCGCCGACCGTGCCCGCCGACAACGTTGTCGGCGCTGGCGTGGCCGTCCGGTGGACCGTGACGACGCCTGCGGTGTCACCGCGTTGCGCCGTGGTGAGGAAGGTGCGGACGGCGGGGTCGGCGGCGGCGTCGGCGCGGACGTCGATCACCACGCTGTTGGTGCGGGGGTCGACGCGCCAGGCACTGACCCCGGCGGGGGCCGTGTGCTGCTTGGCCTGGGCATCGATCCGGGCCTTGGCCGTGTCGAGGGTCCGGCTGGTGTGCGCCACGAGGGTGGTGCGCGCTCCGGTGCGCTCGACCGCCGGCGTGGCGGCTGCGGTGGTGACGGCGACGACCAGCTTTCCGTCGGCCGCGTCGAACCAGGATCCGCCGAACGATGCTCCGGCGGCCTGCTCCGCCGTCGGTGCGATCCGGGTGGCGTCCGCTTCCAGGCGCAGCCGCTGGACGGCGGCGGACTTCGTCAGGCCCAGGTCGTGGGCCATCGCCGTGACGACGGCGTCCGGGGCTGCGGGGGCGGCGCTCGCGGCGGTGGCCGCGACCGGTCCGGCGCCGGTGATGACGGCTCCGAGCAGGGCCGTGATGCCGACCATGGCGGCGGTTCTGAGTCTCATGAACTTCCCTCTTCTGTGGGGGTGGGGGTCATTCAGTGAGAGCGCTCTCATGTGACGTCCGGGACATCGTAGAAGGCGGGAGATGGGCATGTCCATACCAATGCCGCGTGATCGTCGCGGGCGGAACCGGCCCTTCCGTCCGCTCGCGCCCCGCCCGCGACGGAAGGACAGCAGCTCCCGGGCCCGCGCGACGGGCGCGGGCCCGGGAGCTGCTGGGGGCGGGGGTCGGCGCCGGGTTACGGGGCGTCCAACTGCGCCTTGCTGTGGGCGTAGAGCACGCGCTCGCACACCAGGCGCAGACACAGCGCCGATCCGCCGCTCTCGGTGGACTCGGCGTTCACGGCCGGGCCGTAGTGCTCGGAGACCGACCACAGGCGCTGGGCGCCGCGTTCGTAGTACAGGTCCTCGGCGCCGGTGGCGGTCTTGATCGCGCTGCCGTCGGCAACCAGCAGGCCGTTGCTCCACCGGTAGCGCAACAGGTTGCCCGGGTCGTTGTGACCGGCGCTCTGGTTGACGTACAGCTTGGTGTCCAGCGCCAGCGCGCCCTGGGCGCCGCCGTTCGCCATGGGCAGGTAGTTGGCCCAGCCCTGGGCTGCCACCTCACCGGAGCGCCTCTCCAGCTCCTTGACGGGGAAGGAGGCGATCCGGCCGGGCGATGCCAGGTCGCCCGCCGGACGGCAGTACTCACCCATGATCAGCCGGTCCGGCTCCGGGACGCGGTCGAGCGAGAGGTAGGACGCCTTCGGGGCGCCCGTGCCGACGCACTGGAACGACCCGGTGGGGTTGGACTGCTTGGCCTTGAACTTCCAGGCCGCGACCTGCGGCATCACATAGCGGTAGCCGAAGCTGTACCAGACGTTGTTCTGACGGCCGACCTTGGTCTTGTCCTCGACGTCGGACGTGGTCTTCACCCCGTCGGTGTCCGCGCCCATCGCGTCACCGGCCTTGCCGTCCCCGTTGGGGTCCAGGTCCATGATCTTCTCCATGTCGAAGATCCGGATGCCGTTGCGGGTGTCGGCGACGTACAGGTAGTGGCCGTACCAGACCATGCCGCCCGCGTGCAGGCCGTTCTGCATGTCCCGGTTCGGGTCCGGGACGGTCGATCCCTCGTCGGAGTGCACTCCGTCGAAGGAGATGTGGTCGGCGTTGTTCAGGTACGCCCAGCCCAGCAGCACATGGCGGTACTTCACCGTGCCGTCGGCGCGACGCTGCACGAAGGAGATCCGCACGCCCTTCTGGTTGCAGGCGTCATTCGCCTCCAACTCGTCGGGGTTGCAGTCGCCGACGTCGTTGCCGTTGCTGTCGCGGCCCGGGTCCCAGTTGTCATAGGACGCATAGAGCTGGATGTTCGCGTCGTTGCCGACGCCGTACCGCTCGTCGGCCGCGGCGTCCGAGACGCCGGTCATGGCCTGGGGGATCCACTCGCGCGAGTTCGAGTCGTCCTTGTCCAGGCACCACTTGAGGGCCGGGGCGGGCGCCGTGCCGAACGGGTCGCGGGTGCACGAGGTGGTGTTGATGGTGCGGTTGGCTTCGGCGAGGAGCTTCGAGACACCCGATGTGGGCAGCACGCCGTCGAGAAGGGCCACCCGATCGGCGGTCGCCCCGTTCATCTCGCCGGCTTGCAGGGTGAAGTCCAGGGGGTCGGCTTTGCCGCCGGGGCTGACCGCAGCGCCGGCGACCCGGGGTGCCGCGTCGCTCACGGCGGCCTGCGGATCCTGCTGCCCCGATGGGGACAGCGGCGCCGGCGTCTGCTCGGCGCGGGCCGGGGCCGCCAGGCCGGTCAGCGCCAGCGTGAGCACGGTGGTGGCGGTCAGCCAGGCCCGGCGGGCGCGGACTCGGGACGGGCGCGGGGAGAGGTGCGGGGACGGGCGTCGGGTCATACGGGAAGCCTCCGTTGTTGCTGCTGGTGCTCTTGGTGCTGCTGCGACAACTGAATCGCGCAAGACTTTCAGGGCGCCCGCACCGAAGGCAAGGGTGATCCGGGGATCACCCCGCAGCGGCCCGGCGCCATCTGCCGCGTCGCGCACGACACGCCCCCGCACCCCGCTCCGGAGCCGCCACCCACCGGACTCCCCGCGCCGGGATACGGTGCACCCCGTGGAGCGGATCCTGGTCGTGGGTGCCACCGGTGCGGGCAAGTCGACGCTGGCCCGTGCTCTCGGCGGCCGGCTGGGCCTGGCGTACCGGGAGATGGACGCACTGCACTACATCGGCCCCGGCTGGGCCACGAACGACCGGCTGACCGAGGACGTGTCCGGGCTGACGTCCGGATCCCACTGGGTCTTCGACTCCCTCGGGACGCCCGAGGTCCGCGACCTGCTGTGGCGGCGGGCCGACACCGTGATCTGGCTGGACTATCCCCGACGCATCGTCATGGCCCGTGTCCTGCGCCGCTCCCTGCGCCGGACCGTCACGCGCGAGGCGCTGTTCGGCGGCAACCGGGAGACCTGGCGCGGGTGGTTGCGGCGGGACCACCCGGCCTGGTGGGCCTGGTCCCAGCACGCGTCGCGGCGGCGCGAGATCGGGCGGCGGAGCCGCGATACGCGCTTCGCCCCGCTCGACACGCTCCGCTTTGCTCACCCCGACGAGACCGCGGCCTGGTTGGCGTCCCTCTGACCGCACCGGTCCGCGCGCCCCTTTACGGCCATCGCCGCCCGCTCTGGCGGATTCCCGCTGCTCGGCGGCTCCACGCTTGCTGGTTGTTTGGCGTACGCCAAGGCGAATGACCGTACGAGCGAGCACTGATCGCGTTCTGTCATGTTTTGGTTACTGACAACCCGTTCAAACAGCGTCATGCCGGACAGACGGCCGGGTGAACCCCCAGCGGGGGGCGCCCAGTTCCCCGCCCGACATCAGGAGTCCCGTGAACCCGATCTTGTTCATCTACGCCAAGGGCGGTCCGCCGCTGGAGTACGCACTTCCGAAGATCGCCGCGCACGGCGAGGTGCATGTCCTGGCCCTCGCGCCGCTGCCCCGGTCCACCGAGGCGACGTGGAGGCCGTGGTGTGCCTCGGTCACGTCCGCCCGGCCGCAGGAGGGTACGGAATTAGTGGGCCTGATCTGCGCGCACGCCGCGCGGGTCGAGGCCGCGGCCGTGCTGACCTTGTCGGAGTACGCGGTGGTGGCCGTCGCGCACGCGTGCCTGCGGCTCGGGCTGGCCGGCGCGGGCGAGCAGGTGGTGGCGGCCCGCGACAAGCGGCTGATGCGGCAGGTCTGGCGCGACGCGGGGGTGCCCGTTCCGGGCTTCGCCGAGATCCACGCGGCACAGGACATCGCCCGCGCCTTCGAGACGCTGACACCGCCGCTGCTGCTCAAGGCGGCATGGAGCGCGGGCTCCACCGCGCACCTGACGGTCCGCACCGAGCAGGAGGCGGAACGCGGCTGGAAGACCGGACGCTCCGTCATGGAGGCCTCGTCCGGGCAGGGTTACGCGGAGCTGCACCGCGCGGACGAGGGCGTGAGTGACTTCCTCCTCGAAGAGATCGTCACGGGGGACGCCACCGACTGGTTCGACGGCCCCGACTGGGGGGACTACGTCAGCGTGGAGGGCATCGTCGCCGACGGCGTCTACCACCCGCTGTGCATCACCGGGCGGATGCCGACCATCCCGCCGTTCACGGAACGCGCCAGCATCACCCCGGCCGCGCTGCCCGAAGCACTGCAACGGCGCATCGAGGACGTGTCCCGGACCGCCGTCGACGCGCTCGGACTCGGCACCTGCGCCACCCACACCGAGATCAAGCTCGGTGCGGGCGGCGCGATGTGGCTGATCGAGACCGCGGCCCGGTTCGGCGGTGTGATGACCACCTGCCAGGCGGAGGCCGTCTTCGGCCTGGACATGATCGGCATGCTGGTGCGCCAGTTGCTCGGTGCGCGAGTCGCGTACCCCGCCCGGATGCTCACCGAGGGCGCGGGCGCCGCGGGCTCGCTGGTCGTGCTCGCCGCCGACAGCGCCGGTCGGCCGTGGCCGCACCTGCCGCGCTGGGACTTCGCCGCCGTGGACTGGTCCTCCCTGCTCAGCGAAGGGTCCCGCATCACCCTCGTGGACGAGCTCAGCCTGCCGGCCGGCACGGTCATGCCCGCCTACGAGGAAGCCGGAGGCGCCAACGCCATGGCCGCCGTGTGCTTCGTCACCGCCGCTTCCGGCCCGGTCCTGCTCGCCGACTGCGGGCG
This sequence comes from Streptomyces sp. NPDC006733, assembly GCF_040636125.1. Taxonomy (NCBI): domain Bacteria; kingdom Bacillati; phylum Actinomycetota; class Actinomycetes; order Kitasatosporales; family Streptomycetaceae; genus Streptomyces; species Streptomyces sp. NPDC006733. The sequence continues at coordinate 43,791 of NZ_JBEYJD010000019.1, read as the reverse complement.
CATCGTCGCGTCCCTCCCCCACGAACTCGCCGCCGCCCGTCCGACCTCGCGGAGCGCCTCATGACGCACGCCGCCACCTCCCCGGCCCGCGCCGACGCCCCGGCCCCCGCCCACCGGGGCGCGGTGGTGGGCAGTGTGCTGACCCTGCCGCTGTTCGAGCAATTGTGCGGGGTCCTGGGCGGGCACCCGTACGTCAAGGTCGTCGTGGACCGCCAACAGGACGTCTGGCACATCCTGGACAGCGCCGTGCACTCCTTCCACGTCAACTACATCGCCACCGAGATCCAAGGGCTGACCTTGGAGGAACTCGACGCCGAGCTCGACAGCTTCAACCGCAGCGTCTACCAGGACCCGGAGCGCCGGTTCCTGCTCGGTGTGCTGTCCCTGCACGTCGGCGGCCCCGAGGAGCAGTCCCAGCCGTTCCTGGTGCTGGAGACGACCGAGGCCGACACCATGGGCGCGGCGCTGCTGACCGAGTTCTACACCTTCGTCCGCGAGCAGCTCGACAGCGCGCTGGCCCTGCTGGTCAAGCCGGCCAACCACGGCCAGGCGAACGCGCTGACCGCCGTGCCCGAGAACGTGCTGCCGCGAACCCAGGGCCACGAGCTGTTCGCCGCGGCCCCCTTCGTCCCGCTGACGGTCGGCGCGGCCGTCGGACGGCTGCGCGCGTTCGCCTCCACCGAGGCGTACCAGGCCGCCCGCCCGGGACTGACGTGGTACGACATCGTTGCCATGCCGGTGGTTCCCGACGACATCCCCCGGCTCGCCGGGCTGCTCAACGGCTCGCCCACCACCCCGCTGTCGCACACCAACATGCTGGCGGCCGGGTGGGGCATCCCCAACGCCATCGTGCGCGGGGTCCTGGAGCGCATCGCCGCCGAGGACCTCGACGGCGCCTGGGTCCGCTACAGCGTGTCGGCCGAGACCGCCGTCCTGGAGCGCGCCGAGCAGCCGGCCGACCTGCACGAGCCGACGTGGCACACCCAGCGCATCCGGCTCGACGCCCCGCAGGTCGCCGACGTGCCCATCGTGCCGCTGAGCGCCCTGCGCTCCCCCGACCGGCGCAGCTACGGCACCAAGGCCGCCAACCTCGGCGAACTGCACCATGTGCTGCGCCACGGGTCCGCCCGGCTGACCGGCTACTACGCCATACCCCGCCCGCCGCGGCCCGATCTGCTCGGCCACCTGGCGGGCCGCCTGCACACCTCCGAGGACGCCGATCTGGCCGAGGCCGCCGGTGCATTCCTGGCCCGGCGGGTCAGCGCCCCGGAGGGCATCGCCGTGCCCTTCGCCGTCCAGCAGCGCTTCTTGGACTCCTCCCCCGCGGTGCAGCAGAGCATCGGCAAGCTGAAGATGGCCCTGGAGCTGGACGCCATGGACGCGGTGGACACCGCCTGCGTCCAGTTGCAGCACCTGATCCGCACGCTGCCGGTGCCCGAGGACCTGGTCGGGGCGCTGGACACGCAGCTGGTCCGGCACCTGGCCGGAACCAGCCGCTTCGCGGTGCGATCCTCCTCCAACGCCGAGGACCTGCCCGGCTTCTCGGCCGCGGGCATCTACGAGTCCCACACCCAGGTCACCGATCTGCCCGGGCTGCTGGACGCCATCCGCCACGTGTGGGCGTCGCTGCTGTCCCCGCGCAGCGTGCGACTGCGCCACCAGGCGGGCATCTCCCTGGACGACACGTACATGGGGGTCATCGTCCAGCGCTACGAGGCGTCCCCGCTCGGGGGTGTGATGGTCACCTGCAATCCGACCAACCGGGCCGACTTCCGCAACGTCTACCTCAACTGCGCGCACGGCTCGACCTCCGACGTCGTCGACGGCACGACGCTGCCGCTGCAGTACCTGTACAACACGGTGGAGGGCGGCGGACGGACGCTCTCGCTGGGCGCCGCCGGCGAGGACCTGGACCCGCGCACCCAGGACCACCTGGGCGAACTCGCGCTGGCCGGCCGCCTGCTGCAGTCCCACTTCGCGACGGACTACACCTTCGCGGTGCCGCTCGACATCGAATGGCTCCTCGCCCCCGGGGGCCGGCTCCACATCCTGCAGTTGCGGCCCTACAGCGCCTGACGCCGGCCGGCGGGCCCCACCACCGCAGCCTTCCGGCGTGGTGGGGCCCGTCCCCGGCCCGCCCCCGGGTGCTCGCCGGGCCCCGCTCGCACCGCACCCGGCCCCGTGCCCCGTCCCGCACACCGACGAAGGTCCGTCATGCCTGTGTCCTTAACCGCGCGCGCCAAACGCCGCGCCCCCCTGCGCAAGAACGTGCTGCGCGTGATCCGGCTCAACAACGGCTTCCAACTGCTGTTCAACCTGCTGTGGTGGATGCCGGTCTTCTACCAGTACCAGAAGCAGGCCGGGCTGTCGGACAGCCAGATCTTCGGCATCCAGAGCATCTACTACGTGGCGTTCTGCCTGCTGGAGATACCCACCGGTCTGATCGCGGACCGCATCGGGCAGCGCCGCTGCCTGCAGCTGGGAGCGGCGGTGATGACCGCGGCCAACCTGCTCCCGGTGGCCTGGCCCTCCTTCTCCGGCTTCCTGCTGCACTTCCTGGCCATCGCCGCCGCCCGCTCCTTGGTGTCCGGGGCCTCCAGCGCCTACCTGTACGAGTACCTGCACGCCCACGGGGCCGGCGAGCAGTACGTGCAGGCGGAGGGCACCGCCCGGTCCCTCGGGCTGTGGGCCAAGATCGCCTGCTGGCCGCTGGTCGGGGTCCTGATGCACCTGCAGCACCAGGCCCCGTACCTGCTGACGGCCGCCTGCACCCTGGGCTCGCTGGCCTGCGCCGGTGCGCTGCCCGCCCTCGCCGCCGACCACGACGGCCCGCGCCCGCACGCCGAGCGCACCGGTCTGCTGCGCTCCGCCCGCCAGGCCCTGGGCCTGCTCAAGTCCTCCCGGGCGCTGGGTCCGTTGATGGTGCAGGGGGTGGCGGTCTTCACCCTGGCCCGCATCTGCCAGGTCAACCTCTTCCAGCCGCTGCTGCTCGACAAGGCCATTCCGGTCGCCGATCACGGTGCGGTGCTGTCGGCCATGACGGTGGCCGAGGCGGTGGGTTCGGCGCGGCCGGGCTGGGTGCGCGGCAAGCTGTCGGACACGGCCGCTGTGACCGTCCTGAGCATCGTCATGGCCCTGTCGCTGGCTGCCACCACGATGACCGGCGCGGTGGGCACCATCGGCTGGCTGTGCGTGTTCGCGGCGGCGACCGGGCTCGCCTATCCCGTCCAACGGAACCTGATCAACGCGGCGATCCCGCAGACCCCGTACCGGGCGACCCTGCTGTCACTGGAGTCGATCATCGACCGTGGGGTGTGCGCCCTGGTGGCGCTGGCCGTCGGCGCCTATCTCGCCGCCGACCGCCTCGATGCCCTGCTGGTGCACGCGGCCGTCGGCACGTGTCTGCTGCTGCTGGCTGTCAGCGTCGTCCTGCGGCTGGTGCGCCGGCGCGAGCGTGACCGCCCGGCAGCGGAGTCCGGGTGATCGGGGGTCGCCGGGGAGGGTGGTCCGCGGTCAGCTCCGGCCCGGCGCGTCGACCGCGCGCGGGGGCCAGGCGGTGGCGTCGAGGATGCCCAGCGCGTAGGCGCGCGCGACCATCGCCGGACGGGAGGCCGCGTCCAGCACGCCGCCCAGCCGCCGCAGGTGGTAGTCGAGCGCCTGCCGGGACAGTCCCAGCTGCGCGGCGATGGTGGTGTTGGGGCTGCCCGCGGCCATCGACGTCAGGACCCGCAGCTGCACCGGACTCACCCGCGGCCGGCCGTGGAACTCCGCGCTCAGCGCGGTCAGCACCGCGGCGATGTGGTCGGGCGCTCCGTGCCGCCGGACCACCGCCAGGTCGGTGCGCAGCACCCGGTGGCCGCCGGAGGCCGTGCGGCACACGACGGAGCCGCTGTACCGGGGGGTGCGGCCCGCCACGAGGTCGGCCCAGATGCCGCGCACGGTGCCGACCTCGCCGTCGTCGTCCAGGTGCTCGGTGGCCCAGCTCCCCTCCAGCGCGCTGCGGCCGCTGCCCAGCAACCGGGCCGCGCCCCCGCTGACCCGCCGCACGCGGCCGCTGAGGTCCAGCGCCACGACGGCCAGGCCGGAGCGCTCGCGCAGCGCGTGCAGTTCCTCGTCGGCGACGTTGCGCTCCTCCAAGGTCCGCGTGTGCTCGGTCAGGTCCACGTAGATGCCGCCCACGCGCGGCCCGCAGCCGGCGTCGAGCACGAAGCGGTGCCCGGTCACCTGCCGGGGCAGCCCGTCGGGATGGTGGAACGACAAGGTGTGGCGGACCGGCCGGCCGGACTGCAGCACCTCGCGGTCCAGGGCGCGGAACATGGCGGCGTCGGCGGGGGTGTCGATCTCCTCGACGGTCCGCCCGATGACGACGTCGGGCGCCATGCGGTACAGGTGCGCGTAGGCGGCGTTGACCCACAGGTAGCGGCCCTGTCCGTCGCGGACGAACGCGGGCGCCGGGGCGAACCCGGCGATCGCCTCGAACCAGTGGGCGGATTCCGGGCGGTCCTGCGGTCCCGGCGGTCGGCGGGTCGGCGCCGCCCACCGGCCGCGCTCCGGCCGGCCGTGGCCGTCCTCCGCGTCTGCGTACATGCCCAACTCCCCCATATGGCAGCGGACCTCCTGTTCCCGCGTCGTCGGACCCCGCCGGTGACGCTCGTGCTGACGGGCGCCTGCGGGTCGCGTGCGGCCGGCGTGGCGCCGGGCTCCTCGGCGCGGACTGCGGGACCCCGGCGGCCCGCTCGTGCGGTGATCACTTGGACGGTACCGGGGGTGCGCGCCCGGCGGCTGCGGCGACGGGCGAGAACCCGCCAGTGTCCGCTCCGCCGCCGGCGCCCGGACGCGGCGTGGACGGCCGCGGGCGGGTGTCCCCTTCCCGCCGGGTCCCGCGGTCGGTATCGTCGGATTTCGCGATCCCGACCAGTCGGTATGTGCGAGCGGAGCCGGGTGCCCGGCCGGGCGCCCGGTCCACCCAGCGGGAGGTTCCATGGCCGAGCAGGCAGTACCGCACATCGACGGGCGCTGCGACGCGCGCTTCGAGGGCGTCCGCGCCGCCTTCACCGAGAACTTCCGCGTGCGGGGTGAACTGGGGGCCGCCGTCACCGTGCTGCTCGACGGAGAGCCGGTCGTCGACCTGTGGGGCGGCTGGGCCGACGCGGCGCGCACCCGCCCGTGGGAGCGCGACACCCTCGTCAATGTGTGGTCCACGACCAAGGGGGCCACGGCGCTGTGCGCGCATCTGCTGGCCGACCGCGGGCTGCTCGACCTGGACGCGCCGGTCGCGGCCTACTGGCCGGAATTCGCCGCGGCGGGCAAGGCGGACCTTCCCGTCCGCCACCTGCTGTCGCACCGCGCGGGCCTGGCGGGCCTGCGCGAACCGCACACGCTGGCCCAGCTCTACGACTGGGAGTTGACCACCGCCCGTCTGGCGGCCACCGCACCGTGGTGGGAGCCGGGCACCCGCTCCGGGTACCACGCGTTGACGTACGGCTTCCTGGTCGGCGAGGTCATCCGCCGCATCACCGGACAGCTGCCCTCCGCGTTCCTGCGCGAGGAGGTCTGCGGGCCGCTGGGCATCGACTTCTCCATCGGCCTGCCGGAGAAGGAGGCCGGGCGCGCCGCCGAGCTGGTGCACCCGCCCGCCGCGCCCGGCAGTGCTCAGGCCGCCGCCGCCAGCCAACTGCCGCCGGTCGCCCTCGCCGCCCTCGCCAACCCGCTCACCGGCGCCGCCGACGCGAACACCCCCGCGTGGCGCGCCGCCGAACTGCCCGCGGCGGGCGGCCATGGGACGGCCCGCGGGGTCGCGGCCCTCTACGGTCTGCTGATCGGCCCGGACCACGCGGACGGCCGGTCGCTGCTGTCGGCGCCGGCCGCCGAGCGGGTCCGCGAGGGCCAGGGCGGCTGCCGGGACCTGGTGCTGGGCGCCGCGTTCGAACACGACACCGAGGTGGGTCTCGGCCTGTGGCTCAGCGGCGCGAACGGCTCGTACGGCCCCAACCCGCGGGCCTTCGGCCATGACGGCTTCGGCGGCTCCTGCGGGCTGGCCGACCCCGAAGCGGGCCTCAGCATCGGCTACGTCATGAACCACATGGGCGGGCACATCGCGAACGACCCCCGCAAGATGGCCCTGATCGAGGCCGTGTACGCAGCCGGGGTGGCCTCGGCCTGAGGCCGGTGCGGCGCGCGGTGGGGGTACGGCCGGTCCGCCGCGGCCGGGCGCGGTGGTGCTGCGGGGCCCGAACGGCCGGATGACACCGCTGCCGGCCCGCCCGCCTCCCGCACGGGGGTCAGGTGCTGTTGCCGGGGGGAAACCTTCCGGTAACGGCGCGTGCCGCGAACGCTCCTACGCTCGGACCGATGCGGCGCTTCCGGGGCGGCGCGCACACCCGCACGGTGAACAGGGAGGCGTGCCCATGAGCGGAATCCCCAGGCCGAGCGCCCGTGAGGGCCGGCCCCGCCCGATGCCCCTGCCGGACGTCGAACTGCGCCACCACGTCGTGCACGGCTACCGCCGGGCCTACCGGATCGCCGGCCAGGGCCCGGCGATCCTGCTCATCCACGGCATCGGCGACTCCTCCGCCACCTGGGCGGACCTCATCCCCGGGCTGGCGCGCCACCACACCGTCATCGCCCCCGACCTGCTGGGCCACGGCGACTCCGACAAGCCCCGCGCCGACTACTCGGTGGCCGCCTACGCGAACGGCATGCGCGATCTGCTGGGCGTCCTGGGCGTGGACCGGGTCACCTTGGTCGGCCACTCCTTCGGCGGCGGCGTGGCGATGCAGTTCGCGTACCAGTTCCCCGAGCGCACGGAGCGGCTGGTGCTGGTCGCCACCGGGGGTGTGGGCCGGGAGGTCAATCCCGTGCTGCGCGCGGTCTCGCTGCCGGGGGCGGACCTGCTGCTGTCGCTGCTCAAGCTGCCCACCGTGGGCCTGCAGACCCGCGTGTTCGTCCACCTGATGAAGCTGCTCGACACCGACCTGGGCCAGGACGCACCCGACCTGATCAACCTGGTCGACGCGCTGCCCGACGCGACGTCCCGCAGCGCCTTCATCCGGACGCTGCGGGCGGTGGTGGACTGGCGGGGGCAGGTCGTGACCCTGCTCGACCGCTGCTATCTGGTGCGCGGCATGCCCACGCTGCTGCTGTGGGGGACGCGGGACAGCGTCCTGCCGGTGTGCCACGCCCACGACGCGCACACCGCGATGCCCGGCAGCCGCTTGGAGATCTTCGAGGGGGCGGGCCACTTCCCCTTCCACACCGACCCCATCCGCTTCCTGTCGCTCGTCGAGAACTTCATCGCGAGCACCGAACCGGCCGGCTTGAGCAGCGAGCAGTGGCGGGACCTGCTGCGCACCGGGCGCCGCGAGGAGCCGCAGGGCTCGGCGGCCGGAGGCGGGGGCGAGCGCCTGACCGCCCAGGACGTCCGCGAGGCCAGCGAGCGCAGCGCGACCTGACCGGCGGTCAGGGCAGCAGGTCGCCGACGGCGGCGATCCCGGCCGCGACAGCTCGCTCGTCCACGTCGCCGAAGCCCAGCACCAGTTGGGGCGGCGCGGTGGTCGCGGCGGCCCGGTGGGCGCTCATGCCGTACAGGCCCACCCGGCGGGTGCGGGCCGCGGCGATGAGCGCCTGCTCGTCGGTGTCCGGTGCCAGGCGCAGCACGGCGTGGAAGCCGGCCGCCAGTCCGGTGACCGCGCTGCCCGGCGCGTGCTCGGCCAGCGCGGTCACCAGCGCCGCACGGCGGGCCGCGTACGTGCCGCGCATGCGGCGCAGGTGCCGGTCGTAGCGCCCGGACTCCACCAGCCGGGCCAGCGCGAACTGCTCCAGGGCGGGCGAGCCGCGGTCGGCCAGGTGCTTGTCGGCCGCGATGCCCGCGGTCAGCGCGGGCGGGCACAGCACCCAGCCGATGCGCAGGGCGGGGGCGAGGGACTTGCTGACGGTGCCCAGGGAGATCACCCGGTCCGGGGCCAGTCCCTGGAGCGCGCCCACCGGCTCGCGGTCGTAGCGGAACTCGGCGTCGTAGTCGTCCTCGATGACGAACGCGTCGTGGCGTTCGGCCCAGTCGATCAGGGCCAGCCGTCGCTCGGCGGCCATGACGACGCCGGTCGGCCACTGGTGCGCGGGGGTGACGAGTACCGCGCGGGCGCCCGTCGCCTCCAGCGCGCTCACGTCGATGCCGTGCGCGTCGACGGGGACGGGCACGGAGGCCAGGCCCGCGTGCGCCGCGGCGGCGGCGCTCAGCGCGGGCGAGCCGGGGTCCTCGTAGGCCACGGTGCGCACGCCGGTGGCGGCCAGGGTGCGCAGCGCGAGGCCGAACCCTTGCGCGTAGCCGGAGCACAGCACCAGGTGCTCGGGATCCGCGGCGGCGGCGCGCACGCGCCGCAGGTAGCCGGCGAGCACCGCGCGCGGCCGGGCAGGGCCGCGCGGGTCGCCGTAGTCGAGGGCGGCGGTCGGCAGCGCGCGGCCCGCCTCGCGCAGCGCCCACAGCCAGTCGCCGAGCGGGAAGGAAGCGAGGTCGGGCACGCCGGAGCGGAAGTCGGCGAGCAGCCGCGGGACGGCGGGCCGCGGGCGCGGGGGCGCCGGGGGCGGGCAGGCGCCGGCCGCGACGGTGGTGGCCGCGCCGACGCGGGTGACGAGGTAGCCCTCGGCCTGCAGTTGGGCGTAGCAGTCCTGGACCAGGCCGCGGGAGAGCCCCAGCCGGGCGGAGAGTTCCCGGGAGGACGGCAGCCGCTCGCCGACGTCCAGTCGGCCGGTGCGGATCGCCTCCCGCAGCTGCCGCTCCAGTTGCGCGCGCAGGCCCTCGGCGCTCTGCCGGTCGACGACGAGCAACAGTTCCGGCGACAGACCGGACCACTCCAGAGGCATGGAAATGGAGCTTACCGGCGATCCGGTCGGCTCCTAGCGTGGACGGCATGACCACCACTTCGCCCCCGCGGACCGCACCTGCCCGCCCCCCGCTGGTGACCCGGCCCCTCCTGCTGCGCTTCGTGACCATGATCGGCGCGTCGGCGAGCTTCTTCCTGCTGCTGTCCGTCGTCCCGCTCTACGCCCAGGCGTCCGGCGGCGACGCGGGCCTGGCCACCGGGGCGCTGATGCTTGCCACGGTCCTGGGCGAGCTGGCCACACCCCGCCTGGTCGCCCGGTTCGGCTACCGGATGGCCCTGACGGCGGGACTGGTGCTGCTGGGCGCGCCCGCGCTGGTCCTGACCGCCTCCGCCGACTTCGGCTGGATCGTGGCGGTCTGCTGCGTGCGCGGGCTGGGTTTCGCGCTCGCTCGCGGGCCTGCGGACCGGCGCGCTGGCCCGGCCCGCCGTCGTGTTCGCGACGACCGCGCTGGGGGCCGGCGTCATCGTCACCTTCCTGCCGCTGGCCGTCCCGGCGTCGATGTCCGGGCTGGTCGCCGGGGTGCTGTTCCTGCAGCCGGCCGCGGCCACGGCGGCGCGGTGGTGCGCGGGGCGGATCGGCGACCGGCGCGGAGCTGCCGGCCTGGTCCTGCCCGGCCTGCTCCTGTCGGCGGCGGGCCTGCTCGTCACGGCCGCGACCGGCAGCGCGGTGGCGGTGCTGGCGGGCGTGACGCTGTTCGGCATCGGGTTCGGCATCGCGCAGAACGCCACGCTGGCGGTGATGTACGCACGGGTGCCCGCGTCCGGGTACGGCACCGTGAGCGCGCTGTGGAACGTCGCCTACGACGCCGGGATGGGGGCCGGCGCCGTCGGCTACGGCGCGATCGCCGCCCGCACCGGGTACCCGGCGGCGTTCGCCCTGACCGCCGCGGTGATGCTGCTCGCCCTGTGGCCGGCGTTCCGGGACCGCCGATCACCCGCGGCGTGACAGCCGGGACTTCGGCGCGGAGCCCCCCGGCGCCGGCCCTGGGCGGCGGGCGCGGGCGCCCGGCTCCGTGCGGCGGCGAACCCGGCGGCCGGCGGTCACCATGGCCGAAACCGAACTCCCGTGCGACGTACGGCTCCCCGTTCACCAGGGCATATGCGCATCCGGCCGGTGGGCCGAACCGGGTGGGCCGCGACCGGTTCAGGCAGCGTGTCGGCGGACATGTGACAAGCATGAGGCTGATCAGTGAACGGGATCGCGGCTCGGAGCGCGGGCCGGCGGCGACGTACGCACTCACCGCTGCCGCGGTCGCTGCGGCAGCGGCCCTGGGCGCATGGGCGGTGGACGCGGACAGCGCCTGGTACCGCGAGTTGGACAAGCCGGCCTGGCAGCCGCCGCCGGAGGCGTTCCCCGCCGTGTGGGTGCCCCTGTACGCGTCGATCGCCCTCGCCGGCGGCCGCGCCCTCAACCGCACGCACCGCTATGACCGGCGCCGGCTGGCGGGCAGCCTGGCGGCGAATCTGGTGCTGAACAGCGCGTGGCCGTGGGTGTTCTTCCGGGGGCGCAGCCCGCGGGCCGGAGTGCTCGCCACGCTGCTGCTCGATGCCAGTACGGCGCAGCTGATCCGGCGTGTCGCCCGCAGCGACGCCACCGCCGCCGCGTCCCTGGCCCCCTACGCGGCCTGGTGCACCTTCGCCACCGCCCTGAACGTGACCATCGCCCGCGGCAGCGCGCCCGGCGCCGCACCGGCTCCCCCGCTTGCGGGGTGAGCCGGTGCGGCAACCTCACCTGCGGGTGTGCTGGGCCCTCAGAACGTGAGGTGGTTCATCGGGGCGTCGCCCATCCACTGCGCGGCGGCACAGCCGTTGCCGTAGACGACCGAGTGCTCGCCCACCGCCGAGAACTGGCCGCACGCCTCGAAGGCGCCGCCGTCGGCGAGCGCCGTGCCGGCGCTTCCCAGGAGGGCGGTGGCGGCCAGGACGGTGGCGGCAAGAGCAGTACGCAGACGCATGGTGGCTCCCGAAGGGTTGGGGTGGGTGTGAGCGGGAGGTGCCCCGACCAGGGCGGCACCTCGCCGTCATCGTGCTCACGATCATGGCCTGACGGGTCGTCGACCAGCACACCTTCCACCAAAGGTGGGCGTGGCGGCGTCCCTTCCCCCGTCCCCCCGCGGCCGGCGGCGTCAGCTGCCGACGTCCCGGCTGCGGAAGTCGTCCAGCGTCTCGCGCCGGATGAGGATCCGGGCCGTCCCCGCGTGGACCGCGACCACCGGCGGGCGGCCGACCATGTTGTACCCCGACGCCATGGACAGCTGGTAGGCGCCGGCCACCGGGACGGCGAGCAGGTCGCCGGGGTGCACGTCGCGGGGCAGCTGCACGTCGGCGGCGAGGATGTCGCCGGCCTCGCAGTGCCGGCCGACGACGGTCGTGGTGCGGGAACCGGCCGTCGAGGGCCGGCCGATGAGGCGGGGCGCGTACGCGGCCCCGTACAGGGCGGGCCGCGGGTTGTCGCTCATGCCGCCGTCGACGGCGACGAAGAGCTTCTCGCCGGTGTGCTTGACGGCCAGCACCCGGTACAGGGCGACCGCGGCCGGGCCGACCACGGCCCGGCCGGGCTCGATGGTCAGCCGCGGGACCGCCAGAGCGGCGGCGGCGCACCCCGCGGCGAGTTCCGCGCGCAGGTGCGCCGCCAGCGTCGTCAGGTCGAGGGCGGGGTCGCCCGGCCGGTAGGCGATGCCGTGGCCGCCGCCCATGTCCAGTTCGGGCAGGACGATGCCGTGCACGTCGCGGACGCGGGCCAGCAGGGCGACCATGCGGCGCAGCGCCACCCGGTAGGGCCGCACGTCGGTGATCTGCGAGCCGAGGTGGCAGTGCAGGCCGGTCAGTTCGAGTTGCGGCTGGTCCAGGATCCGGGCGATGGCGTGCTGCGCGCCGCCGGTGCGGGACAGGCCGAACTTCTGGTCGTCGGTGCCGGTGCGGATCTTGTCGTGGGCGCCGGCCGCGACCCCGGGCACCACCCGCACCAGGACCTTCTGGTGGCCGCCCGGACCGACGGCTGCCGCGAGCCGGGCGATCTCCGACGGGCTGTCGATGACGATCCGTCCCACGCCCAGCCGCAGGGCCGCCTCCAGGTCGCGCGGCGACTTCGCGTTGCCGTGCAGCACGATCCGTTCGGGCGGGAAGCCGGCCGTGACCGCGAACTCCAGCTCCCCGGCGGAGCACACGTCCAGGCCGAGGCCTTCCTCGCGGACCCATCGCACCATCGCGCGGGACAGGAACGCCTTGGCCGCATACAGCACTTCGGCGTCGGGAAAGGCGTCGCGGTACGTCTGGCAGCGCCCGCGCACCTCGCCCTCGTCCAGGACGTAGGCGGGAGTGCCGAAGCGCTCGGCGACCTCGGCCAGCGCCACTCCGCCGACGGCCAGGCCGCCGTGCGGCAGCCGCCGCGTGGAGGCCGGCCAGATCGCCAGGTCCTGGGCGTCGGCGGCGATCTCGGAGACGGTCACAGTGGTCATCGGGACCTCCTGGTCACAGAGCGGGGGCCGGGTGCCGGACCGGCCGCGCCGGCGCCGGGGTGACGGCGGGAGCGGTGAGGGTGGGGTCGATCGTCACCGGGCACGCGGTGAGCGGCGCGGCCAGCGCCCGCAGTGCGGCCTCGGACAGGCGCATCCACGGCTGGTGTGGGCCGAGGGTCGCGGCCAGCAGGTCCGGGCGGGTGAAGCCGACGGCGGTCCGGCCGCCGAGGGGGGTGCGGAACAGCCGGAGCACCACCTGCGCGGTTCCCGGCCGGACGGGCACGCACAGCAGTCCGGCCGTCAACCGTTCGTCAGGCTCGGGGTCGTCGTCGTACAGGAACAGGCACATGGGCCCTCCCAGGGGAAGCGCGGAAGTGACGGTGGTGCCCCGCGGGCGCACAGGCGGGACGGGGCGTGGCACCGAAGCTATCCCCGCGCACCGAGCGCCCGGCGGTCCCATGACGCGGCTCTGACGGCGACCGGGGCAGTCCATACGGATCGTTGACGGCGGCATCCGACGGGGCGGCTGTTTCCGGGCCCCGGGCCGGTCAGGCGGTCGGGCTCCCGGGGGCGCGCAGGGTGCGGCGGACGGCGTGGCGGAGCCAGTGGTGGGCCCGGTCGGCCGCGTGACGGGGGTGCCAGGCCATGCCGACGGTCACGGGCGGCAGGCTCAGGGGGATGTCCAGCAGCCGCAGCCCCAGGGCGAGGGCGTCGCCGGTCAGCGGGGAGGCGGGGGCGCCGGGCAGGGCGGCGGGGACGAGGCAGACGATGTCGCTGCGGGCGGCGAGGGTCATGGCGGCCAGGTGGCTGGGCAGGACGATGCTGACCCGCCGGGTGAGGTCGCGCTCGGCCAGGGCGGTGTCGAGGGGGCCGGTGAACCGGCCGCGGCGGCTGACCGCGACGTGGTGGGCGGCGGCCAGCCGGGCCGGGGTCAGGGCTCCTTCGGTCAGCGGATGGCCGGGCCGGACGGCGGCCACCATCCGCAGGTGGACCAGCTCCTCGACCCGGGTCTCGGGATCCACATGGTCGATGGACCCGACCTCCAGGTCGATCCGGCCGTCGCGCAGGGCGGGCCCGGCCTCCAACTCCTCGGCGCGCACCCGGAACGAGACGCCCGGCGCCTCCTGCTCGCCCAGCCGCAGCAGCCCGGGGGCCAGCGCCGCACCGACCAGGTCGGCGGCCTGGAGGGTGAAGGTGCCGCGCAAGGTGGCGGGGTCGACGCCGGGATCGGGGCTGAGCAGCGCGCCCAGGCGCTGCACCACGGCGGCGGCCTCCTCACGCAGCGCCAGGGCCCGCGGGGTGGGGACCATGCTCTGCCCGGCCCGGACCAGCAGCGGGTCCTGCAAGGTGCGGCGCAGCCGGGCGAGCGTGCGGCTCATGGCGGCGGGCGAGGTGTGCAGCCGGGCGGCGGCCCGGGTGACGCTGTGCTCGGCCAGCAGGGCGTCCAACGCGATGGCGAGATTGGCGTCGAGGGCTGCGTCCGGGGTGCTCACCAGCGTTATTCCATTTCCGTCAAGGATTCCCTGCCAAGGTTCCCATTGTGGCATCACCGGGGCGGTCAGCAGGATGAGGCACGTACCGCCGCCGCGAATTCACCCCCTGAGCCCGGCGGACCCCACCCCTTGCCCCTTGGGAGGCACCCCGATGCCCGCTGCCGTCACCGAACCCCCCGTCACGGCGTTCATGCTCGTCAAGACCACCCCCGAGTGGCTCGCCCTGACCGTCCAGCAGCGCGTCGACGCCTTCACCACCCAGGTCCTGCCGGCCATCCAGGCCAGGACCAGCGGGGTGCGGTCGCGCTTTTACGACACCGAGTTCTACTCCGCGCGCGTCACCGACGTGTGGGTGTGGGAGGCCGAGGACCACCACGCCTACCAGCTCCTCATCGACGCGCTGCGCGAGACCCCGTTCTGGGACCGCTACTTCGAGGTCGTCGACCTGCTCGTCGGCACCGAGAACGGCTACGCCCGCACGTACGGCCTCGAGCCCGTCGCCACCGTCGCCACCTGACGCGGCGCCCGCCGCCCTCCCCCGGCATCCGAACGGCGGTGTGACGGCCGTCACCTAGGGTGGGATGTCGAGAACGGGGCGGCGGCTCCGTCCCCGGGGCAGGAGCGGCCGGGACGGGCCGCGGGAGACAGGAGGCATGATGATCCACCGCATGGACCACGCCGGCATCGTGGTCGAGGATCTCGCGGCCGCGGTCGCGTTCTTCACCGAACTGGGCCTGGAGATCGAAGGTGAGGCCTCCGTCGACGGGGCGTGGGTCGACCAGCTCGTCGGCCTGGACGGCGTCCGCGCGGACATGGTCGTCCTGCGGACCCCCGACGGGCGCAGCCGCGTCGAGGTCTCGACGTTCCGCGCCCCGGCCGCCACCACGAGCGCGCTGCGGGCACCGGTCAACACCCCGGGCAGCATCCGCCTCACGTTCGTGGTCGACGACGTCGACGACGTGCTGAAGCGGCTGCGCGGCCACGGCGCCGCACTCGTCGGCGAGGTAGCGCAGTACCTGGACATCTACCGGTACTGCTACGTCCGCGGCCCCGACGGGATCATCCTCGGCCTGTGCGAGGAGCTGAAGAGCTGAAGCAGGCCCCGCTGGGACCTCCCCCACGCTTTTGTCGCCGAAAGGACCGCTTGCCATGGCTGTCGCCGAAGACCTGGACCACGCCACCGACTCGGCCTGGGACTGGGTCGCCGAACAGACCCGCACCTACCTGGCCACTGACGGTGCCGAAGGGCACGCGTCGAACGGGGTCCGCACGCTCGTGCTGGCCACCACCGGCCGCACGACCGGCATCGCCCGCCGCACCTGCCTGATCTACGGCACCGCGGGCACGGACGTGGTCGTCGTCGCCTCCAAAGGCGGCGCCGACGCGCATCCGGCGTGGTTCCACAACCTGCGGGCCGACCCCAGCGTCGGGGTGCAGGTCGGCGGCCGCCGCTTCACCGCCCGCGCCCGCGTCGCCTCCCCGGCCGAACGCGAGGACCTGTGGCGGCAGATGGTGGGCATCTTCCCGCTGTACGACGAGTACGCGCAGAACACCGACCGTGAGATCCCGGTCGTCCTGCTCACCCCGCAGGACTGACCGCGGTGCGGCGGGCGCCGCCGGCCTCAGTACGGGCGGTCGCCCGCGATGGCGACACGTTCGGCGACCCGGCGGTGCGGGGCGTAGTCGTTGACCGCGTAGTGCTGGGTGGCCCGGTTGTCCCAGAACGCCACGTCGCCCGCCCGCCAGTGGAATCTGACCTGGAACTCCGGGGCGTGGGCCTGCTGGAACAGCAGCCGCAGCAGACGGTCGCTCTCCTCCTGGGCGAAGCCCACGATCCGGGTGGTGAAGGAGGCGTTGACGAACAGCGTCCGGCGTCCGGTGGCGGGATGGCGCCGGACCACCGGGTGTTCCACCGGCGGGAACTGCTCCTGGTGGGGGGCGAGTCGCTCCGCCGGGGAGAAGCGGGAGAAGCCGGGGATGAAGTCGTGCACCGCCCGCGCCCCGGCGATGCGCTCCTGCACCTCCGGCGGCAGGTTGTCGTAGGCGGCGGCCATGTCGGCCCACAGGGTGTCACCTCCGGCCGGCGGCACCTCGCGCAGTTGCAGGACCGCTCCCAGGGCGGGGCGCTCGCGGAACGTCACATCGGCGTGCCAGACGTTCTCGAAGGTGGGCACGGTCGTCCGGTCCAGCCGGGCGACCTCGGGATCGTCGCCGGTGGCCAGCAGCGGGCTGGTCTCCAGCTCCCCCCAGTGCCGGGCGAAGTCCCGCTGTTGCCGGGACGTGAGGTGCTGGTCGCGGAAGAACAGCACCTTCCATTCGAGCAGGGCCCTGTCGAGCTCCGCGCGCAGCGCCGGGCCGACGGGCCGCGACAGGTCCACGCCGTTGATCTCGGCGCCGATGACCCGGCCCGACGGGACCACGGTGAACAGCTCGTAGGGCCGGTCGGTCCATCCGTCGGGCACCCGCCGCAGTATGCGCGGGCCCTCATAGAGCCCATCGGCGGGGATGCGGTGGTCGCGCAGGGACGGCGGCGTGCCGGTCGGGGTTTCGGTGGCGGCGCTCATGGTGGCTCCTCCGGGGGTGGGCGGTCAACGGGCGGCGTTGCGGACCGCCGTGCCGATCTCGGCGCGCAGCGCGGCGTATTCGGGCAGGCCGCGCAGGTCGTCCGGGGCGGCGCCGGTGCGGGGCAGAGTGATGGGGATGTCCAGGGCGACGGTGCCCGGCCGGGCGGACAGCACCACGGTGCGGGTGCCGAGGAAGACCGCCTCGTCCACGCTGTGGGTGACGAAGACCGAGGTCGTCCCGGTGTCCGCGCTGACCGCCCGCAGGTCCTCCTGCAGCCGTTCGCGGGTGAGCGCGTCGAGCGCGGCGAACGGCTCGTCGAGCAGCAGCAGCCGCTTGCCGCCCGCCAGGGCGCGGGCGATGGCCACACGGTGCTGCTGGCCGCCGGAGATCTGCCAGACGCGGCGCCCCGCGGTGTCGGCCAGGCCGACCCGGTCCAGCAGCTCGGCGATGCGCCCGGCCCGTTCGGCGCGCGGGACGCCCGCGTACTTCAGGGCCTGGCCGATGTTGTCGCCGACGGTGTGCCACGGGAACAGGCGCGGCTGCTGGAAGACGATCCCCGCCTGCCGGCCCGGTTCGGGGGTCTCGCCGTTGACGCGGACCTCGCCGTGGGTGGCCCGCTCGAAGCCCGCGATCAGCCGGAGCAGGGTGCTCTTGCCGCAGCCGGAGGGCCCGACGAGGACCAGGAACTCGCCGGCCGGGATCTCCAGGGAGACCGGCCCCAGTGCGGTGACCGCCTGCGCGCCGCGGCCGTAGGTGTGGCGTACGTCGTGCACGGAGACGGCGACCGGCGCGCCGCCGTCCCCGGGGGAGGCCGCGGCGCCGCCGGGGGTGGGGTCCGCGGCGGTGGCGCGGCCGGACGGGCCGGCCTGGTGGAGGTCAGGGAGAGACGGCATCGGTGAGTCCTTCCACGTAGACGGACCTGCGCAGGGCGTCGAGGTCGGGGGCCGCGTCGATCTGCTTCTGGTCGACGAGGAACTGCGCGGCACTGTGCAGGTTGTCCGCCAGTCCTCCGACCTTGCCCGGCGTGCCGAGCCACTTGGCGTCCGCCTGGTCGGCGGGCTTGAGGAAGATGCCCTGCTTGAGCTGTGCGGCGGCGTCGGCGGGGCTGATGCCGAGCTGCTTGCCCACGGCGGTGGCGGCCGCGGTGGGATCGTCGTGGATGAGGTTCAGCGCCTGGGCCTGGGCCTTGCGCCACACGGGCAGCACCTCGGGGTGCGCCGTGAGGAACTTGGTGGCGGCGACCCCGAGGTCCAAGGTGGGCTTGCCGGACGTGGCGAGCTCGCGGCTGGAGACGAGGACCTTGCCGGTCTTCTTCAGCTCGTCGAGGGTGGGCAGCCATACGTACGCGGCGTCGATGTCGCCGCGGGTCCAGGCCGCCAGGATGTCCTGCGGTTCGAGGTCGAGGAGCTTGACCTTCGCGGGGTCCACGCCGGCCTGGGCGAGCGCGGCGAGCAGGCTGTAGTGCGAGGTGGAGCTGAACGGGGTCGCCACCTTGTGCCCCTCCAGGTCCTTCACCGAGGAGATCTGGGAGCCGCTCCGGGCGACCAGGGCCTCGTTGTCGCCGGCCACGTCCAGCACCCAGGTGACCTGGTAGGGGATGGTCAGCGGCTGGGACAGGCCGCGGGCGACCGGGCTCGATCCGATGGCGGCGAGGTCCACGGCTCCGGCGATGAAGGCGGTGTTGATGCTGGCTCCGGAGTCGAACTTGATCCATTTGATCGTGTAGTCCGGCAGCGCCTTCTCCAGCAGCCCCTGCTCCTTGACGATCAGGTCACCGCTGGGGAAGGCCTGGTAGGCGATCCGGATCGTCCTGCCGCCACCCGTGCCGTCGTCGCCGGAACCACCCTGGCCGCACGCGGTCACCACCAGCAGGGCTCCCAGGGCTGCGGTGAGGGCGACGGTGCGGAGCCAACCGCGTGTTCTGGGCATATGCGTGTCCTTCGTACGGTGCGGGTGAGGAGAGGTGATGCGGAGGGTGGAGGAGCTGGTGGTGGGGCGGGAGGCCCGCGGGCCGCGTCACACGTGCCGCCGCCACGGTGCGAGCCGGTTCTCCAGCGCCCGCAGCACGGCGTCGATGAGCAGCCCGGAGACACCGATGGCCAGCAGGCCGAGGACGACCGTGTCGGACTGGTTGTAGCGCTGGGCGTCGCGGATCAGGCCGCCGATACCCGGCAGGCCGTTGACCGTCTCGGCGGCGACCACCGACGAGTACGCGATGCCGAAGGCGAGCCGGACGCCGACCAGGATCTCGGGCAGCGCGGACGGCAGGATGACCGAGGTGATCACCTGCCCGCGGCGGGCGCCGATCGCCCGGGCGGCCTCCACCAGGGCGGTCGGCGCGGACGCCACCGCCGACGCGGTGGCCACCGCCACCGGCGGCATCGCCGCGATGGCCAGCAGCCACAGCTTGGGCGCCTCGTCGATGCCGAACCAGATGATCAGCAGGCTGAAGTAGGCGAGCGGCGGCAGGGTGCGCACGAATGCCACCGCGGGCTCCAGCACGACCCGCACCCAGGGCAGCGTGCCCATGAGGAGGCCGAGGACGAGTCCGGCGACCGCCCCCGCACCGGCGCCGATGAGGATGCGGCGCAGGCTGATGCCGAGGTGTTCGACCAGGGTGTGGCCCTGGTAGCCGCGCACCCCGTCGTGGGTCCCCGACGTCTTCACCAGCGTCCGCCACACGGCGGCGGGCGACGGCACGAGCACCGGCGACCACACGTGGAGCGCGACCACCAGCTGCCACAGGCCGAGAAGGGTGACGAGCGCCACGAGCCGCAGGGCTGCGCGGCGCCACCGGACGGAGCGTTCCGGCCGGCGTGCGAGCGGGGCCTGCTCGCCGGACGGGGCCGCCTCGGCGGACCGCTCCGGTCCGCGTACGGATAGGGGCGTGGACATGAAGAGCGC
Source organism: Streptomyces sp. NPDC006733 (assembly GCF_040636125.1). Lineage (NCBI taxonomy): Bacteria > Bacillati > Actinomycetota > Actinomycetes > Kitasatosporales > Streptomycetaceae > Streptomyces > Streptomyces sp. NPDC006733. Next base: position 24,492 of record NZ_JBEYJD010000019.1, on the reverse strand, counting down.
TCCGGGGGCATGGGGGGCGCCGGACCCGGGGGCGGCTCGTCAGGGCGAGGTGCGGCCGGGGTACGGCGGGAGACAGGACGCGACGATCGCGAACAGGCCCGTGGCCTGGCGCGAGGGAAGATCCGTGCTGCGCGGGGGCCTCACGGGAAGATCACCGGGGCATCACTGAGGATGCCGCGTCAGGCTTCAACAAGAAGCGCTGGAAACGCGGCAGAGATCGATGTGGAGACACTCCACCAGAAGACGATCGCCTGTCACGGGAGTTGTTCTAGCACAGCGCCCCGGAGGGCACCAGGTGGGCGCCGCGGACTGAGATGCCGCGCCGGGGTATCGGCCGACATCCCGGGATATGCGCGCACCGGCGCAGGGGCGAGCGCGCCGGGGCCCGCCGCGCGGGATCCCGGCGGCCGGGCGGGGCGGATTCGCGCCACTCCAGCGCGGCTGGATCGGAACGCAAGTTGATCCCTTGTAAATGGTCATGAGAGCGATACGGGTTTGAGTCGGGGGCCTCGAAAACCGTTGATCCTTCGCCGCCGCGTCGGATGGCTGGACGGGTCCCCACGCCTCACGCTGCCGGGAGCTCTCGAGTGTCGCGGCGCCATCGGATGTGAGCCGCGGATCGTGCGACGGACGGCGCGCCGGGAGGCGCGGACCGACCGATCGGCCCGTCGCGGTGCGACGGGGCGGCCAGACTCCGTCCCGTGCCCAGCAGGAGCGTGCCGGCTCGCACCGCGAAGCCCGCTCTCCATGACCGGATGCCGGACAGACGACACTCCCACTCGACGGCACGAGCCGCCGGGCCGCTGATCTCACGACGGGGATGACACATGACTGACGCACCGTGGTCCACGCTGCTCATGGAGAAGACGGACCTCATCACACCAATGACGATCAGAGTGGCGGCGACGCTGCGGCTCGCCGACCACATCGCCGCCGGCGCCACCAGCCCGGAGTCCCTCGCCGCCAAGGCCTCCGTCCAACCGGCCGCACTGCACCGGTTGATGTGTCATCTCGTCGGGGCCGGAGTCGTCCGGCTGACGGAGTCCGGTGCGTACGAACTGACCGAGCTGGGAGAGCAGCTGCGGGACGACAACCCCACCTCGGGCCGGGCCTGGCTGGATATCGACGGCCCCATCGGCCGCGGTGACCTCGCCTTCTTCCAGCTGCTGCAGTCGGTGCGCACCGGCGAGTCCGTCTACGCCTCGGTGTACGGCCAGGGGTTCTGGGAGGAGGTCGGCGCCGATCCGGAACTGTCGGCGACGTTCGACGACCGGATGGCCGCCAGCATGGAATGGGTGTTGCCCGCCCTCGTGGCCCACGGCGACTGGAGCAAGGTCGGCCACCTGGTGGACGTGGGCGGCGGCAGCGGCACCCTGCTCGCGGCCGTCGTGCGGAACTGGCCGGGACTGCGCGGCACCCTCGTCGACCTGCCGGGCCCCGCGTCCGCCGCCGCCCAGTCCTTCACCGACGCCGGGCTGGGCGACCGCTGCACCGCGGTGGCGGGCAGCTTCTTCGAGGAACTGCCGCGGGACGGGGGCGTCTACCTGCTGTCGAACGTCCTGCTGAACTGGGACGACGAGCAGGCCATCGCCATCTTGTCCCGGTGCGCGGAGGCGGTGGCCGCCGACGGCCGGGTCATGGTGCTCGAGGGGCTGCTCGACATCCAGAGCGACGTGACGGAGCTGGACCTCCGCATGCTCGTCTACCTCAACGGCCGGATGCGGACCCGGCAGGAGATGCAGAAGCTCGGCGCCGCGGCCGGCCTGCAGCTCGACGCGGTGACGGACTTCGGCCACGCGCGCTCGCTGGTGGAGTTCGTCCCGCAGGCCTCCCGCCGCACCGCCGCCGGCAACTGAAGCACCATCACCTGAGGAGAGCAACCATGCGCATCGTTCGCCATTACGAGCACGGCGGTCCGTCGGTCCTACGGGTCGAGGAGACCGAGAAGCCGGTGTCGGCGCCGGGTGAGGTGCTCATCCGGACCGAGGCGGTCGGCGTCAACTTCGCGGAGTGCCAGCGGCGCCAGGGCATCGCGGTCGGCGGACCGGCGGACCTGCCGGGCTCGCCCGGCGGTGACGTCGCGGGCGTCGTCGAGAGTGTCGGTGAGGGCGTCGTCAACGTCTCGCCGGGTGACCGGGTCGTCGCGGGCGTCGGCTCGAACGCCTACGCGGAGTATGTCGTCAACCGCTCGGACTGGCTGTTCACGATCCCGCAGGGGATCGAGGCCGGCCCGGCCACGTCCCTGCCCATCCCCGGGCAGACGGCCTACCACGTCATCGCCACGGCAGGTCAGCTCCAGCCCGGGCAGTCCGTCCTGGTGCACGCGGCGGCAGGGGGCGTGGGCCATCTGCTGGTGCAACTCGCCAAGGCGCTCGGCGCCGGGACGGTCATCGCCACCGCGAGCAGCCCGGAGAAGCTGGAGTTCGCCAAGTCCCTCGGCGCCGACCTGGCGTTCGACTACAGCCAGGACGGCTGGGACGAGCAGATCCTGACCGCCACCGGCGGCCAGGGCGTCGACCTCGTGCTCGAGACGGTCGGCGGCGACATCCTGAGCAGGAGCGTCCCGCTCATCCGGCAGTTCGGCCGCATGGTGGTCTACGGATCCGCGGGCGGCGAGGTCCCGTCCGTGGACGTCGCCGACCTGTTCGACAACAAGACGGTGCTCGGGTTCAGCATGTGGGGCCTGATGTACCGGCAGCCCGAGGTCATGGCGGCCGGCGCGAAGGTGCTGCTCGACCTCGTCGGCTCGGGCCGGGTCCGTCCGGTCGTGCACGCCCACGTGCCGCTCGCGGAGGCCGTGAGGGCCCACGAGATGATGGAGGCACGGTCCCAGATGGGCCGCGTCGTCCTCGTCCCGTAGCCACCGAGGCCCCCACCGCCGGTCACGTCGCCGGCCCGCGCGGCACCAGGTCGGTCAGGTACCTGGTGCCGCGTGGCGCGGTCGGCGGCCTCGCGGGGCTCAGCGGGGGGCGGGGAGCTCGGTGCGCTCGGCTGCGGCGGCGGCCACCACGGTGGACGGCCCACCGCCGCGCCGGGCGCGCAGGCCGAAGGCGCTGATGACCGCGGCCAGGACCGCCGCGGCGAACGGGACGAGCAGACCGGCCCGGTAGCCGTCCAGTTGCGCGGCGGGCGTCTGCCCGTGCGTGGCGGCCACGCTGACGGCGGTGACCGCGGCCAGCCCGAGGGCGGCGCCGAACTGGAAGGCGGTGTAGAGCAGACCGCCCGCGAGCCCCTGCTCCTGCTCCGCGATGCCTTCCGTGGCCGCGATGGTGAGCGGGCCGTACGCCAGGGAGAACGCGACGCCGAGGAGGATCAGGCTCGGGAGCATCGCCGCGTAGCTCCAGTGCGCGCCCAGGGGGAGGAACAGCCCGTAGGCGAGCGCCGCGGCCAGGACTCCCCCGAAGATCATGCGCGCGTTGCCGAAGCGGTGGACGAGCCGGGGGGTGAGGGTCGGCGAGAGCATCGCGTCGATCCCCACGACCAGCAACGCGAGGCTCGTCTGCAGCGTCGACCAGTCGCGCAGCTCCTGCAGGTAGAGCACGACCAGGAACTGGAAGCCGAAGAACCCGGCGGAGAACAGCATCGCCGACAGGTTGGCCCGCACCAGGGAGCCGCTGCGGAAGATGCCCAGCCGTACCAGCGGCGCGGCGGAGCGCTGTTCGATGACGAGGAAGGCCGCGAGGAACGCCGATCCGGCCAGCAGCGTTCCCGCGCTGACGGCGATCGCGGCGTGGGCCGCCCGCTCGACGGCCAGCACGATCAGCACGAGGGCGGCGGTGACGGTGAGCGCGCCGGCGGCGTCCACGCGCTGACCGGAGCGGTCGGGGCGGGCCGACGCGGGGACGAACGCGAGGGCCAGGACGAGGATGACGGCGGAGAGGGCGACCGGGGCGAAGAACACCCACCGCCAGTCGACGGCGGTGAGCAGCCCCCCGGCCACCAGCCCGACCGTGAAGCCGCCGGCGCCGGTGCCCGAGTAGATGAGCAGGGCCTTGTTCCGCTCCGGGCCCTCGGCGAAGCCGGTGGTGATGATGGACAGCCCGGCCGGAGTCATGAAGGCCGCGGCGACGCCTGTGACGAACCGTGCGGCGATCAGCATCCATCCTTCGGTGGCGAATCCTCCCAGGCCGGAGAAGAGCAGGAAGACGGTGAGCCAGAGGACGAACATCTGACGGCGCCCGAACAGGTCCGCCGCCCGTCCGCCGAGGAGCATGAAGCCGCCGTAGCCCAGGACATAGGCGCTCATGACCCACTGCAGCTCACCGGTGGACAGTCCGAGATCGGCTCGGATCGACGGCAGCGCCACGTTGAGCATGGCGACATCGATGCCTTCGAGGAAGATCGCGCCGCACAGCACGAGCAGGACGCCCCGCTGGTGCGCGCGCAGCCCGCTCGAAGTACGCAAGGCACTCATGACGATGAACTCCCCTGGAAACGGTGGGTGCTGGTGACACCTCCAGCTTTCGTCGCGGCCCGGACCGGAACAACAGCGATGATCGCAACGTTCGTACGGCCAGGCTTACCGATCCGGGTGGGCCCCGGCCCGGAGATGTCGTGGACCAGACCGAACTCGCATGCTTTCTCGCGCTCGCCGAAGAACTGCATTTCGGCCGCACCGCCGCCCGCCTGCGCCTGTCCCGCGCCCGGGTGAGTCAGCTCATCCAGAAACTCGAGCGCCGCGTCGGAGCGCCGCTGTTCACGCGCACGAGCCGGCGGGTCGCCCTCACCGGCCTGGGCCGCCGGCTGCGGGACGACCTCGCACCGCACTACCGCGGCATGGAGGACGCCCTGGCGCGCGCCGTCGCCGCGGCGCGCGGCGTCGAAGGGACCCTGCACGTCGGCTTCTCCACGTCCCTGGCCGGGGAGGTGGTGATGAGGACGGCGGTGCGGCTGCGCGCCGTCCATCCCGAACTCGCCGTCGAGGTGTGCGAGGTGCCGCTCTGCGATCCGTACGGAATGCTGCGCAGCGGAGATTTCGACCTGCAGTTGGCCGATTTTCCGATGCGGGAGGACGACTTGACCCGCGGCCCGACGCTGCTGGTCGAGGGCAGGGTACTGGCGGTCGCGACCGGGCATCCGCTGGCCGCACTGACCTCGGTGACGCTCGAGGACCTGACCCGGGTGCCATTGCTGACGATCGAGGGAGACATCCCGGAGTACTGGCGGGAGCATCGGCTGCCCTCGCGCACCCCCAGCGGCAGGCCGATCGCGCAGGGTCCGTCCGTCACCAACTTCCAGGAGGCGCTGACCCTCGTCGCGGGCGGCCAGGGCGCCCTGCTGTCCGGGGCCCACATCGCCGTCTACCACGGCCGACCCGGCGTCGCCTATGTCCCGGTGGACGGGGACGCTCCGCTCGGTTACGGCCTGATGTGGCGCTCCGACAGCGGCAACCGGGCGATCGAGCTCTTCGGCCGCCTGGCGCGCGAGATCGCGCAGGAAGTGGCTCCGGCCGCGCCCGGGAGGGCGCTTGTCTGAACATGCGCACGCTGCGTGCCGCCAGTTCCTGCTCTTCGACCACCAGTAGTTCCGTTTTGTACTGATTTAGGCGGGTACCATCGGGAGGAAGGACCCGCTCGCCCGATCTGAAGGGCTGCCCGATGAGCATCCATCCCGGCACGGCCAACCCGCACCTGCCCGACGAAGGGCTGGGCGTCCCCGAGGACGCCCAGCAGCAGCCCGGCCAGACCCCACCGGCGGAGTCCGGGGTGTCCTGCCTGGACGGCCCGGAGCACGAGCCCCTCAGCCGCGGCTGGGGCAGGATGCCGATCATCATCATCATGGTCGTCGTCGCCCTCTTCGTCCTCGGCACGCTCGGCCGGGCCATCGAGCTGATGCTGTGACCGGCGAACCGACGAGGGCCGGGCCCCTCAGAGGTGGCGCTTTGAGGGCGGTGCCCTCCACGCTGAACCCGCAGGACGCCCTCTCGTCGCGGCGCATCTCGCCCGTGCGTCCGGTGATGCTCGTCAGGCCGAGCGCGAAGTAGTCGTCGCCGCGGAACCGCCGCAGGTGCTGTCCCATCGGGGATCGCCGCGGCGAGGTGAGACGCGAGCTCCTCGTCCGCGCCCGCTCCTGGGCCCAGGCGTCGAGGGGCCACCCTTCGCTGACGCCGTATGCGAAGGCCGGCATGGTGAAGCCGCAGCGTTCGACCAAAAAGCGCAGGAGGGCGCGAGCACGCCGGTGGCTCGCTTCCAGTGCGGAAGGCGGGGGAACGGGTCAGTCGCGCGGGGGGACGGGCGCCGCGTTCTGCAGGTCGTCGATGCTGCCGGACATGATCGTGCGGAGGTGCTCGGTGAGATGGGGCAGGGGCCAGTCCCACCAAGCCAGTGCGAGCAGGCGGTCGATGTCGGCGTCGCTGTAGCGGCGGCGGATGAGCTTCGCGGGGTTGCCGCCGACGATGCCGTAGTCGGGGACGTCGTCCACGACGACCGCGCCCGAGGCGATGATCGCGCCGTGGCCGATGCGGACTCCCGGCATCACCAAGGTCCGGTAGCCGAACCACACGTCGTTGCCGACGACGGTGTCACCGCGCCGCGGCAGGTCCGTGATCAGGTCGAAGTGCTCGGCCCAGGAACCGCCCATAATGGGGAACGGGAACGTCGAGGGGCCGTCCATGCGGTGGTTGGCGCCGTTCATGATGAACCGCGTCCCCTCCCCCAGGGCGCAGAACTTGCCGATGACCAGCTTGTCGGGTCCGTAGTGGTAGAGGACGTTGCGGGTCTCGAACGCGGTCGGGTCGTCCGGGTCGTCGTAGTAGGTGAACTCGCCGACCTCGATCAGCGGTGAGGTGACCAGCGGTTTCAGCAGCACCACGCGCGGCTGCTCGGGCATGGGGTGCACCACGGTGGGGTCGGCGGGCACGGGTCGCGTCATGGCTCGGTTCCTTTCGGCGCGGGACGGCCGGGCGTGCTGCGGGGACGGAGCGCCGGGCCCCGCAGCGGGCGCCGTTCTGACGCCCCGTCAACAGAACGGCACGTATCGTGCCGATATCCAGCGTGCCGAAGACCGATCACCGATGTCAAGCACGGCACGTGCCGTGCAGTTAAGGTGGGCGCATGACCACAGCGCGCGCCCGTCGCGGCGCCGACCTCACCGAGGCCATCATGCGGACGACGCTGCAGTTGGGCCAGGAGATCGGTTACGCCAAGCTCAGCATCGAGGCGATCGCGGCCCGCGCCGGCGCCGGCAAGCACACGATCTACCGCCGCTGGTCGTCCAAGGGGGCCCTGCTGCTGGACTCGCTGCTGTCGCTGCACGCGTCGGAGCTGGACTACCCCGACACCGGCGACATCCTCGCCGACCTGCGCACGCAGATCTACTCGGCCGTCGACCACCTGGCCGGGCCCGAATTCCGGCAGCTGTTCCAGGCCCTGGTCGGCGAGGCCCAACAGGACCCGCAGGTCGCCGCCGCGCTCAACGAGCGCTTCATCGCCCCCCAGGCGCGCAAGACCGTCGCCCGGCTGGAGAGGGCCCGGGAGCAGGGCCAACTGGCGCCCGACTTCGACCTGGACCTGGCGATGGCGGTCCTGTCCGGTCCCCTGTACTTCCAACTCCTCATCACACAGGAGCCGCTGACCCACGACTACATCGACCGGCTCCTCAACGCCCTGTTCGCCGGGATGGGGCCACGGCCGCACAGCGCGGCGTGACGCCCGCGCGAGGCCGCGGCCCGGCACGGAACCTGCGTCGTCGCGGACGGCGTGACGCCCACCTGCCCGTCGGAGGGGCCTTGCCGAAGCCGTCGCGGCGCTGCGCCGGCGCAGCGCGATGTCGGACCGGATCACGGCAAGCGCTGCCGCCTTCCGTGCGATGTCCTGCCGCTGGTGGGCGGCATCGACGGTGACCCACACACCGACCACGTTCTGCTGCCGCTTGCAGGCGACGTCGGCGGTCTCGGCGTCCCGCGGCCGCTGTCCGTGGCCGACGACGGTGGCGACCACGGACAGCGGACCCCGGGGGTGGTGGCCGGCCTCAGGAGGTGTGCGGGCAGTTGCCCCGGTACTCCTCGATGGTCGAGCTCCGCGTCGGCAGCGGGCACAGGAACTGCTCGTAGCGGGTGTCGTTGTCCAGGAACCGCTTCAGCCAGGAGATGCTGTACTTCGCGATCGTGGTGTTGGGCGTGTTCGGCGCCAGGTGGTCGGCGTTGTTCAGCTCCAGGTACGCCTTGTCCAGCGTGCTGGGCAGCGTCTGGTAGAACGGCTCGGAGTGGGTGGCCACGGGGGCGATGGTGTCGTTCTCCGCACCGACCACCAGCGTCGGTGTCCGTACCTCGGGCCAGGTCGCATCGAGGTTCCAGCCGGTCAGCGGGATCGCCGCCTTCAGCGAGGTGCGGGCCTTGGCGGCCTCCAGAGTGCCGCCGCCGCCCATCGAGTGGCCCATCACGCCCAGCCGGGTGGCGTCGATGCGGTTGCGGACCGAGCTGGTGCGCGTCAGGTAGTCGAGCGCCGCCAGGAGTTGCCGCCCCCGGCTGTCGGGCTGATCGAGGGTGGTCAGGGTGTCGATGGTGAACACCACGAAGCCCTGCGAGGCGAGCCGCGGCCCCAGCCAGGCGAGGCTCGACTGGGTCGCCGTGAACCCCGGCGCGACGGCGAGCGCGGCGAAGGTGCCGTCTGCGGTCGACGTCGGGTAGTACACGGTGCCGCCGCCGAAGCCCGACACGCTCAAGCGGGCGACGGTGCTCTGCGAGACGGCGTAGGAGCCGCGTACGGCCTCGATGCTGGCGACGGTCGGTGCCGGGCCCCGCTCGTAGGGGTTGTCGGCGGCCGCGCGGGCGTCGGGCGCGAGGTTCGTACCCAGAAGGCCGCCCGCCGCCAGCACGGCGGCCAGGCAGGCTCCGAGAACGGGGCGGGACGAAGCGTGACGGTACACGGAGGGATCCTCACGTCGGTGGGGGGCGCCGCCGCCCGGGACCGAGGTTCGACCGGGCGGCGCCGTGTTCGTTGGCGCCCCCACCGTGGGGGCGCCGACGGTGTGGCGGCATCGGTGTAATCACCGGTCGTGCGGAAGCGTGCGCGTCGGCACGGGTCCCGGATACCGGACGCGAGCTGTCTGGAATGAACCGTTCGGCCCGGCCCATCATGCGGCATCAGGGCACCAGTACCAGGCGGCCACGCAGCCCACCCGCCGCCAACCTGCGGTGCGCTTCGGCCACCTCGTGCAGCGGCAGGACGCCGGCGACCCGGGGACGCAGCCCGGCGGCGGCCAACGCGGCGAGGCGGGGGCCGTCCGCGCGGATCCACACATTGCTCACCCGGATGCCGCGCAGCGGCGTCGGCGCGTTGCCCAGCACGCTGACCAACGCACCCCCACCGCGTACCGCGTCCAGCGCGAGCATGCCCACGGACGCCGCGTCGACGGCGGCGTGCACCCCGCCGGGCACCGCGGCGCGGACCGCGGCGGGCAGGTCCGCCGTGCGCGGCACGAAGAACTCCGCGCCCAGATCGCGCACCACCTCCTCGTCACCGGCGCCCGCGACCGCGACCACCCGTACCCCGGCGGCCGCGGCGAGTTGCACCGCGTAGCCGCCCACCGCTCCCGCCGCGCCGGTGACCAGCAACGTGTCGCCGGGCCCGGCCCCGGCGGCATCGAGTGCCTGCGCGGCGGTGAGTCCGCCCAGGGGCAGGGTCGCCGCGGCCACCAGGTCGGTGCCGGCCGGCACCGACGCGACCGCGTCCGCGTCCAGCACCACGTACTCGGCCTGCGCCTTGAGCGGCAGCGCCAGCCGGTCCGACAGCCCGATCACCGCGTCACCGCGCCGGAACCCGGTGACCTGCGGCCCCAGCGCCTCGACGGTGCCGGCGACATCCCAGCCGATCCCGAGGACCTCGCGCGGAGGGAGCACGCCGCCGGCGGTGAGCGCGCCGGAGCGGGTCTGGAGATCCACGGGGTTGACGGCGGCGGCAGCGACGCGGATCCGGATCTGGCCGGAACCTGCCTCCGGTACGGGGACCTCCTCCACCTCGAGGACGTCCGGGCCGCCGAAGGAACGAACTATCACAGCTCTCATGTCCGCGAACCTATGGGGCGTTACTCTCCATCAGGAAGTACGTACCTGGAAGTGCGTACCCGACCTGGGAGTGCCATGGCCACCCGCACCGCCGACCAGCGCCGCTCCGACGGGCGCATCGCCTACGACGCCTACCTCGCCGCCTGCCCGGCCCGGCAGTTGCTGGACCGCATCAGCGACAAGTGGGTGAGCCTGGTGCTGAACGCGCTGGCCGACGGCCCCCTGCGGTACCGCGACCTGAACCGGATCATCGCCGGGGTCAGCCAGAAGATGCTCACCCAGACACTGCGCACCCTGCAGCGCGACGGCCTGCTCACCCGCACGGTGACGCCCTCGGTGCCGGTCCGGGTGGACTACGAACTCACCCCGCTCGGCCGCAGCCTGCTGCCGGTGATGGCCGCGATCAAGGCGTGGGCCGAGTGCCACATCGAGGAGGTCCAGACCGCCCGCACGGAGTACGACCGGGGCATGGCCGCACAGTCGAGCGTCCCCGGTCCATGACCTGGGGCGCGGACGCCACCAGAGTCGACGTGCCCGGCGCGGGCATGCCCGGCATGTAAGCACGGCCGCCCACAGCGCAACGGCCCCACGCGACACCCGCTACGGCGTGCGTGTGTACGAGTGGAGCCGGTCGATCTCGCGGAAGCCCGCCGACTCGTAGAGGCGGTTCGCTGCGGTGCGGTCCCGGGCGTCTCCCGCGGGCGCGTCGTCATCGACGTACAGGATCGCCTCCGTGGCGCCCAGTCCGGCCAGGACGTCCAGGGCGGAGCCGAGCAGGGCACGTCCCAACCCCTGGCCCCGTGAGGATTCGGTCACGGCGATCCACCACAGGACGCCGATGCCGTGTACGGGCTCGCCCACCAGCGCCTCGGCGACCACGACGGGGCCGCTGTGGATCTCGAGGCGGCAGGCCTTCCGGGCGGAGTCGTCGACGGGTCGGACGTGGACGTGAGGGGCGCGGGGCAGGCCGTGGGCGGGCAGGGGGGCGAGCATGTAGCGCCACAGCCGCTCCCCCGCGAACCCCGCCCGCCGCAACGCCTCGTCGGTGGCCCCCCGGTTCCGCACCGGCAGGGCCTCCAGCCCCAAGGACAGCGCGGAGGCGATCTGGAACGCCTGGACGGTGCGCGGCGCCAGCGCGGCCACCGCGTGCTGGACCAACGCGCCGGCGGTCGGCGGATCCTCCGCGCAGTGCAGCCACAGGATCAGTCCTGTGTCGTCCTGGCGCCGAAGGGCGTACGACACCACCCCCGTGACAGCCCCCGTCTCGTCCACGGCGACCTCGGTGGCAGGCTCCTCCAGGGCGGCCCACCACTGCGCGTCCACCGGCGAGTGACCGTTCAGCGCCTGGGTGAGCATTGCGGGGGTGGCCGGAGGCTGGCCGGCGAGGCGGTCGGCGTCGATCAGGCGGAGAACGGCCGTCTGATCGGCTGGGGTGTACGGGCGCAGCGCGACGCGCCGTGGGGTCCTCACGGATACGACCCTGACCGGGCCGCTCCCCGCTGTCCAGGGTGCGGCGGAACGGCGGACGTGTGCGCCTCTCGCTCCCGCCCGCAGGGTGAGACGGCACTTGTGAGACGGAGAGTCACTACGCCACGATGACCCGCATGGATCGCCACGTGTACCTGAGCCGTCGACTTGCCGTCGACCTGGCTCACGCGTGTTCCGCGATCTGTCGCCGCGTCTCCTTCTGAGCGCGGTCACCCGCCCGGCTGAGCCGGGCTGTTCTCGTCCTGTCGGGCGGAGTGCACCGCGCTGTCGCGCTGCTCTGTTCTCTCTCACCCCCACGGACGGGATCCTCCATGCGCTTCGCGCTGCTCTCCGCCGCTGCCCTGCTCGCCCTGACCGGCGCCACGCCGGCGCAGGCCGCTGCCTCGTACGCGCCGCTGCCGCCGCACAACCCGTATGCGGGCCCGGACGGCACGGCCACCATGCACGGTGACACCGGTTCGTCCGACGCTACCCCGCTGCCGGGTCCGGGCGCCGGGGCGCTGGCCTCGCACCGGACGGCGCTGGCCTCGGCCTGCCCGACCGTGCTGGTCGGCGGGGACGGCTTCCCTGTCGCGCTCTGCACCACGATCTTCGGACTGACCCCGACCGTCCACCTGCTCGACCCGGCGACCGGCGCGTCGCTCGCTGAACTGCCGATCGCCAAGGGGTCGCTGCTCGGCGGGGTCTACGCCTATCTCGACAACCGCGATCGTCTGGTGGCCGTCGACGGTGAGCGCACCTTGCTGCGGATCGCCCACCGGCGCACCGCCTCCGGCGCGTGGGAATTGTCCGTCGACAGCGCGCTTTCGCTGACGGGCGCGGTGCCGGACGGTGACGCGGTGACCGGGCTCTCCCCGGACTGGCAGGGCCGGGTCTGGTTCGCCACGGGCGGCGGTGTCGTCGGCACGGCCGACGACCGGACCGGTGCGGTGCGCTCGCTGGCGCTGCCCGCCGGCGAGAAGGTGGCCAACTCGATCTCCACCTCCCCCCTCGGTACCGCCGTCTCCACCACCCACGCCACCTACCTGCTGACCGCGGCGGCCGACGGCACCCCGCGCGTCGCCTGGCGCCAGGCGTACGACCGGGGCCCGGGCCGCAAGCCCGGCCAGCTCAGTTGGGGCACCGGATCGACGCCGACGTTCTTCGGCCCCGCCACCGGAACCGACTACGTCACCATCGTGGACAACGCGGCGCCGACTGTGAGCCTGCTGGTCTACCGGGCGGCCACCGGCGAGCAGATCTGCTCGGTGCCCGTGCTCAAGGCGGGCGGCAGCGGCAGCGAGAACTCCCCGATCGCGGCCGGGAACTCCGTCTTCGTCGCCAGCACCTACGGCTACCCCTACCCGAAGCTGCCCGACGACGCGGGCACGAGCGTGCCCGCGTCCGGTGACTTCTCCGGCGGCCTGTCGCGCGTCGACGTGCGGGCGGACGGCTCGGGCTGCGACCTGAAGTGGGACAACAAGGTGCGCTCCGCGGCGGTGCCGCGCCTGTCCACCGGTGACGGGCTGATCCACACCGTGATCCGCAACCCGGTGATCCCGGGTACCAACACCACCTCGATCCTCGACCCGTACTCCTACGGGGAGGTCGACCCGGAGAGCGGCAAGGTCGTCCGGACGGCGTCGCTGGGGGCCGGTTTCATCTTCGACACGCTGCAGATGGCCGGCACCATCGCGCCGGGACGCGTGGTCCTGCAGGGGACGACCACCGGGGTCCTGCGCATCACAACGCAGTAGGCGTGGCCGCCGGGAGGCGGCGGCGCGTCACGGCGTCGTCGCTTCCTCGCCCTCCGGTGGCCAGTTGCGCAGCACTGCCTTGGGTCCCTCCGCGGCACCGGCGATGCGTACGCCCGTGGCAGGGGCCGCTCGCGCGCTGCCGGAAGGCTGTGTCCAGCTCCAGCCCCGACGCGTCGACGAAGTCGCCTTCGCAAATCACGCGGCAACCAACGATCGCCTGACAACCATGCACGACCCACGCTCCGTCAGGCTTCGGTGAGATTCGCTTACGGTTCGGTGCGACGGGACACCTCGCTGCCGAAACATCTGCGAGGCCACGTCGGACTGGATGGGGCACCGACGGAAGTCGGTGAACAGGGGGTTCGTTCACGGAAGGCAGCGGGCTTCCCACGCTTCCAGTGATCGTTTCCCAGGGTTCGGCTGAGCCAGTCGCACGGTTCCCCGGCTCCTCCATCGAGTGGACCTGCAGCGCGCCTGGCGGAACAATGTCGCCGTGTTCGCAGATGCCGTGGATGCCGTGGACTGGTCGGCGCTACCCGCCTTGCCCGACGATCCCTACTCCCGTCCCGAGCGGATTGCCGAGAACCTCAAGAAGCTGGCAGCAGGGACTACGTACCACCAGATCACCGCTGCCGCCAGCGGGCTGGCCAATGGGGTCATCCATGATCACAGCGGCATGGTCTTCCCGGCCGCCTACACAGCTACTCCGTTCCTGCTGGACCTGGTGGAGCACGGACAGCGGCCGCGCATCAAGGACGCCGCCTTTCGGGGCGATCGCGGAAGGCGCAGTGCCCTACCGCGCCGACTGCGGACTCCGTGGGCACTGAACAGCAGGCTGTAGCCGTCCCGCCGATCTGCGCTGTTTCGATGTCCCGACAGCGTCCAGATCAGGTTTTCAGTCCCACCAACTGACGATGCAGAGTTGGCATTGAGCTGACTGCTGGCAGAAGTCGACGCGGGTGGCGAAGTGGCCGGCCAGGTACAAGTGTGGGTCGGTGAGGCCTTGGGCGTTCGGGCCGAGGCGGGCGGCGGCCTGTCGCAGGTCCGTGGGTAACGTGGCCATGACGTACACGAAATCGATCGCGCGCAAGGCGGCGGCCGCGGCGCCTCAATCCGTGCAGCAGGGCCATTCCCCCACGGCCTTCCCGCAGACGACCTCGCCGGCACTGTCCTACGAAGTGATCGCATCGCGTATCCCGACCAGCGGTCAAGTCGTCGCGGGGCTCCGGGCGGCCAAGTGTCGACAGCCTTCAGCACGGGAACAGCTTCTGGGCCACATCCGCAACCCCTCGGTCTCCTCGATCCTACGAATGACCGGCTCGGACCCACTCACAAAACGTAAGACAGCTTCTGAGCAGGCGACCGGTGCGGCAGCCGCATCGGCGCCCGCGCGCAGGTCAGATCGCCCCGGGCCACGTCACGTCAGACCTGCCTCTATGGCGCGGCGGACGGCGTCGGCCCGGTCGCGGATGTCCGCCTTGGCGAACAGGTTGTTGATGTGGGTCTTGACGGTGGCCTCGCTGATGAAGAGCTTCTCCGCGATGCCCCGGTTGGGCAGGCCCTGCCCGATCAGCGCGAGCACCTCGCGTTCGCGGGGCGTGAGGTCCTGGGGCAGCGGCTGTCCGCCGACCGGGGCCTTGGTCCTGACGGTGGCCAGCAGCCGGTCCTGGACCTCGCGGTCGAGCACGGACTGGCCGGCGGCGGCGGCCCGGATGGCCCGGGTGATGTCCTGACGTCCCGCGTTCTTCGTCAGGTAGCCGCGGGCCCCCGCGCTCAGCGCGCCCAGGATCGAGGTGTCGTCGGCGAAGGTGGTCAGCACGACCACCGCCACCTGCGGGTGCTCCTCGCTCAGCCGCCGCGTTGCCTCGATCCCGTCCATCACGGGCATGCGCAGGTCCATCAGCACGACGTCCACCGGCCCGGCGGCGACCGCCGCCAGCACCTGGCTGCCGTCGGCGGCGCTCGCCACGACGTCGATGTCCTCGGCCAGCGCCAGCACCGCGGCGAGCGGCTCCCGGACGGCGGCCTGGTCGTCGGCGACGACCACCCGCAACCGCTGTGGCTTCTCGGTCGGTTCACTCATCCCGGGATCACTGCCTCCACCTGCCAACCACCCTGGTCCGGTCCTTCGGTAACCGGGCCGGCGGTGACCTTTCCGCCCAACAGGGCGACGCGCTCGCGCATTCCGATCAGCCCCATCCCGCTACCGACACCCGCGTTCACCGCTCGGGTGGCGGGGCGGTTGCGGATCCTCAGTGTGGTCGACGAGGCCGTGAACGTCAGCTCTACGGCGACATCTCCGCCCGGAGCGTGCCGGGCGGCGTTGGTCAGCGCCTCCTGGGCGATCCGCAACAGGTTCTGGGTCACCTGGACCGGCACCTCGCGGTCGGTGCCGTGGACGGTGAGCACGTCGCGGTGGCCCGACGACTCCAGCATCGCCGTCAGGCTCTCCAGCAGCGGCAACGCGTCCTCGCGCAGCGCGTGCACGGTCCACTGCGCCTGTTTCAGGCTCTCCTTGACCAGGGAGTGGGCCTTGTTGTTGGCCTCGCGGACTCTCTCCAGGTCTCCCGAGTCGAGCAGGGCGTCGGCCAACTCCAGCTGCATGTTGATCCCGGCCAGCGAGTGCGCCAGCACGTCGTGCACGTCCCGGGCGATCCGGCTGCGCTCGGTCAGCACCGCGCTCTGGGCCTCGGCCCGGGCGGCGCGTTCGGCCGACTCGGCCGCCGCGATCCGCGTCAGCACCATGCGGCGCTGGCCGCGGTTGACGATGCCGACCAGGACCGGCGCACCGGTGGCGAGGCCCAGTGCCCAGGGCAGCAGGTGGTGTCCCGGGCCGAGGCGGAAGTACAGGACACCGCCGCACAGCAGGCTGCAGATCCCGGCGAGGACGAGGGCCGGTCTGGTCCCGAGCCGGTATCCGATGTGACCGGCGAAGAAGAAGGCGAAGAGATGGCTCGTACCGCTGCGGGCGGCGCCGATCAGGGCGGCCGCCGCGACAACGCCGACGGACAGCCAGACGATGGCCAGGCGCTGGGACACCTTCTCTTCGGGCCGGGCCCGCGCCAGCAGCGCCGCGGAGTTGATGACGAAGAGCACAGTGACAACCAGGCCCAGGCCGCTGAGACCCATGGGCCGGATCGTCAGGATGCCGGAGACGATGACCGCGACGCCCAGCGCCCACTGCACCCGCGCGTCCTCGCCGGGGATCGGCCGCGGGTCCGCCCCCTGGGCCGGAGCCTTCTCAGGGGGCGGGGCGCTGCCGGTCGCGGACACGGGCCGAACATATCGCACGGTCAGGCCGCGCGGTCGAAGGCGGGTGCGGCGTGGGTCACCGTCCCGGTCCGGCTGCGGAGGAAGATCGTGGCCAGCCGTGTGACCACTTCGGTCAGGGCCATCAGTACGAACGCCGCCACCCAGGCCTGATCGCCGGTGATGTGGTGCGCGATGCTGAACCGGGCGACGTCCTCGGCGCCGCCGCCGTGCTCGGCCCACATCTGGAAGCCCATGCGTGCTCCCATGCCGACGACCCACAGAATCGCGGACACCGCGCCGGCCTTGATCAGCGTGTGCTCGCCGACCCTCCGGATCCGGGTGTAGACGCCGCCGGCGATGCCGAGCGCGGCCCCCACCGCCACCAGGGCGCCGATCAGCACCAGGTCGTTGCCGGCGGTGGGAATGGTGTCGAGGTAGGAGTTGGCCACGAAGGCCACGATCCCCAGCGGGATCAGGAAGGTCTTGAGGTCGATCCGGCCTTCCCGCAGTTGCCGGAAGACGACGAGGATGAGGGCGATGTCGGTGATCCACTCGGTTGTTGTCATGCCCTCAATGCTGCTGTGATCGGGCGCTCCGCACCTGGACCCACGGGTGGAGGCGGGGGTGGAGATCCCGCGCTTCTCCCCCGTCCACCCCCGGTGCCCGCCCGCTCAGGGCCGGGTGGGCGGGGCGGCCGCGCGGCGCAGGAAGTCGGCTGCCAGCTCGCGCGGATCGAGGGCACCAGCTGGCCGGCCGCTGAGGATCCAGAAGAAGACCGTCCCGACCAGCTGGGCGGTGGCCTGGGGCATCGGGATCGTCAGTGCGTCGCCGGGCAGGGCGCGGCCGATGACGGCCGCCGCGCTCGACCCGATCGGGTCGGTGCCGCTCAGCAGGTCACGGACGGCCTGGTCGTGCTGGGCCTCGCCGATGAGCGCGCGGTAGGCGGCGCCGGCGTCGGAGGTGGTCAGAAAGGCGATCAGCGCCTGGAGGTAGGCGGTGAGGTCGTCGGCGGGGTCGTCGTGCGCGGGGACGTCCAGTTCCTGCAGGGCGTCGGTCGCGCTCGCTTCCAGCAGGATCTCGGCCTTGGTGGTCCACCAGCGGTAGACGGTCTGGCGGGAGACGCCCGCGCGCTGGGCGATGCCTTTGAGGGTGACCGCGCCGTATCCCAGCTCGACGACGAGGTCGTCGACGGCGTGCAGGATCGCCGCCCGGGCCTGCTCGCTGCGCGGGCGGCCGACTTTGCCGTGCTCGCTCACCATCCCACCCTCCTACTGGACACCGTGTCTCGCTGATCCTAAATTACGAGACACTATGCACATTAATAAATCCCACGCCCTCGTACCGGGCTCCGTGGCGAGCCTGGCACACGCCTTCGCCGACACCCTCGACGCCGATCGGCGCGCCGACCTGTTCCAGCCCTACACCGCGGCCACGGCGGCGAACGGGTCGAACTTCCCGCAGGGCTATCTCGGCGCGCGCGGTACGTGCGGATCGACGGCCCCCGGGTGTGGATCGAGTTCTCGATGCACGACGGGATCGTCCTGGCCGACCCGCATCCGCACACGGTGTGGCGTGACCGCCTGACCGACTACGGCGGGCCCGGCCTGCGCTAATTTCTGGACACCGTGCACCGCTTCTGTTAGTTTCGGTGCACAGTGACTCGTATGTGTCGGCAGGGCCGGCACCGTGCCCGTCAGGGCAGAAAGGAGACCGCGCCATGCGCGTCTTCGTGACAGGTTCCACCGGCTGGATCGGGTCGGCCACGGTCGACGAACTGCTCCGTTCCGGCCACGAGGTCCTCGGCCTCGCCCGCTCCGACGCCTCGGCGGCGAAGCTCGCAGCCAAGGGGGCGCAGGTCCAGCGCGGCGATCTCGACGACCCCGCCTCCTTCCGGGCGGGCGCGAGCGCCGCCGACGCGGTCGTCCACCTCGCCAACAAGCACGACTGGGCCGACGCGGAAGGCAACGACCGCGTCGAGCGCGCCGCCGTGGAGGCGATCCTGACCGCACTCGAGGGCTCGACCAAGCCGTTCGTCATCGCCAACGGGCTCTCCGGCCTCGTGACGGGCCGCCCGGCGCGCGAGACCGACGCCTCACCCGAGGTCGGTCCGGGCGCGGACCGCGGCGGCTCGGAGAACCTCACCCTCGAGGCCGCCTCCCGCGGCATCCGCGCGATCGCGGTGCGCTTCGCGCCGAGCGTGCACGGACGCGACGACTGGGGCTTCGTCAACTGGCTCACCGCCGCCGCACGCAAGCGGGGCGTCTCCGGTTACGTCGGGGACGGCACCAGCGAGTGGTCCGCCGTCCACGTCTCGGACGCGGCACGGCTGATCCGCCTCGGCCTGCAGTACGCCCCGGCCGGCACCCGCATGCACGCGATCGCCGAGCAGGCGGTCACCACCAAGACGATCGCCCAGGCGCTCGGCACGGCGCTCGACCTGCCCGTGACCTCGATCGACCCCGCGGACGCGGCGGAGCACTTCGGCGTCGTCGGCCACTTCTTCGGCCAGACCATGACCGGCTCCAGCGACCTCACCCGCGAGTTGCTCTCCTGGGAGCCCACCGGCCCGACGCTGATCGAGGACATCCTCGCCGGCGCCTACACCACCGGCTGAGCCTCCCGCCTCCCCCGGGGTGGCGCCGGCGCCCCGGGACGCCGGCACCACCCGCGTCCGGCCACGCGCGGGACGGCGGGCGGGTCCCCCCGCGCCGTATCGCTGTGCCGCTGAGGCACTGGGGCCTTGGGCAGGTGCGGTCGCCGAGACGGGCGGTGGACGGATCAGTGGCTGCGCGGGGCGTACATGATCACGGCCATGCCCGTGAGGCAGACCAGCGCGCCGATGACGTCGTAGCGGTCGGGGCGGTAGCCGTCGGCGACCATGCCCCAGGCGATCGACCCGGCGACGAAGATCCCGCCGTAGGCGGCGAGGATCCGTCCGAAGTGGTCGTCGGACTGCAGCGTGGCGACCGCGCCGTACAGGCCGAGGGCGATGACGCCCGCGCCGATCCAGATCCAGCCCTTGCTCTCGCGGATGCCCTGCCAGACCAGCCAGGCCCCGCCGATCTCGAAGAGCGCGGCGACGGCGAACAGAGCGAGGGAGCGAGCGACGGTCATGTCGGCCGACTCTAGCGACGTCCCGGTGCGCTGACCGGCAGCAGGCCCGCGGACGCCGCGCCGCCGGGCCGGCGCTCCCGCCCGCCGCACCGAGGCCGCGAGGCCGCGCGCACCGGGGGTGAATCCTTTCCGTGCCGGCGGCACTCCTATCCCCGCACCGACCGTCCTGGTCGATGCGACAGGAAGGGAAGTCCTGATGACAACGGTGATCGCGGTCGTGGTGACAGCGGCGATGGTGTGCGGGTGCGGGTTCGTCTTCCTGCGGCGGCGCCGCGGGAACAATGGCTGAGCGGCCGGTCCCGCAGGGGCGGGCGCGGCGGGGAGGGAGTGTGATGACACGATCGGTGTCCTGGCCGGACGAGGCGCTGGTCAAGGCCGCGCAGGAGGGCGATGTGGCCTCGCTGACCGCGGTGGTGGAGGGCGCGCACCCGCATGTGCGCCGGTTCGCCGGGTCGTTGTGCTCCAGCGCCCAGGACGCGGAGGACGCGGCCCAGGAGGCGCTGATCATCCTGTACCGGAAGATCGGCACGCTGCGGGCCGGCGGCGCGCTGGCCTCGTGGATGTTCCGGATCGTGCGCAACGAGTGCCTGCGGCACCTGCGGCTGCTCGCCCACCGCAACGACGAGCCGCCGCCCGGGACCGCGCCGTCGGCGGAGGAGGCGGCGCTCCAGCGACTGGAGGCCCAGCTGGTCGCGTCCGCGATCAGCGCACTGCCCGCGGAGCAGCGTCGCGTGCTGGTCATGCGCGACGTGCAAGGGCTGCCGGGGCGGCTGGTGGCCCGCTCGCTGGGCCTGAGCGACGCGGCGATGAAGTCACGGCTGCACCGGGCCCGCGCCGCGCTGCGCGACGCGCTGCGGCCGGTCGACGGCGCACCCACCGGCGACACGACCGCAGGAGAAGGAGCGTGACGGCGACGAAGGCGACCCGCGCGGGGCACGCCGACGGTCGGGGAGCCACGGACGAGTCCGTCGCGCGCCAACTGCTGCGCGGCCTGCTCGGACTCGCCCTGATCGGTGCCGGCATCGCGCTGACGCCGTCCCTCGGCCCGGCGGCGCTGCTGATCTGCGCGCTGGGCCTGGTGCCCCTGCGCGGTTGCCCGACCTGCTGGGCGGTCTCCCTGATCGGGAGCGTCTCCCAGGGCCGGTTGGAGCGCTCGTGCCGCGATGGCGCCTGCACGCTGGTGCGGCCGGGGGAACGGTAGGAGCGCTTGCCGTCGGCGACATCCCGGAGCGGACGGACCGGGGACGGACCGGCGGCCGGGTGAGGTCACCCGGCCACTGCTGGTCCCAGGCACCGAAGTGCGGGCCCATGGAGGCGTGCACCGCGCGGATCCCGGTGTCGACGAGGGCTTGGACCGCCGCGTCGGAGTGCTCGGCCGTGCGGGAGTTGTGCGAGAAGTCGAGCATGCAGGTGATGCCGCTGTCGATGGCGGTGAGGGCGGCCAGCCGGGTGCCGACGTACATGTCCTGCGGCCGGTGGACGGTGGCGTGGCCGGCCAGCGTGGAGCGCACGTATCCGCCGAGGTCGTCGACGTCCGGCATGGTCCTGCGCAGTTGGGTCTGCCAGGCGTGGCGATGGGTGTCGACGAAGCCCGGCGCCAGGACGGTGCCGCGCGCGTCGACCGCCACCGCGCCGTCCCGCCGCAGCTCGGGACCGACCGCGGTGATCGTGTCGCCCTCGACCAGCAGATCGGCGTGGTTCAGGACGCCCGGGCCGGGGTCCATGGTGACGATCGTCGCGTCGGCGAACACGATGCGCCGGTGCGGATCGGCGGAACGGCGCCGGAGCTGTTCGAGCACGGCGGGGTCGGTGGTGTCGAAGGAGGTCACGGAAGGTCCTGTTCGTCGTGCCAGGGTGGTGCGGCCTGCGCGGTGCGGGCGGTGATCCCAGCGTCGGCTCAACCGCGACCGGCAACCAGGCCGCCGTCCACCCAGGTCCGGCGCACCCCGCCCGCGTACTCGTTAGACGGACGAAAGACTTGCGTGCATAATCCTTAGACATGGGAAAGACTTATGAACGTATCGACGGCCGACTGCGCACTTTCATCGAGGCGCAGCCCATGTTCTTCACCGCGACCGCCCCGCTGGCCGGCGACGGCACCATCAACCTCTCCCCCAAGGGCCTCAAGGGCTCCTTCGCCGTGCTCGACGAGCAGCGGATCGCCTACCTCGACTTCGCCGGCAGCAACGCCGAGACCATCGCCCATCTGCGGGAGAACGGGCGGATAACCCTGATGTGGTGCGCCTTCCAGGGGCCGCCCAACATCGTCCGGGTGCACGGCCAGGGTGACGTGGTCCTCCGCGACGACCCGCGGTTCCAGGATCTGCTCGCCCATTTCCCGGACATCGACCCCACGCCGCACGGACTGCGGGCCATCATCGTGGTCACGGCCGAACTGGTCCGCGACACCTGCGGCTACAACGTGCCCTTCATGTCGTACGACGAGGACCGCGACCTGCACGCGAAGCGCTTCGGGCGCGAGGACGACGCCTCGCTCAGCGCGTACTTCGCCAAGAAGGAGCACATCGCGCAGAGCATCGACGGCCTGCCCGGACTCCCGCTCCCGCTGCCGGCCCGCACCTTCTGAGCGCCCGTCCGGGGTCCGTCCGCCCTCACCGGTGAGCCGTCGCACTCCTCAAGCGCTCCCGGTGCGCCCGGGCGGTGGCCATCAGCTCGTCGAGTTTGTCCCGGGTCCGCACAAGGTCGTCGATGTGCAGGGACAGCCGCTCGCGCTCCAGCGCCATCCGCTCCAGCGCGGAGTCGGAGTTCTCCTCGCTGGGCGCATCGACGCACGGCAGCAGCTCGGCAATCGTGCGGCTGGACAGCCCCGCGGTGTACAGCCGCTGGATGAAGGCGACCCGCTCGACCTCCTCCTCGGTGTAGTGCCGCTGCCCGCTGGGGCTGCGGGTGCTGGAGAGCAGCCCCTGCTCCTCGTAGTACCGCACGGACCGAACGCTGACTCCGGCGCGCGACGCGAGCTCCCCGATCCGCACAAGGCCCTCCCGGCTGAGTTCTGCGTCACAGACCCTTGCCTCTGACGTCAGTGTGAGGTTTTAGCGTAGCCGCAGTGCCCGACGGACGGGCGCTGCGGATCGCGAAGGACTCCTGACATGACAAGTCTCTTCACCAGCCACCGAGTCGGCGGCCTGACGCTGCCCAACCGCGTGGTCATGGCCCCGATGACCCGGGTCCGCGCCGCCGCCGGCGGACTGGCGACGCCTTCGATGGCGGCCTACTACGCACAGCGGGCCACCGCCGGACTGATCGTGAGCGAGGGCGTGCAGCCGAGCGTGATCGGGCAGTCCAATCCCGGCACCCCGGGCCTGCACACGGACGAGCAGGTCGCGGCATGGCGCCCGGTGACCGCCGCCGTGCACGCCAACGGCGGCCGGATCTTCGCTCAACTCATGCACGGCGGCCGGGTCTCGCATCACGACACTACCGGCCTGCAGCCGGTCGGGCCCTCCGCCGTCCCCGCCGTCGGCGACGTGTTCACGGCGACCGGCCCCCAGCCCGCGCCGACCCCGCGCGCGCTGGACCTGGCCGAGGTTCCCGACCACGCGCACTCCTACGCCCGGGCCGCCGGCCGCGCCGTCGAGGCAGGCTTCGACGGAGTCGAACTGCACGGCGCCAACGGCTACCTGATCTCGCAGTTCCTGTCGTCCAACGCCAACCTGCGCACGGACCGCTACGGCGGCCCGATCGCCCATCGCATCCGGTTCGCCGTCGAGGCCGTCACCGCCACCGTCGAGGCCGTCGGCGGGGATAGGACCGGCATCCGGCTCTCCCCGGGCGGCACGTTCTGGGGGGTCGAGGAGGCCGACGTCCTCGAGCTCTACACCGCGCTGCTGAGCGAACTGGCCCCCCTGGACCTGGCCTACGTGCACCTCGAAGCCACCCTGGACGAGGAGTCGCTCGTCGCCCTGCGCCGGGCATGGCCGGGCACCCTCATCATGAACCCGGTGCTGCCGATGGGGCCGAAGCAGACGGGTAAGGACAGCGCCGACCACTGGCTCGGCCTGGGCGCCGACCTCATCAGCTTCGGCCGCGCCTTTCTCGCCAACCCCGACCTGGTCGAGCGGCTGCGGGCCGGGCTTCCCATCGCGCCCGTCGACGAAGCCACGTACTTCCAAGGCGGCGACGCGGGCTATCTGACCTACTCGACGTTCCCGTACGCGGCCTGACCCCACGCCGTGCGGCAATCGGGTGTCCCGCAGCCCGCGTCGCGGATTTTGCGATCATTGAGGTAGCGGTCCGCGCCCCGGTTGGAGAGGATGCGATCACGTTGATCAAGGCCGGTAGGGCGGCCGATCACCACGACGGCAAGGGGGAGACATGACCAGCGCTGAACATGCCAAGCACGAGGGATTCACGGCCGAGGAGCGGGCCGCGATGAAGGACCGCGCCAAGGAGACGAAGGCCACCGGCCGGCGCACCACCGCGGCGGAGAAGGCGGCCCAGGCGGAGCAGGACGTCGTCGAGAAGATCGCCGAGATGCAGGACTCGGACCGGATCATGGCCGAACGGATCCACGCCGTCGTCAAGGCCAGCGCCCCGGCCCTGGCCCCCAAGCTCTGGTACGGAATGCCCTCGTACGCCACCGACGCCGGAAAGATCGTCTGCTTCTTCCAGAGCGCCGAGAAGTTCAAGGCGCGCTATGCCACGCTCGGCTTCAGCGACCAGGCGCAGCTGGACGACGGGCCCATGTGGCCGGCCGGCTTCGCGCTGACCGAGGTGACGCCGGAAGTCGAAGAGCGGATCGCCGCGCTGCTCAAGCGCGCCGTGGGCTAGCCGAGGCCCGGGGCCCCGCCCCGGGCGGGGCGGGGGGGGGGGGCCGGGGCCCCCCCCACCCGGGGAGGGGGCCCCCCCCCCGCCGGCGCCCCCCCCCCCCCGCCACCC